>JANMIG010000059.1:0-1798 GCA_031375675.1 Chitinophagales bacterium
CGCCCGAGATGCCCATGCACGTGGGCTCTCTGCATGTGCTGGAACTGCCGCCGGGCTACAGCGGCGACTACTTCGAGGACGTCAAGGCCTGCCTGGCCGAGCGGCTGCACCTGGCCGACGTCTTCACGCGCAAGCTGGCGCTGATGCCTTTCGACCTGAGCAACCCGGTGTGGGTGGAAGACGAGGACATCGACCTCGACCACCACGTGCGCCACATCACACTGCCCAAGCCGGGCAGCAACAGCCAGTTGCAGCAGTACGTGGCGCGACTGCACTCCACGCTGCTCGACCGCAGCCGGCCGCTGTGGGAATTCTTCGTCATCGACGGCCTGCGCAGCGGCGAAGTGGCGCTGTACATCAAGGTGCACCACGCGCGGCTCGACGGCCAGGCCGGCATCGCGCTGGGGCGGGCCATCCTCGACACCGAGCCCAGCGGCCGCCGCATCAAGCCGCCGCGGCCCCGGCTGCGCAGCCACCAGTACCAACTCGGTGTGGCCGAACTGCTCACGGCCGCCGTCAGCAACACCGCGCTGCAGGTGGTGAAGCTGGTGAAGGCATTGCCCTCCATCGCCGGTGCCGCCAAGAGCCTGCTGCTGCCCGAGAAGGACGAACACGGCCGCCGCCAGTGGGCGCTGCCGAAGAACCTGGACTTCCTGGCGCCGCGCACCTCGCTCAACGTGGCCATCACCAACCAGCGCCGCTTCGCCGCCCGGACGGTGCCGCTGGCCGAGGTGAAGCGCATCGCCAAGCAGGCCGGCGTGTCGCTCAACGACGTCGTCATGGCCACCGTGGCCGGCGCGCTGCGCGACTACTTCCTGGGCCACCGCGAACTGCCGGCCAAGTCGCTCTCGGCGGCGGTGCCCGTGAGCCTGCGTGCCGCCGGCGACGAGACCGCCAACAACCAGGTCGGCATGGTCATCATGACGCTGGCCACCGACGTGGCCGACCCGCTGGAGAGGCTGAAGAAGATCGCCGTGGCCTCGGCCAACACCAAGGCCATGATCGGCCGCGTGAAGGCGGCGATACCGACCGACTTCCCCATGCTCGCCGCACCCTGGCTGATGTCGGGGCTGGCGTCGCTGTACGGGCGCTCGCGGCTGGCCAACGTGCTGCCGCCGCTGGCCAACGTGGTCATCTCCAACGTGCCGGGCGTGCAGGCGCAGCTGTACTTCGCCGGCGCACGCATCGTCAGCTACTACCCGGTCTCGATACCGGCCCACGGCATGGCGCTCAACGTCACCGTCGAAAGCTACAACGGCCGCCTCGACTACGGCCTCATCGCCTGCCGCCGCGCCCTGCCCGACATCGCCGATCTGGCTGATTCGCTGCTGGCCGAGCACCGCAAGCTGCTGCAACTGTCTCGCGACGCGCAAGCACCGGCTGTCGCTGCGGTGGCCGCGCCGGCGCCGGTGCAGGCCGCGGCCAAAGCGGCGGCCCCGGCCAAGAAGGCAACGCGCGGCGCCGGCCTGAAGCTGGTGGAGCGCAAGCCCGCCCGGCCGCGCAAGCGGGCCGCTGCGCTCAGCAAGGCGGCCTGATCGCGCTCAGGGCGCCAGCTTCACCGGTTGCGGAAGCGGCAGCCCGCGCCTGGCCATGGCTTCACGCAGACGGTCTGGGTAGTCGCTGATCAAGCCATCGACACCCCAGGCAAGGAACTTGTCGAGCTCTGGCGGCGCATTCACGGTCCACGGGACCACCTTCAGGCCCAGGGCCTGGGCCTCTTTCACCAGGGCTTCGGTCAGGGCCCCGCCGTTGGGTGACCAGACGGCCCCGCCGGCGGCCTTCACCATCTTCGGCAGGC
>JANMIG010000060.1:0-170429 GCA_031375675.1 Chitinophagales bacterium
TTAACGCATAGGATAGCCGCCAATCAAAACAATGACCGGGTACAGCTTCCAGCGCTTGCTCCCGGTATTTACACGGTAACAATTTTGTCGGCCGGTGGCGAAAAAATATACAATGGAAAACTGGTGATACAGCAGTAATCCTGCATCAATCACCTTCAACAGGTTACCCGGACAGAGGCTTCGGGTAACCTGTTTTTTTTGTGTACAAAAAGGCAAACTGCAGTGCTGTACAGTGGCAGATTTTTCATGACAGGCCCCTGCCGTGTCCCACCGTTTCCCTGTACATCTGCGGCGACACATCTGCATTGGTTTTAAAAAACCGGCTGAAATAAAATTCATCTTCATAGCCCAGTTCGTAGGCAATCAGCTTTACTGGCTTACTGGTGAGATAAAGCTCCCTTTTTGCTTCAATGATAATGCGCTCGGCAATGAGGCCGCTCAGTGTTTTGGAGAAGTAATTTTTGGTAATTTTTGCCAGTGCTTTTGCCGAAATATTCAGCATGGCTGCATAGTCGCTGGCCGAATGTTTGGTACGGTAATTCGCTTCAATGGCTTCTTTCAGGTTTTGCAGTATAAAAGGCTCTTTGGCACTGGCTGTTTGGGCCATGGCCAGCGGTTGCTGGCTTACTTTTATCCTGGTAGCCGTAATAAGAAAAATTTTAAGGTAAGATACAAGCAGCTCGTATTGAGCCAATGCCGCATGCTGTATTTCGGCAATCATTTGCTGCAGCAGGCCATTGATGGAGCTGGCAGCGGCCTCATCAATGGTGATAAACGGCGGCTCATAAATATTATTGAACAACACCCCGTTACAGGCCACTTCTGCCTGGTGCTTGTGTATGCAGAAAAAATCAGGGTGAAAGTGCAGTACAGTGCCGGTAAGTTTACGGGCATTTTCTATCATAAAGGGCTGGTAGGGCGAAAAGAAAAACATACTGCTGCTGTCAAAATCATGTGCAGCCACATCCACCCTCAGCCGGCCGCTTCCTTTTTTAACCCAGATAACAGAGTAGTAATTGAGCCGCTGAATATGATCAAAACAGGTATTGTCGTCAAACGAAAATATTTTGAAGGCAAGATTACCGTTTTGAGGATTTACCAGTGTATGTGCTGAAGTATGCATCTGAAGTGAAAATGGTTACACAATTTATTTTGCAGGACGGAAAGATAAACTATCAACGCAATTTCCTGTCTTTTTCAGCAATAGCCAAATCGTTGATGCTGGCATAGCGTTTGGCCATCAGGCCGTTTTCATCAAACTCCCAGTTTTCGTTGCCATAAGCCCTGAACCAGTTACCTGCAGCGTCATGATACTCATACTCAAAACGTACCGCAATCCTGTTGCCGGTATGTGCCCAGTACTCCTTTTTAAGTTTGTAATCAAGTTCCTTTTCCCATTTGGCAGTGAGAAAAGCCACAATCTCCTCCCTTCCATTGATAAAAAGGTGACGGTTGCGCCATTCGCTGTCAACAGTATATGCTTTTGAAACCCTTTCAGGGTCCCTGCTGTTCCAGGCATCTTCCGCCATTTGTATTTTTTGTTTTGCTGTTTCCTCTGTAAAAGGCGGCAGGGGATGACGTTGTTCCATTTTGTACTATTTTGTATGGTAAAACTAAGAAAGGCAAAGCGCATGTCTTCACCTTTCTTTCTTTTCTTTTTATACCGCTGCTGTTTGCAGTGCATGCACCTCCGGAAAATCAATGGCAGTATTAGCCGTATTGTTAAAGTAATTGGTAAGAATGTTCAGTGCCACATGGCCCACTATTTCGCCAATCTCCCCTTCGGTAAAGCCTGCAGCTTTGATGTAGTTCACATCTTCATTGCTAACTAAGCCTTTTTTGCTTACCAGTGTTTTGGCAAACTGCAGTGCTGCATTGGTTTTTGCATTGGCTGAATGGCCATCTCTTGCAGTCGTAAGCGCATCTGCATCTATGTTTGCCAGGTTGGCGCCGATATAGGTATGTGCAGAGAGGCAATAATCACATTGATTGCTTTCGGCTACTGTGAGGGCAATCAGTTCGCCTGTTTTGGCGCCGAGGCTGCCGCTGCCCAATGCAGCGCTGAAGTTGAGATAACCTTCCAGCAGGGCAGTAGAGTTGCCCATGGTACGCATCATATTGGGTACCATGCCCAGTTTGCCATTGATGGCAGTAAAGAGTTCTTTTACTTTGCCGGTTGCCGTATCAGGATTTACCGCTGTTAAACGTGTCATAATCGTATTTTTAAATTTTTGTTTGTCGTTATTGACAATGCAAAGATGATACGGATTGGAGCGGTAACAAATGGAATATGCACGCCATGCCATGGACAATTTTCCCGGCCGGATATTGTTGTAGTTTTGCCCCATGCAATACAACGACATTATCGGCACCATTGGTGTTGGGCTTATCCTGTTGGCCTATTTTTGCAATACTTTCAATTTGTTAAAAGAGGGGAAAGCCTTTTTTGTATTGAATGCAGCCGGTGCCGGGCTGGCCTGCTATGCTTCCTGGCTGATTGAGTACTGGCCCTTTGTAGTTCTGGAGGGGGTATGGTGTGTGGTATCATTGGCGGGGCTGGTGAGGGTGTGGCGTAAAGATTAAAAGTTTTAGTAACATTGGTCAGCAGGGCATGGCCTTGCGACAGAAGGGGTAATGCAGCAGGCAGGTTAAGAACAAGCACTATTTTGAAGCAGGTAGCTTTGGCAATTTTGCATTTTTGAGCATTTTATTTGCCAAAGCCAGCTTTTCGGGGAATAAAACTTTACCCCTGAAACGCTCAAGCTTTTTATCAATTTTCACGATTGGTACTTTTGCTTTATTTAATTCTTCTATTTTCATAAATCAATTTTTTTATTTTTTCTTGTAACAAGAAACCCTGTATAATCTTCACCAGTAATAAACTCTTCAAATGATTCATCAGTTTTCATGCCATAAACATAAAAATCTTCTTTTAATTCTTCAAGGTTATTACTAATCCCCATCCTGTATAGTCTTGTTCTTACTTCTGTACTGCCAGTTGCAAACACCCATGAATCAGGGTATCTGCCGGTAAATGCATAAACTGTGGATGCGACAGTAGCAAGAATCTTTGTGCTGTCGCCATTGTTAGTTATAATCTTGTCATTCAGCCTGTCAGTTTGCTCGTCATAATCTCCAAAAGCAAGATTATAAATATTATCAACACTTACTTTAAAATATTCTACAAATTTTTTTTGATGTTTCCTTTCGGGCCATTACTGGTAAACTCAAAATAATGTAACTCATCCTCTGTTTGATATACGTACCTTACGTATTTCATAATCTCCCATATTAATAATACGAATTTATACAGAAAACCCCTTTTTGCACTTATGATATACTATTTGCAATGTACACTCCAGGCTTAGGGAAACGGAGCCGGTATCGGGTTGGCCTGTTATGCTTCCTGGCCCTTTTTGGTGGCGGATACGGCATGTGTATAGTATCTTTGGCAGGGGCTGATAAGGGAGTTGCGTAAACCTGGCAGTGAGTAAAAGGATTGGAGAAGGCAGAAAACAGGGCTGTAGCCCTGCGCCAGATGAATTTGGTAAGGGTGTTGCGCAGGTATTAAAAGTTTTAGTAAAAGTGGTCAGAAGGGGTAAATGTCAACTGGCATGATATTGGCTTAAAGCAGGTGGTATTGATTGCCTGGTAATAACAAATGCCGGAAGGTTTTTTTAATGTAGTTTTATCAGCACAATGAGTATTAACAAAACAGTTTTATTATATATGTTTTTATCGGCTCCTGCTTTTTTATATGCAGGGCCGGTTAAGTGCATGAGCCGTGAGTTTAAATCATGCATTACTCAATATCCCCCCAAAGACTCCGGGCTTATATTGGTGCCATTTGAATTTAAGCGCTCTGCCCTTTACGATCAAAATACCTTTGAAGTAATTGACAGTGTGGTGAACCTACTTTTTAAAGATGAGGGAATTACCCTCTCTATCTTGGGTTACGCACATTTTGATGAAGGCAGCGATACCATTTGTAAGTACTTAGCCATCAACAGGGCTGATTTTGTTCGGGATTACATATTGGGCAGGGGCGTTAACGAATCCCGTTTGCTGATGGTAAAAGGGATGGGTAAAGCAATCACCGTAAATAACAGCCGCAATAAATACGGGCACCCTGTTAGTTGCAAGGTGGAACTGAGAATAAATTACCCCGAACCGCCCCCGCCAATCATTTACGACCGGGATGAAGATGGTATTGCAGACTCCACTGATGCCTGTGCAGATAAATTTGGTTACAGGGCTAATAATGGCTGCCCCGACACTGGTATGGTGATTGTTCCTTTTGAAAACCAGCAATCGTACTTATCATCTTTTACATTCAGCAGCCTGGATAGTGTAGTGGCTGTATTAAAACAGGATGTATTATATACCATTTCAATACAGGGACACGCCTACAGAATGGAAGGTGTAAATGCAGTTTGCGAATACCTGGCAAAGGAAAGGGCTGAAATGGTGAAGCAATACCTGGTAACACGGCAAATTAATCCTGCACGCATTACTTCTGTTACAAGTTTTGGCAGCAGCCGCCCGTTAAACGCCGGAAAAAATCCGCAGGAAATATTGCAAAATGCAAGGGTGCAGATATTTTTTAAAAAATAAATGTTCTGGCAACTTTTTTCAATTGGCGTAACAGGACAGTAGCCCTGACAGAGTATAAACCCGGGACTATATTCAGAAGACCCGGGTTTTATGGCTATACTAAAAGGTTGCCGGCCTATCAATTCTTTTTAAACACCGACATAAAATACATCGGCTTGCCCTGAGTATCAAAAGCGGTTGGGTAAATGGTGCCGATCAGGTTGTAGCAAACAGTCAATTCCCCATTCTCCAATTTGTAAATGGCTGTAAAATGCTTACCCTTATTCACGCCATCTCTTCCATAAATATCCATCTTATCACCATTGTAATACACGATGCCCTTATCAATACTTTCTGCCATTACGGTATAATTGCTGTCGCTGATGATGAGCTTTTGTGTTTCAAAAACTGCTTTGGGTAAGGCTTTGCCGCCAATTTCCTGCTTTGTGGGTACCCAGGTGCCATTTAACTGGCCGGATGCTGTGGTGGTAACGCCTTTTGTGCCGGTGCAACCCAAGCCCATGATTGCAAGAGCGATGAATGAAAGTAAACGCATACTGTTATTGTTTTGATGAGTGAAATGTTATTATTGTTGATTTACCCTGTACCTTATTACATTCCCCAGTTAAACAAGTTGATTTTTTGTTGTTCAGGCGTGCTGAGTATAATATTGCCCGGGCTGTGTACCGAATAATTTTGCAGCCCGTTTTGTATAAGCTGATCAATTTTTGCTTTCATGTCTGCTGCAAAATAAGTAATCACCGGGTAATCAAATTCGGTTGTTTGGTGCAGGCCTACTACAGAAAGTCCATCGCTCAGGATAGCCCAGGGTTGTGCACCAGGGGTTTTTGACAATGCAATAAATCCCAGCTTTTCCCAAAAGGAAAGGGAGGCTTCCAAATCCTTTACCGGGTGGGCAAATTCACCATAGAGGCCGCAGGTTTTATTTACATATTTCTCCGGGTTAAAATAATCTTCCTGCGGCATGTTGAGCATAGTGGGACCGGGTGGGGCTTTAAATCCGTCCATAATATTTACCAGGCTCACGGTTAACCCATCGGGTGATTGAAACACATAGCGCTTTACCATATCACCGGCAGCAGGAGTTTCGGTAAATACAACACCGGCATCTTCCACTACTTGTACACTTGCGGCAATATCTTTTGCATAATAAGTTAAAGCAATATAAGGGTCATCACTTTTGCGCAGCATGATGAGTATGGCTCCATCGCTTACCTGTATCCAGGGAAAGGGAAAGTCAGACCGCATCAGTTCGGCAAAGCCAAGTAATTGATAAAATTGTAATGACTTATCAAGGTCGGGTGTAGTGATGGTAAATGCGGTAATTTCTCCCAGTTTTGGTATTGGTAAATTGAACATGAGTATAAATTTTAATTGTTTTGTAATTGTATTGCTGCCGGTTTTCTCCTTAAAGTAAGCGCCGAAATAATGGTCACCATCAGCCCGATGATAAAAACTGTGGCAGACATCAGCAGGAACTGGTAAACCGGGTTGGCAAAGAGCTCTTTTTCTCTCTTTGCTTTTTCGAGTGCTGCAGCCAGTTTGGCCGGCGGGGTACTTGCCTTTATCCTTTCCATATAAGTGGTATAATAGGTATCCAGCCAGTCTGGTTTGATTACTTCCGTGTACAACAGATCAAACAGGCCAAAGAATACTGAGGGTATCAGTACGATGAGTATTCCAATCTTCAGGCCCTGTACAAAGCTGAGGCTGCCACCATTTACCCTGTCCCGGTAATGCCTGATGCCCATAAATACAAAAATCATCGAGAGGAACATGGTAAGATACCCGGCTACTTCCTGCACGGCAATGCTGGCAAATTTTGATACAATGAAAAAATCCACCATTCCCAGTCCCACAATTACAAGGGTGGCATAAAGGCCATAGCGGAAAACTATCTGTTTCATAAAAAATAATTTATTGCAAAATAGGCATCAAAAGCTTTTTTTACCTCATACTTAAGCATGGAATTACTCATCCTTTTGTATTAAACCACTCATACACAGGCATTAAACCACAATTTTCAGCTCCCGGGCCACCTGTACTGCCTGTATACGGCGTTTTACCTCCAGTTTAAAAAAGATACTGGATACATGGGTTTTGATGGTGCTTTCAGAAAGGAAAAGTGCATCCGCAATCTCCTGGTTACTCAGTCCGCCTGCCATTTTTACCAGTACATCATGTTCCCTTTGTGTAAGTCCCAGCCTTTTTATCTGGTTATAATCTATTGTGCCGGGCGGCTCTGCTTCAATAGCTGGTTTTACCGGGGTGGTTTCCTCCCTTTTTTTATTGTTTTGATAATTGAAATACAAGCCCACAAAAAAGAAAACCATGGCAGCGATGGCTACAATCACTTCCAGCTTTACATCGCCCTGTATAAAATTTACTTCTGCTATTTTAAACAATACCAGCAGGCAGAGTATCATTAAACCAAAACCTATGATGATGGGGCGCATGGTACTAAGATAGGTTTTTTTTGGTGCACTTATTTTAAGAGGCAGCACCCTGTTTATTTTCCGGTAATCATGCTCACCCGCTTCCTCAGCTCTGGCAGCACTTCTTTGCCAAACCAGTCATTTTTTGCCTGCCATATATTGTTCCTCGGCGAGGGATGCGGCAATGGTAAATGCAGGGGCAGGTAATTTTTAAAGCAGCGCACCGTTTCCGTAAGATTTGCCTTTACCCTATTACCCAGGTAATAATTTTGTGCATACTGGCCAATCAGCAGGGTCAATTCCACCTGCGGCATTTTTTTCAACAGTTTCTCATGCCATAGCGGGGCACATTCAGGCCGTGGTGGCAGGTCGCCGCTGCTGCCCGTACCGGGGTAACAAAAGCTCATGGGCATTAAAGCAATCAATGATGGGTTGTAAAAAATATCTTTGTCAATGCCCAGCCAGTTGCGCAGGTTGTCGCCGCTTTTATCGTTCCAGGGGATACTGGTATGGTGTACTATGCGGCCCGGTGCCTGACCAATGATGAGAATGCGGCTTTTGGGTGCTGCTGCTATAATGGGGTTTACGCCATCACTGAGGTGCTGCAGGCATGCGGTGCAGTTTTTTATCTGCTGTAAAAGTTGCTTCATGATAAATAAATATACCTTTTTTAACAGATACGGAAAAAGAGCAGCCTTTGTATAAAGCTGCCCTTACCCAAAGTGTACAATAATGTACTTATGTTTTTATAAATCCTGCCTGGTAATTTTTGCTGCCAATAATCATTTTTACAAAATACATACCGGGCAGCCAGTTATAACAATTGATGTTAAACAAGTGATGGCTTGCTAACTGTGTATGTACCAGCCTGCCGCTGGCAGCATATACCTGCACGGCAGCAGTGGTATTGGGTGCAAGCAGGTGGCCAGCATCAACAGTAGCTCTGTCTTTTGCCGGATTGGGATAAATTTTTAAGCCCGGGTTTACAGCATTCCCATCAGTTGGCTCTGGTGTGCTGGTGCAGGGCATTTCGGGGCTTACCACTTCCATTTCCCAAAGGGAGTAGCTGCCCCACCAGCTTTTGGTTGCGTGCATGCGCACATAACGGCCGCTGCTGGTTAAGTTGTTAATGGCATCCACACCGCCATTGCCGCTGCTGGTGTTGTATACTGTTTTCCAAACGGTGCCATCATCCGACACATCAATGCTGTATGCTTTGGCGGCTGCATTATCCCAAAATAATTTTACACCGCTGATCTTCATCACCCGCCCAAGGTCAACTGAAAGAAAAGATTCCTTTTCGCCCCATTTGCTGCTCCACCTCGTTTTTAGGCTGCCGTCAAATGCTTTTTCGGGGCGGTACTGGTATTCGTTATTCCATATTGAGCTGGCAGTGGCAGGCTGGTTACGGGCTTCCGTTACACCTATCCGGTTGCTTTTGTCCATCCACACAGGTATATCAGCCGGGGTTAACGTATTTCCCAATGCTTCAAACTCCGCTTTGGTCATCACCACTATTCTTGGCAAATAACATTGCATAAAACCTTTATGGCTGTTTACCCCTATAAGCGTACTGTCGTAACGGCTGCCCGTCCACGAACTGTTGGTATGGGTTAAATGCTTTTCATTGGGCGACAGCTCAAAATCCCACTCCGGCGACACGGTGAGGTAACGTATGATGAGCCCCAGCTCATTGGTTGGCCCCCAGTTTATCCAGGTAGTATTGCTGTTGCCTGCATTGGAAGGTTTGTCGTTTGCCCTTGAATACACCAGCATGTAATTTCTTTCCCTGTCCAGTTGCACATCTTCATCCATAATGCCGTTGATGGCACTGCCGGGCAATGAAGCACTGATGCTGTTGTCGTATCCGCAAATGCTCCAGTACCGCAGTTGTGCTTTTTTCATCGTAGCGTCTCCATTTTTGGTGTAAGGGAAAGTGGGCATTTTACCCACCAGCACTGCCACCTGGCCCTTTTGCAGGTTAATGCCACGGCCAATATAAGAGACATAGTTATTGCCGGTAGCGCTTGGTTCGTAGTTGCCCGGTGCAGGCATGTTTTCGCCCCGGCCCGACTGGCCAATATCCACCGCATTTATTTTTGGCAGGTTCAGTTGCCTGTCCCATCCATTGTACTGGCTGGCGCCGCAGAGTATGCTGTGTAATATGCCCCATGATTTGTACCAGCCTGCTTCCGGGCCCAGGTACTGGCTTTGCTGGTCCGTAGTTTCCCTGGCTTTCATGGTGGCATTGGCCCGTTTTTTCAGTTCAGTAAAATCGGCACCCAAAAAATACTTTCTGCCATCGGGCAATTGAAAATACATTTTGGGCATGGCTACGCCGCCCATTGCTCCTTTGTTTTTATCGGGAGCATAAATGCGTATCCATAAATTGCCCAGGTTCCATCTTCCTGCTTCGGCTGCAGGTTTTGGATTGAGAAAAAAATCTTTTTCACCCCAAGGCCCCTGGTACACCAGCAGGGAGCCATAGCGGGTATTACCCTGTTCCCGATACAATGGTTTAAAGGCATTGTTGTTAAGTGCTACGGGATCGCTCTTGGCCATTTTTATTTCAACCTGGTATTTTCTGTTGGTGGCATTGCGGTTGGCTCCCACCCGAAATGGATTTACATTACCGGGCAGTGGATCAATATCTGCATCCGCCCAGGATACTTCGGCACTGCCAAAATAGCGGGTGGCGGTATAGTTTTTTCCATCCAGCGGATGCGATACCTGTATGCTGAAGAAACGGCAATGCGGAAATTCGCCTTCTATTATCAATTTGCTGCCAAAGGGAGCAAAGCCCGGCCCCATCAGGTAGTACGTTACGTTAGGGTCGGGTATACCACCCAGGCAGGAGTCAAGGTTTACAGGGTGCGCAAATCTTGTAGCCCATGCTTCTGCTGCGGTAACACTGTCGGGATGTTTAAGGTAAAAGTTTTTACTGTCAATTACGCCATCGGGTATATAGCGTGCAGGAACCTGTGCCGGTACTTTTCCGTCCATCCATTGTTTGATGTACCATTCAAGGCTGTCGGAAATGCGCTGCGCATCAGCCAGTATTTTATCCGGCGGTTCATTGGGGTAGCGTGGTGCCGGTGGTATACAGGCATTGAGTAATATAATGGCAGCAAACACTGCAGGGATAAAAACTTTCTTTGTCTGTTTCATAATTTTTAATTTAAGGCTATTGGTTTTCTTTCAAACCCTGCTCCAAATTACGCTGCCATAACTGGTTGCAGAACTGTTTTGAACCAACGGCTTAAAATAATGAACGAACGGGATGCCTGTTCAGCGAAAATCCGCATCTTTATAGCCTGTTAACAATGCAACAGTGTTGTTTAGTAAAAATATGAGAAAATATTTTCTTTCGATATATACTGTGCATGCTTTGGTGTGGGGTATTTTTTTCTGGCTCAACTACAGCTATTTTAAAAACTGGCTGCCGCAGACAGGTATGCATACCAGCACAGGTAATTTATTGCTCTACATCAGTGTTACTTTTATTGGAGTGTATTTTTTGGCTGTATACCTCAATCATTTTTTACTGCTCCCCCGTTTTTTCCTTGCAAAAGCATACCGGGTTTATGCCGCAACAGTTTTGTTGCTGGTGATAGCCGTATGCATAATAAAGGTGGAGATAGATGCCCTGTTTTTAACGGTGAAAGTGGAGTGGTTGCGTACTGCGGGGCATTATATTTCCACACTGCCATACCTGCTGTTTACCATGGGGCTGAGCAGCTGGCAGGTAATGGCTGCTGCGCACAAAAAAGAGAAGCAACGTGCAGATGCTATGCAGCAGGTAAGGGCAGAAGCAGAACTGAAATGGCTGAAAGCGCAGGTGAATCCGCATTTTTTATTCAATGCCCTTAATAATATTTACTCGCTGTTATATGTAAAATCGGATGAAGCCGGCCCCATGCTGCTGAAGCTGAGCGATATGATGCGGTATGTAATGATGGATGCGGGGCAAAAATCAGTACCAGTGGAAGAAGAGATAAAATACCTGCAGCAATTTATTGAACTCAACGGGTTGAAGAAAACCATCAGGGAAAAAACAACAGTGAACATCCTCAATGAATCAACGGGTCTGCAGATTGAGCCATTGCTCTTTATCAATTTTATTGAAAATGCCTATAAGCACAGCAATATTGATGAGCCGGGCGCATGGATAAGCATTAACTTGCAAATCAGCAATAGCAGTATTTTGTTTGAATGCAGCAATACCTGTAACAGCAGCCTGCAAAAAGATACCGGCACAGGTATTGGGCTGCACAATGTGCAACAGCGCCTGCAGCTTGCGTATCCCGGGCACCGGCTGAGCATACAGCAGCAGGACAATATTTATATGGTGAAACTGCTGATACCCCTGAATTAAATTTACCACTGCCTTGCTATCTTTGTGCTGATGATCAGTAACAAATTGCAATGCTTTATTGTGGATGATGAAGATCTTGCGGTACAACTGCTGGAGGCTTATGCACGGCAGCATGAAGCGGTAGAGGTGGTTGCGGTTACCACTAACGCTGCAGAAGTGCCTGTATTGCTGCAGCAACATAATGCAGATGTATTGTTCCTGGATATACAGATGCCAATGATGAACGGGCTGGCACTTGCCGAACAGCTAAAAGATGGACCGATGATTGTATTTACCACGGCTTATGCCAGCCATGCGGTGGATGGATTCCGGCTGAATGCGGTTGATTACTTACTCAAACCATTTTCGTACGAACGCTTTGCCCAGGCTGTAGACAAATGCAGCGCATTTCAGCAGTATCAAATACTCAGGCAAAATCACGAAGCACCCGACCATATTTATGTAAGGTCTGATGGCAGGGTGGTAAAGATACTGCTCACTGATATTTTGTTTATTGAAGGATGGAAACAGTATGTGAAGATTTATACCACACAAAAAAATATTCTTACGCTGGAAAGTATGAAGAATATGGAAGACAACCTGCCTTCCGGTAAATTTGCGAGGGTACACAAATCGTATATTGTGGCAGTGGATAAGGTGGGTGTTTTTGCACCAGATGAATTGCAGGTAGCAGGTCACATAATTCCGGTTGGCAAAACTTACAGGGAGGCAGTAAAGCAATTGCCAGGCGGATAATACACTGCTCTTTTTTTATGATGACAATTGAAAGGTATATATCCAAACAGGCTGGTGTGGACGCAGTGGCAGCAACCATTGCACAGGCCATTACAAGTGCGCAGCAGGAAGGGCGGTCTTTTGTGTGGGGGCTGCCAACCGGCTCATCGCCCATACCCATTTATACTGAACTGGTGCGCAGGCACAGGGAGGAGGGTTTAAGTTTTGAAAATGTGATCACTTTTAATATGGACGAGTATTACCCGCTGGCAAAAGAAGATGCCCGCAGTTTTTACAGCTATACGCATCACCACCTGCTCAATCATGTAAATGTGCCTCCGGGCAATATTTTTTACCCTGATAGTTCTGTTTTGCCGGGCGGTGTTGCTGGTGAATGCCGCCGCTATGATGCGGCCATTGCTGCGGCCGGTGGTTTCGACCTGCTGCTACTGGGTATCGGCAGCAACGGGCATATTGCTTTCAACGAACCGGGTACATCCTTTGATACGTACACCAACCTGGTAAACCTGTCGGCACAGAGCAGGGAAGCCGCCATAACTGATTTTGGAAGCGCTGAAGCAGTACCGCCACAGGCCATCAGCATCGGCATCCGCCATGTTATGGAGGCAAGGCAGGTGATACTTACTGCATGGGGAGGAGCCAAAGCCGGTATCATTCAGCAGGCGGCAAAAGGGATTATCACCGAAGCAATACCAGCATCCTGCCTGCAGCAGCACCGCCATTGCTGCTTTGTGCTGGATGAGGCGGCAGCAGCATTGCTGTAGCAGCCTGCAACCGGTAACTGTTTTTTTAATTGAGCGGCCTGTTATAATTTTATAAAAATTTTTCCATGCGCAACTTAGCCATTTATCTTTTTGATGATGTGGAAGTACTTGACTTCAGCGGCCCTTTTGAAATATTTTCTGTATGCGGGCTGCGCAGCGGTGGAGAAAAACCTTTTAATGTATACACTGTAGCGGAGAAGCAGAATATCACTGCACGTAATAATTTGCACATCACCGTTAATTACCTGATGCATGAATGCCCCAGGCCCGATATAGTGCTGGTACCCGGCGGCGGCGGTATCAATGCTGATGGTACACATTTTGGCAGCCGTAAAGAAATGCACAATACAGTATTGCTCAACTGGCTGAAGGAGCAGAACAAAACGGCAGAGCTGATGCTGTCCGTTTGCACCGGCTCGCTGATACTGGGCAAGGCCGGGCTGCTGAAAGGGCTTGCTGCCACCACACACTGGAAAGCCGTGGAAGCCATGAAAGACGCAGCACCATTTACCAAACTGCTGCCGCAGGAACGCTGGGTAGACAATGGCCGCATCATCTTATCAGCCGGTGTATCGGCCGGGATTGATATGGCTTTGTATGTAGTGAGCAAATTACTGGGCAAACCTGCGGCTGATGAAACGGCGCAGTACATACAGTATGAGTACTGGAAGCAGGGGTGAGGGGGTGAAATAATAGCAGTGTTTAATTATTCGGTTATACCCCAATAAAGGCAAACCTTATATTGGTTGTAGTTATGGTCACAGTTTAACCTCTTCCAACCTCCCGGTACTCCTCAGCCATTTTACAATACAAATGTCTTTTTTAAACCAAACAGTGTCAATGTATTTTGCCGTTTTCCAATCCGAAATGATTGTCAGCCATTTCCGAGAGGGAAATATTCCTGCAAAGAAATCGTCTGTCCCAACAAAGTATTTGAAGATGCTAGAATTAAAATGAAGGTTATTACTTTCATAAAGTGTCTGGAATAATTACAGCTAACGTTTTGCAGCTACAAGAAGTTGGCGATTTCGGAGACGAAAACTGTCTGCCACCACTGAACTTGCTATGAAGCACAAAACTTCATTTATCCACAGAACCGATAATTTCTTGCAGGTGCTGTTAGCGGATGGCCTATCTTTCCCGCAGTGTATAATTGTTCTTGTTATGCAGTAACTTTTGTTCGTGCTGTTGTTTTTGTCTTGCGAACTTGCTTTTTAATTCTCAATAATTTTTTAGATTTAATAAATTCGCTAATTGCTTGTTCTTCACTTTTAGTTAACGGTCCTTGTCCGCCAATAAAGTCCACATCAAGTTCTGTTGATTTATTTTTCATTTTGGAAAGTATTTATTTAAAAGCTTTAATGCTGCTTTAGTGTCAATAATCATAACTCGTCCGCCAAAATGTAATGCACCTAAAGTGTCAACATAGTGTTGAATAAGTTGTGTCTTGGAGAAAAAAGAAACGTTGCCTTCGTGTCCACGTTGAAAAGAAAGTTTGCAAGCAAATGCAACTAAGTTGTCAGGAACTCCAGCATAAATTTTTGTCTTGCCTTTGTTGAATGGGGCGCTTTCAACCAAGTGCATATATACGTGGTCAGATTTTATCTCTAAACTAATTAGTCCCTGAATAATAGTTTGATTGTTTACGATTGTCAATTTGTAAACATCTCTTTCGGGTTGCTTTAATTCTTCTTTCCAGTCAAATGCCCAATGGTTTTTTTTGGTAACTGTCTTTAGGTCAGAATTTGAAATAAGCGTAATATCTGTTGAAAAACTGTCACCTGTTACCACATTTTCTATGGAGTTGGTCAATTTGTCAATTAAAACATCAAGTCCTATTTGTTTCTTCTTTTTCACTTTCCAAATATACTAAAAATGTTCTAGTAAAAATGTTTGTTCATTACACAAATGTTTCAAATTAGCACTGTCCCCAACGCTTGCAGCCAACTCAAAAATAAACGAAAGTTGTTTGATTTAGCCATCTTTTTTTTGTTGTTAATCAAGTAAAAATAAACCACAGAAAAACTCCAATTGACGCATAGCCCCCTCACTTCTCCACCTTCCTGCTTCCTCCATATAGCTCATACTCCAGCAGCCTGCAATCAATTTTGCTGGTGTAAAATTCTAAGCGGCGGGATGGTTTGAGGCCAATCTTTTTTGCCAGCTCAAGGTTGCCGGTAAAAATGTAGCCGGTATAGCCTTTACATTTTTTCTTCATAAAGTCGCCGAGCAGGCTGTAGGTTTCCTGCAGGGCAACTGCTTCGCCCAACCTGTCGCCATATTCAGGATTAAAATACACCACACCATTTTCATTTTCGGGTATTACCGTTTCCTGGAAATCGCATACCGCAAAACTGATCAGTTCTTCCACACCGGCAATGCCCGCATTTACTTTGGATACATAAATGGCATCTTCGCTGATGTCGGTAGCGGTGATTTGTAAGCCGGGCACATCGGTTACCTGCTGTTCTAATTTTTTATAGGCAGCTTCATACATATCTTCCGTATAACCGGCAAAGTGCATAAAACTGTAATTGGTGCGGTACAATCCGGGTCTGCGGTTGGTGGCCAGCATGGCCGCTTCAATGGCCACGGTACCCGAGCCGCACATGGGATTGATAAAGGGAGATTTCCTGTCCCATTTGGTGGCCAGCAATGTAGCAGCGGCCAGCGATTCCATCATGGGTGCTTTGCCCGGTATTTTGCGGTAACCATGTTTGGAGAGGGTTTGTCCCGATGTATCCACAAACAATTCAGCATAATCATCCTTCCAGAAAAGATTGATCACCGCCTGGTCGCCCTCGGGGCCTGAGTTGGGTCTTTCGCCGGTCTTGTTGCGGAACCTGTCGGCAATGGCATCCTTTATCTTTACGTTTACATACAGCGAGTTGTCAATGGTATCATTGTTTACATTGCTGGTGATGGAAAAATAGGCGTCCTGTTTCAAAATATCTTCCCAAGGAAAATCCACCAGCGCCTTGTACACATCGTCTGCATTAAAAGCCCTGAATTCCTTGATGGAAAACAATACCTGGCTGGCGCAGCGCAGGTTGAGGTTGAGGGTGATGCAGTCGGCCATGGTACCTTGCAGTTCCACCCCCGTAGGAAAGACCCTTGTGTCAGTATAACCCAGTGCTGCAATTTCCTGCTGCAGCCAGGGAGCAATGCGCTTGCTGCAGGTAACAATGATGCGGTTGGTAGTATTGAATAATTCCATAATAGACTGCAAACTTACTCAATTGCAGGCAATGTCTGGTTTATGCTTAGCTGTTGGTAAAAGAAGGCGGTAAAAATGTATCGCAAAGTGCGCAGAGAAACGCAAAGAACGCAGAGAAATGCCAAGGGCGAAGAAAACGCAAAGGGTTGAGAGAAACGCAAAGGGCGCAGGGTTGCCCCGTCAACTGTCATCTGTCGCACTGTCAACTATTTTACTTTACATAATTTATCCATTTCAAATAGAAACACATTATGCTTTAACTGTTTGGTAAAACCTTAAACCGGTATATTTGCAACCACTGCAAACAAAAGCAGCATACAATGAACTACTTGATCACAGGAGCCGGAAGCGGCATCGGCAGGGCAATAACCGTACAATTGGCAGAGCAGGGTCATACCTGTTTCCTGCTCGGCAGAAATGAAGCGGCATTAAAAGAAACTTTGTCAAAACTGCAGCCGGGTAATCATGAAATATTTTTGGCAGATATAAAAGACAATGAAGCTTTACAGCAGTTGGAGAGCAGGCATCCCGGTCTTGTGCTGGATGGCATTATTGCCAATGCAGGCATCGGCGGGGAAAACAATTTTGGCGAAAACGACCGCTGGCAACAGATCATTGACACCAACCTTACCGGCACATATCTTACCGTGCAGCATTTTCTGCCTGCATTAAAAAAGGGTACCAGCGGGTACAAACAAATCGTTATTACTTCTTCCATACTGGCAAGGTTGGGTGTGGCCAATTATTCGGCCTACTGTGCTTCCAAAGCGGGGTTGCTGGGTTTGATGCGTTCATGGGCCATTGAGTTTGCGCCAGAAAATATTTTAGTAAATGCCATCTGCCCCGGCTGGGTAAATACCAGCATGGCGCAGGATGGATTGCAGGGCATTGCAGATGGTATTGGTATCAGCAAAAATGAATTTTACGATATTGCGATGCAGAGCGTACCACTAAAAAAAATGAGTGAGCCGGAAGAAGTTGCTGAACTGGTGGCTTACCTGCTTGGGCAAAGCTCCATAACCGGGCAAACTTTTGATATTAATGGTGGTGCGGTGATGAACAGCTAAATACCGGACTTATTTTTAGTAGCCGCAACAAACTGCACCATTCCGGCACACATGATAATGGCAGCGCCCAGCAGCCATTCATTGATACCAGGGATGCCTGTATAGCTGAGTCCGGCAACTCCCTGTGTCATTAATAAGCATTCATTAACGACAATGCCTGTTACAAAAATACCGATTCCTCTGCGGGCATTTTTGTTGACCAGCAGCAGGTTAAAAGCTGTGGCATAACCAAGAATAAACATCGTAATCACACCCAGCAAAACTAAATGCAGGTAGCCTATCACAATGGGACGGAAACCAAAAGCCAACTGGCTGAGCGACGGAATTACCGAACCCATCTGCAGCAGCAGTTTTATGCTTAATGCAGCACCTGCAAGCAACAGCACCCATTTGCCGGTAACGGTTATTGCGGCCCCGATAGCAGCTTTATTTTTAAACAGTAATTGCACCAGCAGTCCCCAGCCAGCAAGCTGTGCGGCTGCCGCAAGCACCACCAGCCAGTAAACAAAGGCCGGTATGGGTAACCAAAGTGCCGAAAGAAAATAGGCTGGTATACAGGCCAGAGCAAAGAGCCTGAACACCCGGTTGAGCTTTGCAGCATTACCAGTTATTTTCTCAATTGCAGCCACCAGCAGGCCCATGCCTGCAAAAAAGAACCAGCCGTTGTATTGAAAGTGAAGAAAAAAATACACTGCCGCCAGGTACCAGTTTTGATGTACGTTTTTTGTGGCCATCATGTACGCCAGCATAAATGTACCAGCCGATGAAATGATGTTAAATACCAGCGCTGCTTTAAACCATTGGTGGCTGCTGCTTTTCAGCTGCAGCGCACACAGGTCTTTCCAGTATGCAACCGAGAAAATCCAGGCAGTAAAAATAGATAAGGTTGAAAAGCTGATGGACCATGCACCATAGCCCTGCAGTGGAAAACTCACCAGCATTGCGTAAGCGGTAAAAAGATTGGCACTAAGCAGCCAGCGGTATTTTTTAAAAGCGCTTGCTGGTTCGGAAGGGTTAAGCCGGGCTACCAATAATGCCATTAAAGCCTGTGTAATCCAGCCGGTAAATGCAAAATGGGAATGACCATGCAACAGGTGTTTTTGATCAACAAAGGGAAGTGAAAACACAATCTTAAAACGCAGCACAACCCCTATAAAAGCAACAAGCAGCAGGTTAATAAATGCTATGCGTAGCCAGAACCTTAGTGAAATGCCCATTGGTTGTATTTGGCCGTAAAAATAGAATACCGGGTCTGCTGCTTATATGACTGTAATCATATCCCTGCAATACACTTTGCCTTTGTCAATCAGCAACTCCCCTTTTTCATGCATGGTACGCATCGCCCTGATAACGGTTTCCACCCGAAGCCCGGTCATGTCGGCTATTTGCTGGCGGGTCAGGTTAAGCTTGTTGCATTTGCCACAAAAGTTCCGTTTTTCTTTTTTAAGGTGATTCAGAAGGGTGCTTATCCTGTTTTCAGGGTCATCCACTGCAAGTGATTTGAGCAATAAAAATTTAAAGCGCACCCTTTGCGCCAGTAACCGGCTGAAAGCAAAGTGCAGCTCCTGGTTTTCTTTAAGTAACTCAATAAAAACGGGCTTATGCAACCTGATAACGACACTGTCATCATCTGCAATGGCTGAGGCTGCATAGGGGCCGTCATCAAACAAGGGCAGTTCTCCAAAGCATTCACCGGGTTCAATAATGGTTTGAATAAACTCTTTGCCATTATCGTCAACATTTACCCATCTTACACTACCACTTACCAACTGGTAATAAAAGCAGCAGGGTCCGCCCTCCCTGAAAATCATTTCACCGGCAGCTACTTTTTTAAAAGCTGCCCCCCAGGTAAGCAATATGTCAATACCTATCATAACAGGATGTACTTTTTAATTAAGTAATTTCCAAAGCTATTCATCAGTTAGTGACAGGGGTATGATATAGCGCAAGCCATTGTATGATTAAAGTCATATTATACCGGCTCCATACATCTTTTTCGGTGCAATCCCTTTGCAGGCAGGCATTCCGCAAGAACGGAAGCAATATTTTTTATTTATTTAACTGGATTATGATTTGACGCATAAAAACTCAGCGGTGGCTGCACCTACCTTGTGGTATCAAAAAAATATTTGAACATGAAAAAATTGATAGTAATAGCAATGATTGCAGCAGCTGCAGTTTCCTGTGGCGGGGCCAATACCAATTCAGGCACACCAGTACCCGGCGCTGATACGAAAGCCTCAGCAGACGGCAATCCATCTTACGATCCCAAGAGGGGAGAAGGCAGGTTTACCAAGGTAGATGTTTCGCCAACCCTGAATGCAGCCATGGCGGAAGCCGGCAATAAAACCTTTGGAGTAAAATGCGGCAGTTGCCATAAACTCACCGAAGAAAAATTAGTTGGCCCGGGCTGGAAAGGTGTAACCACAAGGAATACCGCCGAATGGATTATGAACTTTATTACCAATCCCGATGTGATGCTGAACAAAGATCCCAAGGCACAGGCACAGCTTGAAATTTGCCTGGTGCGAATGCCCAACCAAAACCTGGCGGATGAAGAAGCCAGGTCACTCTACGAATTTATGCGCAAAAATGATGGTGTAAAATAACCGGGACGGCAGTAATATTTCAGCAGTGCAGGGTAACAACTGCTGCTGCAGCAAGCCAGACTACGCCTGCTTAAAAAATTAAAAATGATACAGATGAAAAAGAAAATAACAATAGCCTCACTGGTGATTTTTGCACTGGTGGCAGGTATGTATGGATGTAAACCCAAAAATGCAGGCAGTGCCATAAGCGGCGATGCGGCAGCCAAAGCTTATGTGGCACCCGGAAAGTACGATGAGTATTATAATTTTGTATCGGGTGGCTTCAGCGGGCAGATGAGCGTATATGGTCTCCCGAGTGGCAGGCTGCTTAGGGTGATACCGGTATTTTCAGTTGATCCGGAAAAGGGCTGGGGTTACAGCGAAGAAACCAAACCGATGCTGAACACATCACATGGGATAGTACCCTGGGATGACCTGCATCATACAGAACTTTCGCAAACCAATGGCGAAATAGACGGGCGCTGGATATTTGGCAATGCAAACAATACACCCCGTGTTGCCCGTATCGACCTCAGCACTTTCCGTACAGCAGAAATCATTGAACTGCCCAACAGTGCAGGTAATCACTCCTCTCCCTTTATAACTGAAAATACAGAGTATGTAATTGCGGGTACCCGCTTTAGTGTGCCGCCCGATAATGTCAATGGCGATATACCCATCAATACCTATAAGCAGAATTTCAAAGGCACTTTAAGTTTCATCAGCGTAGATAAAACTGATGGCAAGATGGATATTGCTTTCCAGATACAATGTCCCGGCGTAAACTTTGATTTGAGCCATGCAGGCAAAGGCAAATCTCATGGCTGGTTCTTCTTCAGTTGCTATAACACCGAGCAGGCCAATACCCTGCTGGAAGTAAACGCATCGCAACGGGATAAGGATTTTATAATGGCAGTAAACTGGAAAAAGGCAGAGGAATATCTAAAGGCAGGTAAGGGCAGAAAGCAGGCTGTTAAATATGCCAGTAACCGCTACGACGAAAAAACACATACTGCTACATCCACCATCAAAACAGAAGTGACTGTGCTGGATTCAAAAGAGCTGAAAGATATCTGCTACATGATTCCCTGCCCTAAGTCGCCGCATGGCTGCGATGTGGATCCCACCGGTGAGTACATTGTTGGCAGCGGCAAACTGGCTGCATTGATACCCGTATTCAGTTTTGATAAAATGCAGAAAGCAATTGCTGATAAAGCCTTTGCAGGTGAATACGAGGGTATTCCTGTCATTAAATATGAAGCGGCATTATATGGTGAAGTGAAAAAACCCGGTCTTGGTCCGCTGCATACCGAGTTTGACGGTAAGGGGAATGCTTACACATCTTTCTTTGTATCCAGCGAAGTGGTTAAGTGGAACATCAAAGATTTAAAAGTGCTGGACCGTGTACCAACCTATTATTCTGTAGGTCACTTGTGTGTGCCTGGTGGCGATAGTAAAAAACCATCGCCCAAATACATGATTGCGTACAACAAAATTACCAAAGACCGTTACCTGCCAACCGGGCCGGAGTTGTCGCAAAGTGCACAACTGTATGATATCAGCGGGGATAAAATGCAGTTGATACTCGACTTTCCCACCATTGGCGAGCCGCACTACGCACAGGCGGTGCCGGCAGATGTGATAAAAAACAAGTCGGTTAAGTTTTTCAAGATTGATGAAAACACCAATGCTTATGTGGCCAAAGGCGAAGGCATGAGCAAGGTGGTGAGGGAAGGAAATAAAGTGCATGTGTACATGACATCCATCCGTTCCCACTTTTCTCCTGACAATATCGAAGGCGTAAAAATGGGTGATGAAGTATATTTTCATGTCACTAACCTGGAACAGGATTGGGATGTGCCTCATGGATTTGCCGTAAAAGGCGCCATTAATGCTGAATTGCTGATCATGCCTGGTGAAACACAAACATTAAAATGGGTACCAGACAGGGTGGGAATATTTCCCATTTACTGTACGGACTTTTGCAGTGCGCTGCACCAGGAAATGCAGGGCTATGTAAGGGTTTCACCTGCCGGTAGTGCAGTGCCGCTCAGTTTCAGTACCGGTACAAATGTGGCTAAGGCGGATAGTGCTAAAGGGAAATAAGTATACAGAGCCGTATGGTGAATGGTTACATGCTGTGGTACCCGGAACTGTCGTGCCGGCAATGCTTTGTAAACCTGCCCGGACTTAGAATGTCATGTGCAGTATTACAGGCAACAGCAAGCAATCATCCTGCGGCTCTTTTTAATTCAATACAGGTAAAATGAAGCATAACAGTTTAACTGCGGCAACAAGGATACTCCTGGTTTTGTGCGGTGTGGCACTTATCGCCGTGTTATATGTACCCATGTGGCGTATCGACCTGGATGCGCCGCAATATCCCGAGGGATTGAAGCTGCTTATTTACGCTAAAAAAATTGGCGGTAATGTGGATATCATCAACGGGCTTAACCATTATATTGGCATGAAAACACTGCATGATGCAGATTTTATTGAGTTTACCATACTGCCTTATATTATTATCTTTTTTACTGCTGCTTTTATGCTTACTGCGCTGATGGCAAAACGAAGGGTACTTAATTTACTTTTTGTTCTGTTTGTATTATTTGGTGTGGTGGCAATGGTTGATTTCTGGCGCTGGGAGTATAATTATGGACACAACTTAAACCCCGATGCTGCCATTATTGTACCGGGAATGGCTTATCAGCCTCCTTTGATAGGGTATAAACAGTTGCTCAATTTTGGGGCTTATTCAATGCCGGATATTGGCGGCTGGATATTTATTGCAGTGGGTACTTTGCTGCTGGGGGCGGTAGTGCTTGAATGGAGGCGCAGCAAAAAAATAACCAGAAGTAATAAAGTGGCAGTTGCAACAGCCGGGTTATGTATGACTTTTTTTCTGAACAGTTGCAATACAAAGCCGGAACCTATCCAGGTGGGAAGGGACAATTGCAGTTTCTGTAAAATGACCATAAGTGATAACAGGTTTGGGGCAGAGCTGGTAACACAAAAAGGGAAAATATACAAGTTTGATGATATACATTGCCTCGTATCTTTTTTACATACAGAAAACGGCGTTAAAAAAGATAAGGCAGCTGTTTACTTTACTGATTTCAGCAACGGACATATGCTTATTAAAGAGGGCGATGCAGTATTCTGCAAAAGTGATTTGCTTAAAACGCCCATGGGAGGAAATATTGCGGCTTTCAGCAATACAGACAGTATGAAAAAGGCAGCAGCACGATACAGTGGCAGTATGGTATTATGGGAGGAGATAAGCAGATGAAAACCTGCTTTCTGATATTATTGTTTTTAACAGGGTTAACTGCAAAATGCAGTA
This sequence comes from Chitinophagales bacterium, assembly GCA_031375675.1. GTDB lineage: Bacteria > Bacteroidota > Bacteroidia > Chitinophagales > Chitinophagaceae > Ferruginibacter. Next base: position 23,139 of record JANMIG010000060.1, read on the forward strand.
CATTGTTTGTTGGCAAGAGCAGTTTGTATAAAACGATAAGTGCAGCTTTGGTTGCCGCCGGCGATGGTGATACGGTGCTGGTGGAGCAGGGTGTTTATAATGAGAAAAACCTGGTAATCAGTAAAAGGATTGTGTTGCTCGGCCTTAATTATCCGGTGCTGGATGGTGAAAAACTATACGAAATAATTTCGGTAAAGGCGAATAGCGTGGTGGTGGATGGCTTTAAGGTTGTTCATTCAGGTGTTTCAAGTGTGGAGGATTTTGGAGGGATAAAAATTTATAACAGCAGGGATGTTGTTATACAGAACAATATACTGGAAGATACTTTTTTTGGCATTTACACAGATGGGGGAACCAACTGCACCATACAAAATAACCGGCTTGAAGCTTACAATACCGAGGAGCAGCAAAGTGGTAATGGCATACATTGCCGCAAAAGCGACAGCCTCCGTATCATCGGCAATACCATCAGCGGCCACAGGGATGGTATCTATTTTGAATTTGTTACCAATTCCGTTATCTGGCGTAACACTTCGGGCAAAAATATCCGTTATGGGCTGCACTTTATGTTTTCACACAATGATGCTTACATCAGTAATATTTTCAGTGGCAACGGGGCAGGTGTGGCTGTAATGTACTCACACGGGGTAAAAATGTTTCACAATTATTTTGAAGAAAACTGGGGTGATGCGGCTTATGGAATTTTGCTGAAAGATATTACAGACAGCTATATTGACGGCAACAGTTTTAATAAAAATACGAGCGGCATTTACATGGAAGGCGTAAGCAGGATCAATATACAGCGGAATGCATTTGTGAATAATGGCTGGGGCATGAAGATACAGGCCAGTTGCATGGAAGTAACGGTAACCAGGAACAATTTCAGCGGCAACACATTTGATGTTGGTACCAATGGCTCACTTGTGCTCAATACATTCAATGGCAATTACTGGGATAAGTATGAGGGCTATGACCTGGATAAGAATGATGTTGGTGATTTTGCTTACAGGCCGGTAAGTATGTATTCGATGATTGTTGAAAAAAATCCCCCGGCGATGCTGCTGTTCAGAAGTTTTATCACCACACTGCTGGATAAGACTGAAAAAGTAATCCCCAGTCTTACGCCGGAAGATTTGAAAGATGAATTTCCGGTGATGAAGAAATACAGCAGTTGGTGATAGCGGATGCTCAAAGCAAAAAATACCGTTAAAATATTTTTATGATTATTGCGAGTAACGTATCAAAGAAATTTGCAAAACTGAAGGCGCTGGATAACGTAAGTGTTACCTGCAACCGTGGAGAGTGTATCGCATTGATTGGCCCCAATGCCAGTGGTAAAACAACATTGATTAAGAGCATATTGGGTATGGTGGTACCCGATAGTGGTTTTATTACTTTTAACGGAAACAATATTCTGCATCACTGGCAGTACAGGGAGCAGATCGGGTATATGCCGCAGATTGGCAGGTATCCTGATAATATGACCATTGGCCATGTACTTGCTATGATGAAAGACATAAGAAGTGGTGTAACTGAACTGGATGAAGAACTGGTGGATGCTTTTGAACTGAAGGCGCTGCTGAACAAACGCATGAGAACGCTTTCGGGCGGCACCAGGCAGAAAGTAAGTGCTGCACTGGCTTTTTTATTTTCACCACCTGTACTGATACTGGATGAACCAACTGCTGGCCTTGACCCGGTTGCATCTGAAATACTCAAGAATAAAATAACAACCGAAAAAGCCCGTGGTAAACTGGTTCTCATCACCTCTCATGTACTAAGTGAACTGGACGATTTGGTGAGCCAGGTAATTTACATGCAGGAGGGGAAGTTGCTGTTTCATAAAACCATTGAAGCCCTCCGGGAGGATACAGGGGAGGAAAAACTGGCAAAAGCCATTGCCCGTGTTATGACAAAAAATAAGTGATGAAAAAAATTATCAAATATGTAATGGCCGATATTCTGCGCAACAGGATAATGCTGGTGTATACCATTGCGTTGCTGATTGCATCATTCAGCGTATTCAGCCTGGAGGATAACAGCAGTAAGGGATTGCTTAGTCTGCTCAATATTATTCTTATTGTAGTGCCGCTGGTAAGTATTATTTTTTCTACTATTTATGTATACAATAGTGCCGAATTTATTGAGCTGCTGGTAAGCCAGCCACTCAGGCGTAAAACCATCTGGTTGAGTTTATTTGCCGGCCTGGCCGGGGCATTTTCACTGGCTTTTTTTGCGGGGGTGGGTATACCACTTTTAATTTACCAGGCCAATGCTACAGGATTTATTATGATTGGTACCGGCATTTTGCTGAGCATTATTTTTGTAGCCATTGCTATGCTGGCTGCAGTAAAAACCAGGGATAAGGCTAAGGGTATTGGTGTAGCTATTTTATTGTGGCTCTACTTTTCATTGCTGTTTGACGGGCTGGTGCTGTTTCTGCTGTTTCAACTGTCAGATTATCCGCTCGAAAAAGCAATGATTGGCGTAAGTGCATTTAACCCGGTTGATTTGAGCAGGATACTGATTTTGATGCGGCTGGATGTTTCGGCAATGATGGGGTACACCGGCGCTGTATTCAAAGATTTTTTTGGTACCACAGCCGGCATGGTATTTTCATTGGGGATACTGATGCTGTGGACAATGCTGCCGCTGTGGCTTTCGTTGCGCCGGTTTAAGAGAAAAGACCTGTAGAGAAGGAACCTGCCAAAAAAAAACTAAAGAAGCACATGAAAAAGGACATCAGAAACAGGAATGATATTGTGGTGCTGATCAATACTTTTTATCAAAAGGTGATTGATGATGCACTTTTAAATCACATATTTACTGACCTGGTAAAAGTGAACTGGATAAAGCACCTGCCGGTTATGTACGATTTTTGGGAAAATACCCTTTTTTATACCGGCAATTATGATGGTAATCCATTGGATACGCACAGGCGGCTTCATCAAATGATAGCATTAACCGCAGCACACTTCAGGCAATGGAACCTGCTCTTTGCCGCAACTGTTGATGAGTTATTTGAGGGCGAAAAGGCAACACTTGCCAAAGAGAGGGCAAGGAGTATATCGGCAGTAATGCAGGGCAACATTCAGCCGCAGGAATCAGACTCACAAAAGGTTTACTAACCCCTTGTAATAAAAAAGCTGGACAGATGTCCTGCTTTTTTATTACATTGTTAATACCGGTATTTATTTTTTGGGTGGTAACAACACCCCGTCTATCACATGTATGATGCCATTGGATGCTGGTATGGAAGCAACAATGGTGGCTGTTCCATTTACCACAATCTTACCATCTTTTTTGCTGATGCTGATATTGCTTCCGTTTACCTGTCCAAGCGACTGGCCATCCTGCAGTGATTCAGCTTTGTACACACCTACCGAAACATGGTATTGCAAAATATCGGCGAGGTCACTTTTCTTTTCGGGTTTCAGCAAGCCATCAACGGTTCCTGCCGGCAGTTTGTCAAATGCGGCATTGGTAGGCGCAAACACAGTAAATGGCCCGGCATTACTGAGGGCATCCACCAGCTCGGCCGCTTTTACCGCAGCTACAAGTGTGGTATGATCCTTACTGCCTGCTGCCACCTGCACCACATTTTTTTGTGAAGCATCATCCTGCACACCAGATTGACCAGTGGTTTTTTCTGCAGCAGCTGGCTGAGCCTCTGTAGTTACATTATTGTTACTGCAGCTTGTTGCAATGCACAGGCAAACAACTGCAACTGCTGTTATTTTTTTTAGCATGATACTATGATTTTTGTTTTAAAAGATGATAGCAAGTTATCTTTTAAGCAACAGTAATTTTATGACTGCAATCATAACAGCGGCGGTCTTTTTAATTTTGTGCAGCTTCAAAACACAGGGCTCATAACATTATATGCAATTAATTTATTTTACGGATGTAATCCACCAGGTATTGCCAAATGGGTCTTTTACACCGCCACTTCTGCCATAGTCCTGGTCGGCCATTTCGGTTACTGTTTCGGCGCCTTCAGCAATGGCTATTGCATAAGTGGCATCAGCATCGGGTACATACACAAATAAATTAGCTGTTTGTGGCTGCCAGGTTTCGGTGGCCTCGCAAAACATGATAGTGCAACCGCTTATCTGCAATTCGCAGTGCATGGCTGTAATACCATCTTCCCTCATAACGCTGTAAGTAAGTTCGGCATTAAAAACTTTTTTTGCAAATTCTGCAAAGGCTGCTGCACCGTTCAGCATCAGGTAAGGCATTATGGCCTGGTGAGAAGAAGGAATGTTCATGCGTTTTATTTTATGTTTTGATAAATATTGTACAAAACTATAGCGGATACCGGTACATAAATTGTAAAAAAACGACATTCTTATACATCACGCCATTCCACACCTTCGGCTTTACCGCTGAAATATTGTTTGGGATGATAGCCGGAGAAAGCCTTGAAGTCGTGGATGAAATGCGACTGGTCGTAATACCCGCAGTCATGAGCTATACCGGTAAGTGACATGTGTTTATTGCTGTAAAGTTCAAGGGCAGACTGGAAACGGGTAATGCGGGCAAAGCGCTTGGGGCTTAAGCCACAGTATGTTTTAAACCTGCGTTCCAGTTGTTTTGCTGAAAGGAAGTATTGATCTGTCAATTCCTGTATGCTTGTACTTTCCTTTGAATGGATGATACGGCTGATGCAGGAAAAAATGCCGGGGTCTTCTTTGCTGTGCTGTATTTTTTTCTCCAAATAGGAGGATATGATTTTTACACGCTGCCGGTTATCTGCGGCAACCATCATCTGTTCTTCCAGTAAGCGGCCTTCTGTTCCCAGCAGGGTGGAAAGTGATGGCATTTCGTCAACCAGTTCGGTAGCAGGCAGGTTAAAAAACAGCGGTATGGCAAAAGGGTAGAGGTAGGCACCAAACATGCCAAAATTTTCTTTGATGGAAAAACGGCTGAATTGCTGTGCTGGGCCACTGATGCCTGAAGCAACGGATTTTTCTGCTTTGCCGTACGGGAGCAATTCATCAAAGATACCCTTGTAATGAAAAAATAATTCAGGGCAGCCCGATGCCATGGTACGGTGGATATAAGGAGCCGTGCCACCGGTTTCACCTTCCAGCACCCAAAAATACCTTACGTATTTTGCAAGCTGAAGCGGTGGAGCTATCGTATAGTACTGTATCAAAAAAAAATCAGGTTTACCCGGCTGTAAAATAAACCAGTAAATATAATGCAGGAGGTTTAATGAAAACTCCTTTGCTGGTTTAATTTACCGGGCACTTCTCGTGGTAATTGATCAGTTCAATGGGTGTTTTTTCGAATTCATAGCCGCTGTAATTGGCCACAATCTCATCCAGCACGGCATCAATTTCTTCCACTTCCTTGAGTGTAACCAGCCTGCCCCTGAACTCTTTGATATTGGGCATGCCTTTTAAATAATTGGCATAATGGCGGCGCATTTCAAAAATGCCCACGATGGGGCCTTTCCATTCCACACTTTTGTGCAGGTGTTTTTTGGCCACGGCTACCCGCTCTTCAATGGTAGGTGGCGCTAAATGCTCACCTGTTTCCCTGAAATGTTTTATTTCATTAAATATCCAGGGGTAACCGATGGCTGCCCTGCCAATCATAATGCCATCCACCCCATAACGGTTTTGGTATTCCACTGCTTTTTCGGCACTGTCAATATCGCCATTGCCAAATATGGGTATTTTAATGCGGGGGTTGTTTTTTACTTTTCCTATCAATGTCCAGTCGGCCTCGCCCTTGTACATCTGTGCACGGGTGCGGCCATGTATGGCAAGTGCCTGTATGCCCACATCCTGCAGGCGTTCGGCTACTTCTTCAATCGTAAGGGAGTTGTCATCCCAGCCAAGGCGGGTTTTAACGGTAACGGGCAGCGAAGTGCTTTTTACCACTGCAGCTGTAAGGCTTACCATCAGGTCAATATCTTTCAGTACACCTGCCCCGGCACCTTTTAATGCCACTTTTTTTACCGGGCAGCCAAAATTGATGTCCAGCAGGTCGGGGTTGGTAACATCCACAATTTTAGCCGCCAGCGACAGGCTTTCCTCATCGCCGCCAAATATTTGTATACCCACCGGGCGTTCGTAGTCGAAAATGTCTAATTTTTTCCTGCTTTTGATCGCATCCCGTATCAATCCCTCGCTGCTGATGAATTCTGTGTACATCAGGTCGGCCCCCTGGTCTTTGCAAACGGCACGAAAAGGCGGGTCGCTCACGTCTTCCATGGGCGCAAGCAGCAGCGGGAAATCAGGAAGTTGTATCTTGCCAATGTTTACCATAAAAAATTAAGCAAAGTTACACACTAAATCTTTAAATAACCGATGCAATACAGAAGTGTAAAAGGATTTACCGGCTGGGCGCAATTTGGGGTACTGCTGGCCCTTTTGGGTGCCGGCTTCATATTATCGGCAATTGTAACGTCGGTAGTAGCCACCAGCCTGATGGGGATACCTTATGAAAAAGTGGGGACTGACCTGGTACCGGCAATAGGCAAACCCGAAAATTTGCAGTACGGCAGGCTTATACAAGTGGCAGGCTCACTGCTGCTGATGCTGGTACCGGCATTTGTGTACCTGCTGGTATGTCATGGAAAAAGGACCATCTGGCTGGGATTTAACAAATATGTAACCCTGCCGCAGGTGGTGATTGGTTTTTTTATCATACTCCTCACCGGTTTTTTTGCCGATACCCTGCACCAACTGAGTAAATTTTTACTGGAATATGTACCGGTACTCAACGCCAAAGCCATGGCAGCTGAAAAAGCCTATAACGACCAGGTGGCGGGGCTCAGCAACCTGAAGAGCTCCGGAGACTTCCTGGTAGCGGTATTTTTGATGGCAATGCTGCCTGCTGTATTTGAAGAAGCATTGTTCAGGGGTGCCATGCAGAACCTTTTCTGCCGCTGGTGGAAAAAGCCGCTGCTGGCCATTATCGTTACCTCTGTGGTTTTCAGCCTTATCCACGCATCCTGGTACCTGTTTTTAAGCAGGGTGGCACTGGGTTTTGTACTGGGATGGATGTTTTACAGAAGCAAGAATATCTGGATCAATATCGTTGCTCATTTTTTAAACAACTGCCTGGCCATTATTGCATTGTTTTTTACAGGGATAAAAGACGGCAAGGTGGACATGGCCAAAATGAGCAGCAGCCTGCCCTGGTGGGCCGGTATTGCTGCCGGTGCCGGTGTGGTGGCATTATTTATCGTTTTTGAGAAAATATCGGCGCATAACCGCACTGCCATTTCCATGCAGGAAAATATACTCATCGAAAAGGCCAGGCCTTTTAACGATTTTTTAAACGACGAAAAAGCAAACAGGGTTTAGTATGGCATTGAATAAAGCCGTTTTTAAAACAAGGGCACTTACAGCAATCATTTTTGTGGTGGTGATGATGGCAGGATTGCTGCTGAGCAAATGGAGTTTTTTAGCTTTGTTTGTGGTGATACATTTTGGTTGCTGGTGGGAGTATGTGAAACTGGTAAAGCTGATTAAACCCGGACAATATGTGTCCCGTCTGCCCCTTGGGTTGCTCTATATTACCATGCCCTGCCTGATGCTGCTGGATCTTGCTGGTATTGTGGCGGCAGAAAATAGTGCAGCAACAAATACGGGGTGTTTGGGCAGCTTTCCTTTCATAGCTTTTTATGTTATTCCCTGCGGCATCATCTTCTCTATCTGGATCAATGATACCATGGCTTATATTGTGGGTTCATTAATTGGCAAAACGCCTTTTTCAAAAATATCACCCAAAAAAACCTGGGAGGGTACAGGGGGCGGGGCGTTACTCTGCGTTGTTGCAATTGCTGCAATAGGGTATTTTTCAAAATTTTACACAATAAAAGACTGGGCCATCATTGCGGCCATCTGTGCAGTGTTTGGTACTGCCGGTGATTTACTGGAAAGCAAACTGAAACGGCTGGCAGGCGTGAAAGACAGTGGCAGTTTTATGCCGGGGCATGGTGGTTTTTTAGACAGGTTTGATTCGCTGCTGGTAGCGGTGCCTTTTGTGTGGCTGTATGTGAAATTATTTTTATAGATATGCAATCAGCAAAGCAAATAATTGTACTGGTAATTTTAATGGCTGCAGCCCAATGCAGCAGGGCAACAGACAGTACCCAGATTAAAATGCTGCCTTTTAAAAATGAATTGATTGCCCGGCAATTGTATACAGGTAAAATAGTGCAGGGCAAACGCTGGAAGGATAAGGCCGGGGAAAATATTGTTATCCTTACGGTGAATGAAATAAAATACGATGCGGCAAAGCCCGGTGATATGGGTGAAGAAGACGGCAAAACGGAACTGCTGGCCTGGCATTTTACGATGGGTGCCGTACCGCAACTGCTGTGGAAAACCAATGACCATGTTGGCTGGTGCGGAGTGGATGTAGTGGCGGAATTTTGTAAAAACTCCTTATCGGTTACCGACCTTGATAAGGATGGGTTAGCCGAAACCTGCTTTGTGTACCTGCTTGCCTGCAAGGGGGATGTATCACCCAGTACAAAAAAACTCATCCTGCATGAGGGGGCTGCCAAGTACGCCATCCGTGGAAGCGAAACCCTGATTTTTAAAGGCAGCAAGGAAGGTGGCGATAAAACTCCGGACAAGGCATTTTCAGAAGCACCTCCATCTTTTTTGAAATATGCACTGAAGCAATGGGCCATTTATGGTATTACAAAAATGCAGTAAGCAAAAAGTATTTTTCAGCGCTGCAAAAAAATACCTGCCCGAAATTAAACAGGCAGGTATCTTATCTCAAACAGTATTTTTAATCTGTTATTAAATGAGTTAACAAGCCATCCCGCAGCTTGGGTTCAAACCAGGTGCTTTTTGGCGGCATCACATTACCGCTGTCGGCAATATCAAACAGTTGCTGTATGCTTACCGGGTGCAGGCTGAAGGCTATTGCCATTTCGCCACTGTTCACCCTTTTTTCCAGTTCACCAAGGCCACGTATACCACCTACAAAATCAATGCGTTTATCTGTGCGCTGGTCTTTTATGCCCAGCAGCGGGTCAAGTATATTGTTCTGCAAAATGGTAACATCCAGTATGCCGATAGGGTCGCTGGTATAAGTGCCTTCTTTTGCTGTGAGCCTGTACCATTGCTTATCCAGGTACATACCAAATTCATGCAGATTCCCGGGCGAAACTGCACTGCTGGCTTTTTCGATGGTAAAATTTTTGGCCAGTTCAGTTACAACACTATCAGCATCCAGGCCATTCAGGTCCTTAATCACCCTGTTATAATCCATAATGGCCAGTTCAGAGGCAGGAAACAGGGTGGTTAAAAAATAATCAGCGCCATACTGTGCAGCTGCACCCAGTTCCCTGCGCACTTTAGCTGCAGAAGCTGCCCTGTGATGCCCGTCGGCAATATAAGTGCAGGGCACCTGTTCTTTAAATATGGTGGATATCTGTTCAATCGGTTCATCACCATTTACAATCCAGATGGTATGCTGTATACCGTCATCTGCAGTAAAATCGCAAACAGGACTTTTATCTTTTTTCCAGTTGGCAACCAGCAGGTCCATATCCGCCACATTCCTGTATGCCAGAAAAACATTACCCGTTTGTGCACCGGTTGTTTTTATATGATTGATGCGGTCCTTTTCTTTTTCGGGCCTGGTAAACTCATGTTTTTTAATCAGGTCATTTTCATAATCATTCACACTGCTGCCGCAAACAAGGCCCGTCTGGCTGCGGCCATTCATTACCAGCTGGTAAATATAGTAGCAGGGTTTGCTTTCCCTGAACAGGATATTACGGCTGATAAATGCGTCAAGGTTTTCTTTGGCTTTATCATATACTTCCTGTGAATGAATATCAATATCCTCCGGAAGATCAATTTCACTTTTGGTGATGTGCAGGAATGAATTGGGATTGCCCTGTGCTTCAGTTTTTGCTTCAGCGCTGTTCAGTACATCGTAGGGTCTGCTGGCTACTTCCCGTGCGTTCAATGCCTCGGGCCGCAGTGCTTTAAATGGAGCTATCGTAACCATGTTATTATATTTTGGGCAAATTTAACGTTTTTCGTTTTTGTTTTGGGGAGAAATAAAGCAGCGTTGAATTTATTTAACTTTTTCACCTTTGCTGATGTTTGTGCAGATGGCTATGCAGCCGGACTGTAACCAACATTTGTTTGAGATACAGGATGTAATAAACTTGCTCAAATAAACATTGTTGGTAGAAAAGGTACAATAACGATGGCAATAATGCTGCAGACAGAACTAAGTGCAATAAAACCATCCCGAACGCCCTGCTGGATAGTGCCCACTGCTCTTCTTATTGTATCTGCTCAATGAAAACTCAAAGTCCGCATATTGCCACTTAGTTTAAAGTTATACAAACTTCTCTCACTATGTCCTGCTACAGATTCTTGCCAGCAAATTTGTACAATTCAGCTGTAGTTTTGAGCATAAATTCGTATCTTCACTGAGTGAAAACGAAGGGGAAAATATTGATTGATATAGAAATAGATAAATTAACAAACTCTATTGAAAATACCATTTCAGGAGATGTTTTTGATACGGATATTTACCAGCTTACTGCTAAAGATGGCATACAAGTAACCAAGGCAGACTGGCAGTTCAAATGGAAAGAACAGCTTAAATTAAGGGATAGGGAAGTGTATAAGCTTGTAATCAAAGGAAACCCCGAAATTATCCAGGGACTTATAAGTTTTAGCGATCAGGGTGATCATATTTATATGCACCTTATTGAAAGCGCTAAGTTTAATAAGGGAAAACAAAAACTGTATTCAGGTGTGCCGGGCAACCTTGTTGCTTTTGCATGTAAATGCTCTTTTGATAAAGGGTATGAAGGGTATCTTGCTTTTGACGCAAAAACTATCTTGATAAAGCATTATCAGCAAACCCTTTTTGCCACTCATTTTAAAGGTACAAAAATGATGATTGAAACACCTGCGGCAACAAGATTAATTAACCAATATTTTAAAAAATAACAACTATGGGACTTATACGAGAACCCAAAAATGTTGACTTTGTTGTTTTGGACAAGCCCTGGACTGATGCAGAAAGGAAGGAGTTCAGTGCTTTTATAAAATTGCGAAAGGAGCAGTATAAAAAGCAAAGCAATATCTCAAAAAAAAGGAAAAAAGCAATTGTATGATGCAAGTCAATCCACGACTGGCGATCACCAACAATTGATTAGGATACAGGATGTAATCAACTTGCTCAAATAATTGTTCAGGCTATCCAAATCTCCTGCCGTGCAGTGCAGGATATTGCAGGTTTAGAAGGCTAAAGACATTGGGGTGAAGTAAAAACATCCTGTATAAACTAATACGCATAATGCAGCCCATAAATGTTGCACCTCCGGCATATCACTCATCATTTAGTGACTCTAAGAAACAGGAGAAAAAATCAGGGTCTGCCTCAACCTCTTTTCGCTGCAAAATGATTCATCAAATCTGCCAGCGCCTGCACACTTTGTAATGTGAGTGCGTTGTACATAGAAACCCTGAAACCGCCCACGCTGCGGTGGCCTTTTATGCCAACCATCCCTTCAGCAGCACATAACTCAGCAAATGCTGTTTCAGCGGCGGCATCGTCCATTACAAACACTGCATTCATTTTACTCCTGTCTTCCCTGGCCACTGTACCCCTGAAAATTGGATTATTGTCAATGGTGTTGTAAATCAGTTCGGCTTTTTGGTTGTTGAGTTTTTCAATAGCCGGTACACCGCCCTGTTCTTTGAGCCAGCGCAGGGTAAGCAGGCAAACATATACCGCAAATACGGGTGGTGTATTCAGCATGCTGCCCTCTTTTATATGGTTGCGGTAATCCATAATGGTGGGCAGGGGGCGCTTTACTTTACCCAATATGTTTTTGTTCACCACCACCAGGTTTACACCAGCGGCCCCCATATTTTTTTGGGCCCCGGCATAAATCAGCCCAAAGCTGTTAAAATCAAGCACCCGGCTTAAAATATCGCTGCTCATATCGGCTACCATCACATTGCTTGTTTTGGGAATGCTTTGCCATTGGGTGCCGTATATAGTATTATTGGTAGTAATGTGAAAATATTTGGCGTCATTGGGTACGGCAAAATCCTTTGGGATAAATGTATAATTGCTGTCCCTGCTGCTGCATACAACTTCTGCTTTGCCAAACAGTTTTGCTTCCTTAATGGCCTTGCTGCTCCATACACCGGTATCTGCAAATGCTGCGGTTTCCTTATCGTCTAAAAGGTTCATGGGTACCTGCATAAACTGGGTAGTGGCACCGCCGTGTAAAAAAAGTACTTCATGTTCATCATCAAGCAGCATCAATTCTTTTACCAACGCCCTTGCCTCTTCCATTACCGCTTCAAAAGCCGGGGTACGATGCCCTGTTTCCAGTATGGATAAGCTGCTGTTGTTAAAATTAATTACTGCTGCTGCGGCCTGCTCAAAAACAGTTTTGGGTAAAACAGAAGGGCCTGCGTTGAAATTATGCATCATTGATATTGCCTGTTGAAATAGTAAAATGAAGCCGCAAATGTACTACATCCGGCAGCAAGAAAAATTTGGAAAATTCAGCAAATAAAACGGGTTGCTAAAAAACTTCGCAGACAGGGGCGTAAGCCTATTCCTCCCTGCCAATCATTTTACTGCCTGCTTTCCATTTGGCATCCAACTCTTCAAATTCTTTGAGGTCTTCGGGTGAAAACTGCTGGTTAACCAAGGTGCTCAAATCCGGCTGACCGGCATTTACCCAGGCTGTGTACCAAAAGCTGGCAATGGCGAATATCGACTGGCGCATCCGCCTTTCCACCATGCCATTGAGCTTTCTGTCGAAGGCGATGGTAAAGGCGGAGGAGTATTGCCTTATCACTGTGCCATTCCGTTCTTCAAAAGCATATTTTTTATCATCGGGAAACTGTTGTGTAAGCTGCCTTTCAAATAACAGAACAGAATCGGCTGCCTGTGCACTTTCCAGCACCCTTTTCCAGATGAAATCACCCGGGCTTTTGATGTAGGCAGCCTGGCCGATAAAAAAATCAAATTCTTTTTCTGCCAGCAGCTCGGGTACCCGGCTCTCCCAAAAGCCATGTATGCCCTTTTGGTTGGTCAACTGGCCGTTGTGGTTACTGCTGGCATGCAATGGCACATGTGCATCGGCAATGTAGTGGCCTATTTCGGCACTGTATTTCATGATGCGGGTAAAATTTTTTTCCTTAAAAGCACTGGTGAGCCTGCTGAGCATTACCTGAACATGCCAGGGCACAATGCCGTGAGCACGGAGGCTGTCTTCCCCAAACTTTGCCACGGCATCGTTCCACCTGCGGGGTAAATCAGGGTAGGGGTAGCTGCCGTATTTGTCAATATCAATATAGTGCCTTGGGCCTTCTTCCGGCACAGCATACCTTCTTTTATCAGGGTCAATGGCATGTTCGCTGATGAAGCTGATATTGGGCTTGTACAGCACCATCATTTGAGGGGGCAGCATAAATACGGCGAAGTAATTTATTTTTTGGTGGGCATAAAATCCCCAGCACCAGCTTTTAAGGCTGATGGCTGTTAGTGCCAGTAAAACAATTGCTTTTTTCACCCCTGATTTTGTACTAAAATAGGGATAATCTTTCAATTAACGGGCGAAAGCTGTTTTATCGGGTACATTCCAAATTGTCGCTGGTGAGTGAGGACACTCACCAGGGCAGTCAGCCGTGGGCGGTGTCCCCACCGCCCACAACCCAAAAAAGGTGCGACAATTTGAAATGCGTCCGTTTTATCTTACTGGTTGAGTGTTGCTGCACCAGTCCATAATGGCATCAATTTCTTTATCGCTCAATTCCGGGTAAGCAGGCATAATGGTATTCATCCATTTTTTGTACAGTGCCTTAGCGTATGCATTGGTTTTAATTACTTCCTGGCTGTTGCGTACAAAAGCATAAAAGGTTTTGTTATCGGGCCAGTTATCCATGGTGCCTTTCAGTGCCGGGCCGCTCATATCCTTATCGCATTTATGGCATTGGGCAAATTTGTTTTTAAAAAGCTTCTGACCGTCAATCAGCGGAGCGGCAGCAGTTTCGTTGGCAACAGGTTCTTTTACCCGCAGGTTGTTGCTGCAGGCTGCCGCAGCCAGCAGCATGATTCCGCATATAAACATCCCGGTACGCATCAATTGTTATTTGAGCACCTCCCTGCTGATCACCAGTTTCTGTATTTCGCTGGTGCCTTCGCCAATGGTGCAGAGCTTACTGTCACGGTAAAATTTTTCCACCGGAAAATCTTTGGTATAGCCATAGCCGCCAAATATCTGTACCGCATCCGTACTCACTTCTACCGCCACTTCACTGGCATAATATTTAGCCATGGCCGCTTCCTTGGTCATGGGCAAGCCCTTCATTTTAAGGTCGCAGGCCTGGTTAATCAGCAGTTCAGCTGCTTCTATTTTGGTGGCCATATCAGCCAGTTTAAAAGCAATCCCCTGAAAATTGGCGATGGGCTGGTCAAACTGGTGACGCTCTTTGGCGTATTGTACAGATGCTTCGTAAGCGCCTTTGGCAATACCCAGCGATAAGGCAGCAATAGAAATACGGCCGCCATCCAGCACTTTCATGCTTTGTTTAAAACCCTCACCCACAGCGCCCAGCCGGTTGGCATCCGGTATGCGGCAATTATCAAAAATCATTTCGGCGGTTTCGCTGGCACGCATGCCCAGTTTGTTCTCTTTTTTTCCGGCGCTGAAGCCGGGAGTGCCACGTTCCACTATAAAGGCGGTGCTGTTGTCCTTCGTTCTGGGCTCGCCGGTGCGGCATACCACCACGGCAATATCGCCCGTTTTGCCATGTGTTATCCAGCATTTGGTGCCATTGATCACCCAGTCATTGCCGTCTTTTACTGCTGTACATTTCATATTACCCGCATCACTTCCGGTATTGGCTTCTGTAAGTCCCCAGGCACCCAGGTATTCGGCAGTAGCCAGTTTGGGCAGGTAGCGCTGCTTTTGTGTCTCGTTGCCAAAGGTCATGATATGCCCGGTACACAGCGAATTGTGCGCCGCCACACTGAGGCCTATCGAGCCACAAACTTTGGCAATTTCCTGAATAACTACACTGTACTCAAAATAGCCGAGGCCTGTGCCGCCCCAGGCTTCGGGTACCAAAACACCCATCATGCCCAGCTTACCCAGCTCCTTAAAAATATGCAGTGGAAATTCCTGGCTTTCATCCCAGTCCATCAGGTGTGGCTTTATGTACTGATGCGCAAAATCCCTGGCCGTTTGCGCCACCTGGGTAGTTATTTCATCCTGTTCAAAATTCATACTATCAATCGTTAAGCTGCAAAACTAATACAAACGGTCGTTAGTTTTTGGCCGTTCAAATAACTATTTCCTGAAATTAAAGATTTCTTAAAAAAACCGCAGTAAGGGTTAATCAATTCTCAGGTAAGGAGCAATTTTGGGATATATTTCTTCTGTTACCAGCATTATTTTTTTAATATCCTCTTTTTTTAAAAAATTGCCGTGCTGTGTACGGTATTGTACAATGGTATTTGCCAGCTGGTAGCGGATATAGGGGTGCTGCTTCAGCTCATCCAGCGAAGCGGTATTGATATTGAGCCGGCGTATACCTGCAGTATCGATGGTGAGCCGGTCTTTTATTTTCTGGAAGGTAGAATCGGGCAGGCCATATGTTTCGGCAACCTGCTCAATGGCATAAAAGCCCCCCAGCTTATTGCGGTAGTTCACAATCCGGTTAGCCAGTTTGCTGCCAATACCCGGCAGGGCTATAAGGGCTGCAGTATCACCAGTATTGATGCTGACAGTACTTCGTTCTTTTTTATAGGTATTCTTTTCATAAAAAGGAGTGCTGTATACTGTACGTTCTTTTTGCTCCTCTTTAATGGTAATATAGGGCAGCAGCCGCTCCACCTCGTCCGGGTATAGCCCCCATATCTTGCCAATATCTTCCGGCTTGTAAAAATGCCCCCCTTTTGCAAGATAATTTTGTATGGTGGCAATGGTTTTATCCCGCAGGCCAAGGCGCTTCCATTCGGCTGCACTGATGGTGTTGGGGTCAAAATAAAACAACTCTCCCCTGCCCGGCACGTAGCGGTTTTGCGGGTCCCTGTAATGCGGGTAACGTTCCTCATCGTAATTTTTACTGGCGAAACGGCGGCTGCTGTCCTGCTGTTTCAGTTTAAGCGCTGCCATGGCATCTTTATAGTCATCCGTGCTTTTTTGGGGCCTTTTGGCTGACAGGGAATACCAGAATGGGATGACGATACCAATAATGATCAGCGATAAAAGTGCAATGATTCCCCTTCGTTCTTTTTTGGTAAAAGAAAGGTAGCTGGTTAGAAAGGTCTTTGGCATAGCAGTGCAGGTTTTGGTGATAACAACACTGTAATTTTACTAAAAAGAGAAAAATCAGCAAAATTATTTTTTGACGGATTTTTTTTTATTGCCTGTGGCCGGGTTACACTGCCAGCTCCAACCCATCATAAGCCAGTTCCATACCGGATGGCAGTTCGGGGCTTATATCAGCGTGCCTGCCCAGCTGGTGGCTGATATGAGTGAAATAAGCCCGGGGCACCTTCAGTTCAGCGGCAACGGTAATAGCTTCTTCCAGTGTAAAATGCGAAATATGTTTTTCCCTGCGCAGGGCATTCAGCACAATGATTTCGCTTCCTTTTATTTTTTCCCTTTCCTCATTATCTATCCTGTTGGCATCAGTAATGTAGGTGAAACTGCCAAAGCGGAAACCGAATACCGGCATTTTCATATGCCATACCAGTACGGGTATCACCGGGATATCCCCGATGGTAAAAGGAGTGAGGTCAATGGTATTGAGGTTTATTTCGGGTACACCGGGATATTTTTTTTCTGCAAAAGCATAGGGAAACTCCCTCAACAATGCCTGCTGGGTGAGTTCATTGGCATAAATTTCCATGGGCTGCTGCTGGATAAAATTAAAAGCCCTGATATCATCTAACCCTGCCACATGATCTTTATGGGGATGGGTAAATACAACAGCATCCAGTTTTCTTACATTGGCTCTCAGCATCTGGTACCTGAAATCGGGGGTGGTATCTACTACGATGGTGGTACGGGCACTTGCCACCATGATGCTGCTGCGCAGGCGGTCGTCTTTTTTATCTGCCGATGTACACACATGGCAACTGCAGGCAATCACAGGTACACCACTGCTGGTGCCGGTGCCAAGAAATGTTATGGTTAATGGAGGACAGACCATCAGCAAATGTAACTGCTTAAATTGAAAAGGAAGTCCTGAATGCTGTTAGAAATTTGCACAGTAAGCCTGGTAATTACCGGCGTTTGTTGCGTAACCGGCCAGTATAAAAAGTTTTACCGGGGAACTATTTGTATAGCCGGTTATTTTTCCAGCCCTGCCAGCATCACTTCATCGTAAATTTTTTGCGATTCCAGGGTGAGCAGGTCATAATTGATATTCAGCTGGGGCATCAGGTCAATAAGGGTGTTGATGCGGCCTTCAGTTTGCAGAAATTTATTAAGCACCACCACTTTTTTGCTTTGCAGAATACAGTACCCGCTTTGAAAAGTGCCTCTCTCATAGCGAAGCACATAACCAGCTTCTTCTATTACCCTTTCAGTTTTGTCTAATATGTTTTGCGTATATTTCATGCTTACAACAGAACGAATATTTTTTCCGCTACAAATTTACCTAAACACGGGGCGGCGGCTTTTTTTTATTATACACATTCGTTGATAACTATTTTTTTTCCCAAGGCTAAAGCCTTGGGCGATGGAGCAGGCTAACCCTGGGTGATGGAGCAGGATAACTTTTTGCGATGGAGAAGGATACATGGAGCAGGCTAAAGCCCCAGGCTGTAGGGGCAGGATAACCTTTTGCGATGGAATAGGATAACCGTTTGCTATGGAATATAAAACCGAGACAATGGCACAGGAATGCCGGCAAACAGGGCATAATGACTGCAATCTTTCACATATGAAAAAATCAACTATTTGTTTGTCATGCGTATTACCGGTATGATCATCTCCTCCAGGCTTACCCCCCCGTGCTGAAAGGTATTGCGGTAGTAGTTGGCAAAGTGATTGTAATTGTTCGGGTAGCACAGGTAAATATCGCCCTTGGCAAATACAAACGATGAATTAACGTTGGGTACAGGCAGTCCTGCTTCTTTAGGATCCTTGAATGCCAGTACATCCTTGGGGTCGAAGTTAAGGTTGCGGCCATGTTTGTAGCGCAGGTTGGCAGTGGTTTGTTTGTCGCCAATAATTTTGCCCGGGGTTTTCACCCTTACGCTGCCATGGTCGGTACCTACAATCACCGTTACTTTTTTATCAGCAATTTTTTTGAGTGCCTGGTGGAGTGGACTGTGCTCAAACCAGCTTTGTGTAATACTGCGGTAGCTTGTTTCATCGCCGGCCAGTTCCTTCAGTACTTCCATTTCAGTGCGGGCATGGCTCAGCATATCTACAAAATTGTATACAATGATATTGATATCGTTCTGCAGCATATTATGGATATTGTCCACCAGCTTCTGCCCCTCATGATTATTTACAATTTTTGTATACGAGTATTTCAGATCGCCCTTTCCAAGTCTTTTCAGCTGGGCTTTAAAAAAATCTTCTTCAAAAAGGTTTTTGCCTCCCTCTTCATCATCATTTTTCCATTGCTGCGGAAATTGTTTTTCAATATCTATGGGGCGCATGCCGGCAAAGATGGCATTGCGGCTGTATTGTGTGGCAGTGGGCAGTATGGCATAAAAGGTTTCTTCCTCGTGTATCCGGAAGCTTTCCGCAAAAATGGGCTGTATGGTTTTCCACTGATCGTACCGCAGGTTGTCTATCAGCACAAAAAACAGGGGAGTACCTTTTTCAAGATGCGGCAATACCTTAAACTGCATCAGGTTATGGCTCATGATGGGACTGTCGGTACTTTTGGCATTTACCCAGGACGAATAGTTTTTGCTGATGAACTTAAAAAACTCGGTATTGGCCTCGGTTTTTTGTGTCTGGAAAACCTCCTGCATCTCCGGGCTGTCGCTTTTTTCCATTTCCAGCTCCCAAAAAATCAGTTTTTTATACAGGTCCATCCACTCTGTATAATTGGGGTTGCTGTTGAGGGCCATAAACAGGTTCCTGAACTCCTGCTGGTAATTGGAAGTGGTTTTTTCGGCCACCAGCCGTTTATTATCAACAATTTTCTTAATGCTCAAAAGCACCTGGTTGGGATTTACCGGCTTTATCAGGTAATCGCTTATCTGGCTGCCAATGGCTTCATCCATCAGGTTCTCCGTTTCGTTTTTGGTAATCATTACCACGGGCAGGTTACTGTTCACCTCCTTTATCTGCTGCAGGGTTTCCAGGCCGGTAATGCCCGGCATGCTTTCATCCAGCAGCACAATGTCCAGCTGGTTGCCTTTTACATAGTCCACAGCATCAAACCCATTGGTTTTGGTAGCCACATGATAGCCTTTATTCTCCAGGAACATGATCTGGCTCTTCAAACTGTCTATTTCATCATCCACCCATAGTATTCTTACATCATTCATGGTACTGTTATTTTTTAATGATTGGTAAACCTGCTCACCCGGCATTTTAAAGTATTGGTTTTGCCACCTCAGCCCGGTAAATAAGCGCAAAATGTAAAAATAGTCCTATACGCAGTAGTGTAGTTTAATACAAGTATAAGCAAATTTAATGTATTCGGGATAGCCTTTGTACTTTTGCTGCATCACAATAAATATTTAACATTTCATATTACTGTCAATCAACTTTTAAGCCAATATGTCTTTCCGTAAAATAATCAACGACCCGGTTTATGGCTTTATCACTATAGATGACGAGCTTGTTTTTAAAATAGTGGCACATCCTTATTACCAGCGGCTGCGCAGGGTACACCAGATGGCTATGGCCCTGCTCGTATACCCGGGTGCGGTACATACCCGCCTCCACCATTCGCTGGGGGCCTATCATTTAATGGGCAATGCCTTAACCGAATTGAAGCGCAAAGGGGTTGATATCAGCCATAAAGAAGAACAGGCTGCCAAAATAGCCATACTGCTTCACGATATAGGCCATGGCCCTTACAGCCATGCACTGGAGCAGGTGATTGTTGAAAATATACACCATGAAACTATTTCGCTGCTGGTGATACAGGAGCTGAACCGCCAGTTTGACGGACGCCTGCAGATGGCTATGGATATATTTACCGACAGACACCCCAAAAAATTCCTGCACCAGCTGGTAAGCGGGCAGCTGGATGTGGACAGGATGGATTATCTTACAAGAGACAGCTTTTTTACCGGTGTAAGCGAAGGGGTGATTGGCTACGACCGCATATTGAAGATGCTTACGGTACACAATGGTGAGCTGATGGTGGAAGAAAAGGGCATTTACAGTATTGAAAAATTCCTGGTGTCCCGCCGGTTGATGTACTGGCAGGTGTACCTGCATAAAACGGTGCTATGCGCCGAGCAGATGATGCGCCGCATCGTAAAGAGGGCTAAAATGATTGGTGCCGAAGCGCCATCACCTTATTTAAACCTGTTTCTTGGCATTAATAACGCTTCACTTACAGATGTGGAAAAACTGCTGCCCGAATTTTGCAGTATTGATGATTACGATATTATGGCAGCAATAAAGCAATGGTGCCGCCATGAGGATAGGGTACTGGCTACCCTGTGTACCGGCCTGCTGAACAGGGATTTACTCAAGGTAAAGTACTTTGGTGATCCGGTACCGCAGGAATTGCTGGAAGAGAAAGCAGCTAAAGCAGCCGCAAAGCTATCTATAAGCATTGAGGATAGCGGGTGGCTGGCTTTTACCGGGCAGGCGGTGAGCAGTACCTACAATTTTGAAGATGAACATATCCGCATCCTGTTCAAAGATGGAACGGTAAAGGATATTTCGGAGGTAGACAATGCACTGATAAATCAAAACCTGATGGGCAAGGTTAAAAAATATTACATTTGTCATATCAAAGAATAAGCAATTAAGAATTAAAAATTTAAAATTGGGGACTTTTAAACTTCGAACTCTAAAAAAGTACGAAGGGGGAATAAAGAATGAGGAATGTGGCGAACCCGAACTTTTTTGAACCTTTAAACTGTGAACTTAAAAGATACCGGCAACTATTAAACTGAAATTTTATTATGCAATTTTCTGCTGCGCAAATAGCTGTAATGATTGGGGGTAAAACCGAAGGTGATGCTGCTGTAACTGCAGATTCCTTTGGTAAGATTGAAGAGGCCGGCCCCGGGCAGCTTGCCTTCCTGGCCAATCCCAAGTATGAGGAGTTTATCTACACCACCGGGGCTTCCATCATTATCATCAATGAAGCACAGGAACTGAAACAGCCTGTTAATGCCACACTCATACGGGTGCCGGATGCTTACAGTGCTTTTGCCGCATTGCTGGACAAGTACCAGCAGCTGCAGACCCAGCAGATGACAGGCATTGAAGAGCCGGCTTATATACATGCTACGGCTAAAATGGGCGACAATGTTTTTATCGGGGCTTTTGCCTATCTCGGTGAAAAAGTGGTTGTGGGAGATGGCAGTAAAATATTTCCGGGTGTGTACCTGGGCAGCAAAGTGATTATCGGAAAAAATACCATACTGCACCCGGGTGTAAAAATTTACCATGATTGCATTATCGGCAGCAATGTAATCATCCATGCTGGTACAGTAATAGGTGCCGATGGGTTTGGCTTTGCTCCGCAGGCTGATGGAACCTTTAAAAAAGTGCCCCAGATTGGTAATGTAATCATTGAAGATGATGTGGAAATAGGCGCCAATACAGCTATTGACCGGGCCACTATCGGCAGCACTTTGATAAAATCCGGTGCCAAGCTGGATAACCTGCTGCAGATTGCCCATAATGTGGAAGTGGGCAATTTCAGTGTAATTGCAGCACAGGCCGGAGTGAGTGGCAGCACCAAAATTGGCAGTGGGGTGATGATTGGCGGCCAGGCCGGTATTGTGGGGCATATACAAATAGCAGATGGCAGCAAGATAAATGCACAAAGCGGCGTAAGCAAATCCATAAAAGTACCCAATACCGCTGTTACCGGCTCGCCAGCTTTTGATTATACAGCTGCACTCCGCAGCCAGGTGGCCTCACGCAGCCTTCCCGAACTGGAAAAAAGGGTGAAGGAGCTGGAGCGGATTATAAAAGAGATGGGGAACTAATGTGCCAATATGAAAATATGCCAATGGGCAAATGTGACAATTTGCAATAAACACCGCTTGGTCAATGAAAAACTAACCTGGCGGGTGGCAGAATTTGAAAAAGCATCTTTGTAAGCGGCATCAAAATCTAAAATACTGATTCAGGATATTGACTGCTTTTAAGCAGGGCCTTTTTTATTTGCTCCCACAAAAATTAATCTCTTAATCCTTGTCTTAGCCGGCATCACAAATAATGCCCGATTTTGAATTGTTTAGTAATACCGTTTTCTGCCCTTACCCCGCAATCAACCTGTACACCATCACCGCCAGCAGCGCACCGGCAACCGGCCCCACCACGGGTATCCAGCTATAAGTCCAGCCGCTGCTGCCCTTGCCTTTAATGGGCAGCAAAGCATGCATGATGCGTGGCCCCAGGTCACGGGCAGGATTGATGGCATAGCCTGTGGGCCCGCCAAGGCTTACACCAATACCAAATACTAATAAGCCAACAGGCAGTGCATTGATGGAGTTTAATTTAATATCGGGCATGGCAATAAACAGCACACCCATTATCAATACAAAAGTGCCAATAGCTTCTGTAAGGAGGTTGTAAAAAATATTGCTGATAGCAGGAGAGTTACAAAAAGTGGCCAGTTGCAGCGATGGATCAGTGGTTGCATCAAAATGCTGCTTGTAGGCCAGCCAAACGATACCGGCTCCCAGCATGGCCCCGGCAAACTGCGCCACAATATACAGCGGTACATCTGCCCAGCTGAATTTGCCCAGGGAAGCCAGTGCAATGGTTACCGCAGGATTGAGGTGTGCCCCGCTTACAGGTGCGGCAATATACACACCCACAAAAACTGCCATTGCCCAGCCCAAAGCTATTACGATCAGGCCGCTGTTATTGCCCTTGGTTTTGGCCAGCAGTACATTGGCCACCACGCCATCGCCCAGGATGATTAAAAACATGGTGCCAATCAGTTCCGCAATAAAAGGAGACATATGCAAACGTTTAGTTTTGGTTTACCGGTGCAATTTAACCAACACCAGTTGTTCGTTGTATGAATAAATGTATAAGTATTTTTTTAAATCTCAAATTAAATAACCCTCTGCCAACTGCAAAAAACCGGTTACCTGTTGCTGTATCCATTCAGTATTGTGATTCATTTCTGCCGCCATCAGGGCAGCTACGCCCGGTGCTGCTTCCATTGCAGCATTGGCATCCAAAAACAACAACCTTGTTCTTCTTGCCAGCACATCTTCCACAGTAATGGCCATTTCATGTTGCACCATCCATTTCACTTCTGCCTTTGTATAAGGATAAGCCGGATGGATTTTTTCTGCAAGTGTTCCATCTGCTGCCATCATTTCTTTTATTGACCCTGCATCTGCTCCGTAAACCGACAAATCATCTTTAACTACGTGATTGCTCCAGCCATGGATTTGCAGGTTTTTTGTTTTGCAGGGTTGTACAGTCATGCTACAGCTTTGAACAGCTTTGTTTACTGCATCTTCTGCCATGCGGCGGTAAGTGGTCCATTTACCACCGGTTACATGTACCAGGCCCGAGGGCAATACTTTTATCTGGTGATCTCTTGGCATTACAGCTGTCTTTTTTTGCCCGCCTGCATTGGCCAGTGGCCGCAGGCCCGCAAATACGCTGCGCACATCCGCATAGGTAATGTCCTTAGCTGTGTAGCGGTTAAAATTCCTGATTACAAAATCAATTTCCTCCTTTGCTGCAATGGGCTCTGTGGTAATGTCTTTAACAGGGGTGTCTGTTGTGCCCAGCAACAGTTTATTGTACCAGGGAATGGCAAACAGCACCCTGCCATCATCTGTTTTGGGTATCATCAAACCAGCTTCTCCCTCAAAGAAATGTTTGTCCACCACCAGGTGAATACCCTGCGAAGGTGCGATGGTACGGGCTGTATGGTTTTCTGCCATTTGCAATATACTGTCGGCAAACACACCCGTGGCGTTGATGATTACTTTGGCATTGATAGTAAAAGTATTGCCGGTAAGTTCATCAGTTGTGTTAACACCGGTGATTTTATTGTCTTTTTTTATAAAATGGTTCACCCCGCAATAGTTGAGTACAGTGGCCCCCAGCTCCACAGCCGTTTGTGCCAGGTTGATGGCAAGGCGGCTGTCGTCAAATTGCCCGTCAAAGTACAACACACCCCCATTAAAATTATCCAGCGACAGGCCGGGCAGCATTTCCAGCGCACTTTTTTTGCTGAGCAATTTTGTTTTACCAAGACTAAGTTTGGCCGATAAAAATTCGTATACCCGCAAACCGGCACCATAATACCATTTTTGCCACCATTTGTACGATGGTACCACAAAAGAAAGTGTATGGCATACATGGGGGGCGTTTTGTAAAAGCCTGCCACGCTCATACAATGCTTCTCTTACCAGGCGGATATTACCCTGCGCCAGGTAACGTACACCGCCATGTACCAGTTTGGTAGCCCTGCTGCTGGTGCCTTTGGCAAAATCAAATTTTTCCAGCAGCAGGGTTTTGTAACCACGGCTGGCAGCATCCACCGCACAGCCCAGGCCGGTTGCGCCACCACCAATGATGATGATATCATACACCGGCGTTGCGGCCAGTTGCGCCAACTGTTCTTTTCTGTTCATTTTTTGTAAGGCCTTCTTTCTTTATAGAGCATAGTCATCCATCCTTATCCTTCATCAGCATATCAGCATATCAGCACATCAGCTAATCAGCACATCAGCACATTAACGTTCTGCCCATTCTATTGCCGAGCTGATGGCCCTTGTCCATCCTTTCGTTAATTCGTTTCTTTTTTCATCATCCATTTGCGGAGAAAAAACCTGCTGTACCTGCCACTGCTGCTGCAGGTCATCCATACTTTTCCAGAAACCCACAGCAAGGCCGGCAAGGTAGCAGGCCCCAAGCGCTGTTGTCTCGGTTACGGTTGGCCGTACTACTTTTGTATTCAGCACATCACACTGAAACTGCATCAGCAGGTCATTGGCCGTGGCACCGCCATCTACCCGCAATTCTTTAATGCTGATGCCGCTGTCGGTTTCCATCGCTTTCAGTACATCCATTGTTTGGTAGGCAATGCTTTCCAATGCAGCACGGGCAATATGTGCCGAGGTACTGCCCCTTGTAAGGCCGGTAATGGTGCCTCTTGCATGCTGGTTCCAGTAGGGTGCACCCAGGCCCGAAAAAGCCGGTACCACATATACGCCATCTGTACTGTCAACTTTTGTTGCCAGCGCTTCCACATCGGCAGAGGTTTTTATAATGCCCAATCCATCCCGCAGCCACTGTACCACGGCACCGGCAATAAATACGCTGCCTTCCAGGGCATAATGGGTAATGCCGTTTATTTTCCAGGCTACGGTGGTAAGCAGGTTGTTGGTGGATACCACCATTTTTTCACCCGTATTCATCAGCATAAAACAACCCGTGCCGTAGGTGTTTTTTACCATACCAGGCTGTGTGCAAAGCTGCCCAAACAGTGCCGCCTGCTGGTCGCCCGCTATACCGGCAATGGGTACAGCTGTTTGCCCGTCAAGCAGGGTGGTGTGTCCGTACACCTCACTGCTGCTGCGTATTTGCGGCAGCATATTGCCCGGCACTTCCAGTATTTTTTCCAGTTCACCATCCCATTGCAGGGTTTCTAAGTTGCAGAGCATCGTACGGCTGGCATTGCTTACATCGGTGGCATGCACCTGCCTGCCGGTAAGGTTCCACAGCAGCCAGGTATCTATAGTGCCAAAGCAGAGTTCGCCCCGGCTGGCTTTTTCCCTTGCGCCGGGTACATTGTTTAGTATCCACCTTATTTTGGTGCCGCTGAAATACGAGTCTACCACCAGCCCTGTGCGCTGCTGGATGAACTTATCCAGTGCCCTTGCTTTTAACTCATCGCAAAAATCCGCAGTACGCCTGTCCTGCCACACGATGGCATTGTAAATGGGCTGGCCCGTGTTCCTGTCCCAAACCACGGTGGTTTCCCGCTGGTTGGTAATGCCAATGGCAGCAATTTGTAAACAGGTAATACCTGCTTTTGCCATCACTTCCTTTGCGGTGGCCAATTGTGTTTCCCATATTTCCATAGCATCATGCTCTACCCAGCCAGGTTGGGGAAAATGCTGGGTGAACTCTTTTTGTGCTGTTGCCACAATGTTACCGGCAGCATCAAATACAATAGAGCGGCTGCTGGTTGTACCCTGGTCCAGGGCCAAAATATACTGCTGCATACAATGATTTTGTGAAAAGATAAGCAATATTGGGTTATTTGCAAGAGTTGGTGAAAACGGTATGACCTGATGGGGCAGTAAATAAAGCAGACAGTTTACAGTGGACAGTTTGCAGGCAGGATTTTGTTAACCTTCATCCGCCAACTGTTATCTTCATCCCTCTCCATTCTTTAACAAATTATTAGTTTTTCAAAGTTTATTTTAGGGCCTTTTATGCAATTGTGCATCTAACTGTATCTATAATAAAAAAAGGCTCATGCAAGGCTTTTCCAAAACTATCTGTTGGCTTATCTGCTTATTTTTTTCCGTTAACCGGCTGGCGGCACAGCAACCCGTTTTAAAAGTAGCTGGTAAAGACTCAGCCAGGGTTACACTCAAAGTTTTCAGTGTAGATGTAAAACTGGTGGGTACCACTGCCATCACCACCATGGAAATGGAATTTTGTAATACTGCCGCCCGGGTACTGGAAGGGGAGCTTACTTTTCCCATGCCCGATGGGGTAAGCATCAGCCGCTATGCGCTGGACATCAATGGTAAGATGAGGGAAGCCGTGCCGGTAGAAAAAGAAAAAGGGCAGGTGGTATTTGAAAACATTGAGCGCCGGAATGTGGATCCGGGGCTTTTGGAGAAAACCGAAGGCAATAATTTCCGTACAAGGATTTATCCCATACCGGCCAATGGCTGCCGCAAAATCATTATCGGTTATGAGCAGCAACTGAGCATGACGGGCAGTAACGTGCTGCTGTACGACCTGCCGCTGCATTTCAAAACACCCATTGCACAGTTTGATATTTCCTTTAAAGTTTTTTCAAAAGCGCCACCCGAAGTAGGTGCTTCCTGCGGAACGGACATGCGCTTCAGACAGTCGAATGAAGTGTACAATACAGCCGTTTCCAAACGCAATTTTAAGCCGGATGGCAATTTTACCATCCAGGTACCCAAATGGCCCGATGCAGCGGATGTAATGGTGCAGCAGAATAAGGGACAGTATTATTTTATGATCAACAGTTTTCCGGAAGCAAAAATGGAAGAGAAAAAAATCCCTGACAATATTGGCATAGTGTGGGATGTATCGCTCAGCGGATTGAACCGTGACCATGCCAAAGAGTTTGAACTGCTGGACAGCTATTTTAAAAAGAAACAGAACGCCCGTATCAGCCTTACCCTTATTGGTTATGATGTGACTGAAAGTGGTAATTACTCACTCAGCGGTGGCAACTGGACGGAACTAAAGAGCAGGCTGGAAAAACTTACTTATGATGGCGCCACTAATTTTGGCGCTTTAACCAAATGGCCTGTAGCTGGTGAGTATCTTTTTTTCAGCGATGGACTTTCAACCTATGGCAATATTGAACAGATGGTATTGCCGGGTGCAACTGTGCATACTATCAACGCATCGCCCAATGCCAATTACCCGGTGCTGAAATACATGGCTGCAAAAACCGGCGGTACCTTTATCAACCTGAATGAATTGCCCATTGGCAGTGCCGAAAAGTTATTAATGCAGCAGCAATTGCTTTTCCTGGGTATTAAGGAAAATACAGCCGTTAGCGAACTGTACCCCTCCTTTGCCACACCGGTTGCCGGTGGTTGCACTGTTACGGGTATCAGTAATACGGCAGCCACCAGCATTACACTACTTTTTGGTTATGGTGGAAAAGTATTACAGGAGAAAACAATTGATTTAAGTACTGCCGCTGCAGCGAAAAATTTTATTGACATTGAAAAAATATGGGCGCAGAAAAAGATTGCTTCCTTAGAGTTGCAGTACGAAACCAATAAGCAAACCATTACGGCACTGGGTAAAAAATACGGGCTGGTTACGCAAAACACTTCGCTGATTGTGCTGGATGCGGTGGAGGATTATGTTCGGTATGAGATTGAGCCACCAGCAGAACTGAAAGCCGCTTATGCAAACTTGACAAAGCTAAAGTTGATAAAAGAAGCCAGGCAGGACAAAAAATCAATTGATGAAGCGGTGAGGTATTACGGCAAACTAGTTGGCTGGTGGAACAGGGATTTTGCTGTGCGGAAGATGGTGAGCAAGGGGAAGAAAAGAAAGACAAGTAATGAGGATGACAGGGTTTACATGATGGTGAATGCAAATGCAGCTGGGGCAAGGGAAGCACCGCCAGTGGTTAACAATGTAAATTTCACATCGCCAAGGATTGTGCAAGATGAAGAAATTAGTCCAGCCCCGATTGGCACCATGACTACAATTACCGCCACTCATGTTGTGAGTCTTGATAGTGCTGTTTTTAATCTTACCACCGGTCGCAGAACGAATTTGTCACAGCCTCAATCAGCCTGGGCAGAAAGAAATAATGCAAGATTTGGCTCAGTTTCTTATGGCTGGTCAGCATCGGCTGGTAATACTGGCACAGACAGGAATAAAGAAAATCAAGGCCTGTTGATGGAGAATAATCAATCAGCTGCGGGTTTGCTGCGTTCAAGCCCTTATTCTTCGAGATCGGTGGCTGTGCCGATATATGATTCAAATGGCGCTAGTACGAGCGGGGTGGTGTATGATTCTTTGGGTACCAGTATTGATATAACAATAAAAGATGCGGCTGTTGACAAGCCATACCTCAAACAACTAGACAGCGCCTCCAAAGAAAACCTTTATGAAAAATATATTGCCCTGCGTGCGGAGTGGCTTGGCGACCCGGTGTATTATTTTGATGTAGCTAAAAAGTTTTTTGCCAATGGTGATACGGCCACCGGTTTAAAAATACTGAGCAATATTGCCGACCTTAATTTTGACGACCATGAGTTGTACAAAATGCTGGGTTACCAGTTAAAAGCACTGCGCCAGTACAACGAAGCGGTGAATGTATTTCGTAAAGTGCTGCAGTGGCGGCCGCAGGAGCCGCAGAGCTACCGTGATTATGGGCTGGCACTGGCTGATGCGGGCAGGTACCAGCAGGCACTTGATACTTTGTACTTTTCCCTTACCAAAAATTTTGATGAAGAAATCAGCAGCCTCTATCCGGGCATTGAGGAAATTATTGTTACGGAAATCAACAACCTTATCGCAAGGCATGGCAACAAACTGAACACTGCTAAAATTGATAAACGCATTCTTCGCAACCTGCCAGGCGATGTACGGGTAGTGCTTAACTGGAACATGAACGATACGGATATTGACCTTTGGGTATTTGATCCCAATGAGGAGAAATGTTTCTATTCACACACATTAACAGCTATTGGTGGCCGTATTTCGGCTGATTTTACAAGAGGATACGGCCCCGAGCAGTTTATGCTTAAAAAAGCATTGAAAGGCAAATACAAAGTGATGCTGAATTATTATGGCGACAGCCAGCAGAAAATTGCAGGCCCCACAACGGTAATGGCGGAAATTTTTACCAACTATGGCAGGCCAAATCAGCAAAGCAAAACCATCGCACTGCAAATGCAAAAAGGGGCTGACGGTGAAGTGCTGGTAGGCGAATTTAAATTTTAAGTTATTATAATCATAGCACATCCAGTGCATAATCCGTTCTCTATTACATATGGCCCTGCTGCATTTGCGGCAGGGTTTTTTGTGCCGGTTTTGTGCTTTGCAGCACAAGAGTCCCGACGCTTTCGGTCGGGATGCAGACAGAAAGCTTCTGCATGCGACGCCACTACAGCTCATTAAGGAGTTACAGCCGGGTTCATCTGTATATTAGACCTCTTTCATAAATCGACATTATTTTGCACTGCTTCGGTCTGACGGACCTGTGGCCACGTACCGACCCGCAGCAAACTGCCGCTTTATACGAATCACACTGAATTATGAAAGAGATCTGTTTTTAAACAATCACTTTTTAATGGTCAATTGTATGCCGCTTTTTACCGTTACCGTTGTGGATGGCTGTGTGGTCAAACTTCTGATGGTGGTACTGGTACTTACCTCGGGATAAAAAGCAGCACCACCGTTAATGGTCACATCAGTATTGTCATCGGGCAAAACTCCGCAACCCCAGTTGGCAGGGTTTTCCCACACCTTGCTTACCGTACCGAGCCATGTTAGCCCGAACCGCAGCATGTATTCCCGGCTGTACACCAACCCTGCTGCAGTAGTAACGGTACACCTGTATGTATAGCCATATGCAAAAGTTGGTGGTGCCGTTAATACCAGGCTGTCGGTGGTGGCACCGGAGTAAAAACTGTTATTGCTGATGTTCACATACCCGCTGCCGCTGTTTACCTGCCATTGATAAGCCGTACCGCTGATGCCTGCTGCATAACCAAAATTGCCGCCGGGGCAGACCGGAGTGCCTGTGAGCTTCGCTAAAGCAAAAGTGGAGAAGCCTGTAAAAGTTCCGGTAATGGTTGAGTGAGCAGAAGCGCCGTATGCTGAGCTGGTATTGATACTGGAATAAACCGGCGGTGTTGCAGGTGAAGTTTGTGTAATATCGCCATCCGTTTTCACTATCCTTATATCTGCCGGTGTATTACCCGTAGCAGCCAGCCAGCCGTTTATTTCGGCATTGGTATAATACAATGTGAGTTTGTATGGTGCGCTGCTGTTGTTATTGCCGGGGATAATTTTATAAGCTTTTGCCGATACCTGCTGGTTGGGTGTATTGCCCCATGCATTGAATGCGCCGGTTCCGGTACGCAGCAGCTCCAGCCTGGTGCAGCCAAAGTCAAAACCGCTGGTATTTTCAATGGTAGCCATAATGTTTTTGGTTACAGGATTGTAATAGTGCACTGTTTGGTTGGGGCCAAGCCAAGCTTCATCTGCATTGGCAGCACTGGCAGCTGTTTGTATGGGAGTGATGGAAGTGCCTCTTATATTGATACTGTCAATTAAAAAAGGAGGGTTGTTTACCACCGAAGCATTGTTGTTCCACTCAAAAGCGATTTTAAGTGCAGTAGCGTTGTTGGCATCGGCAGGTATTGCAATATCATCGCTTCCTTTTGCATTTATTCTTGCAATGTTATCCTTCAGTAATGTCCAGGTACTGCCGTTATTGGTGGAGTACAATATTTTTCCATAATCCAGTCCGGTTAATCCGCCGGCGGTACCGCCGCCATTCACAAAAAATGTTTCACCATTACATTTGTACAGGTAGCTGAGCCGCATATTGCTAAAGCCAGCTGCATTGATGGTGGGAGAAATCAACCGCACCGTGGAGCTGTCGGCTGCCGCAGCACCTGAATAAGCATAAGCAGTACCGTTATTGGATATGTAAGCTGCTTTTGTGGGGAAGCTGGCATCGCCGCTGTTGCCAATCACCCACCTGTTGGGAGAGGCATCTCCATACACAACTGCTTGTGTCCAGCTGCCCAACCCGGTTAAAACAGCATCAAAATTTTCAGCATACAGTGGCTCGTTGATGGATGAATCAGGCCGGTGATCAAGACTGGTGATGCTGATGCTGTGGGTAGTGGACAGATTTCTTTTAATGGTATTACCGCCATTGGCATTCAGGTTAAAGTTGAGCGTAAGCGTTTCAATATTTTCAATCAATGCATCATTGTACACCTTAAGGTTGATGGTTTGCGACAGGTTATTGCTGTCCAGCACAAAGCTGAGTGGTGAAATTTCCACATCGGAATTGGTACCAACTGTTAAGCCTGTATTGCCGGTTGGCAGCAAAGTGATGCTGGCAGGCTGCGATGGGGCATAGGGTATTTTCAGTTTGGTGGTGAGTAATTTGTAATCGGCACAGCCGCTTTCCACATCAGCATTTTCTTCTGTAATGTTTTGAAAAGTGGTTTCAAAATACACACCGGGGTTGATGCAGGTGCTGGTTCTTACCCTGCTGCGGATGCGTGCGCCGGGCAGTGGTCCAAAGCCATTAGCCAGGTTAATGCCATAGCCGGTAAGGTGGCAGTAGCTCATGATGGTGCCGCCATTTACGGGAGCAGGCCCCTGCGCACAACCGCCCTCGGTGGTATAGCAATTGTCGATTGCGCCACCGGGCCAGGAGCAGGATTGCGTATGAGGGGAAGCGATATTATGACCGCTTTCGTGGGTGATCACCATGGCCGACCAGGAATAGACCGGAAAGGGGCCAAAGGAATTGGACAGGTTGCCGCTTACAGCCGTTTTGGTACTGTTGCCGCTGCACAGAATGTCTAAATATGCAATGCCGCCACCAAGGCCACGCTGCGATAAAAAATGAGCAAGATCACCCGGAAAGCCAATAGACATATTGGATGAAAATGCACTGAGCAGCGGTGATGTTGTGGCAATGGCCTGGTAAGGGTCAGGCGTGTTCCATACTTTTATGGCGCTGATTTTTGTATTCACACTGTCGTTTTCGTAAATGGTGTGTACCACATTAAACAAGGCTGTTACATAATTGGCCACATTGGTTACGTTAGACCCATTGTTGAGGTACGTAGTATAATCTGCTTCAAAATACATATCAACAGGTTCGGCATTGATGGTGGCCGCTGTTATGGTTTGTGGCGAATAAGCGGGTATGGGGCTGTTGTCACCTGCCGGCGCATCAGGTGTGCCGCAGGTGAATTCATTTTTAATCAAAAGGTCATCTTCCCGGTAAATGATGTGTTCGCCGGCTGCCGCATTTGCTTTTACGGCACCGATATTGATATTGCCCTTTTCATCAGAGAGTACAGCCACCAGCTGGTTCTGTAAAATACTGATGGCCACAAAACTTTTCGCCTTTCCTTTGATGGTACCCCGGTAATGCAGGGCTGTATTTTCGTAGTTGAATTTTTCGCCCGGGTTGGCGCCCGTGGTTACAAAAAACCCTTTGGAAAAAATATCCGACTGTACCAGTTCGGTTTCCCATGTTTTGTTTTCAAACTGAAAGGTAAAGCTGAGTGTGGCCGGCCTGGACTGCAGTAAAGCGGAAGCTGCATCCTTCCTGAAAATTGCTGTCTCCCCTTTTTTAAGATAGCGGGTAAAATCAGCAGGCATTTTTGAATAATTGCCCAGTAATGCTGCAGTTTGGTTTTGTGCCAGTGCCGCAGAACTGCTGAAGCTGAAAAAAAGAAAAAAAAGCAGGTTTTGTAAAGATTGGAATTTCATGAATGATGCTTTTGGATAATGGAACAATTTTTTGTAAAAATAACGACGAACCGTATACAGACCCATTGAATAACGCAAATGCAGCCCCAAAAGTATATTTTGAGACCGTTTTTCAGCTGGTATCGGGGGTGCATTTCAAATAGTCGCTTTATTTTCTGGTTGTGGGCGGTGGGGACACCGCCCACGGCTCACTGCCCTGGTGGGTGTCCTAACCCACCAGCGACAATTATATATAACCCACTGCTATCAGCTTGATAATCAGCATTATAGAAAATCCGTTCGCCGCTGGTCAAAGACCTGCCTTTGCCGGCAGGCAGGCGCAGGCGGCGGCGAAAAAGATGGATGAGTTTCAAATTCGCAAAACTTGTCCCGAATAGACGGGATTCGTAATACAGCCGCTGCGGGCTGCACCTTGGGTTCATCATTCATCCTTCGTATTTTGGTTATTGAAGCAGTTTTGCGACCGCCCTGCTCTGCGAATTTGAAATGCACCCGGTATTGCCGCAGCTGCCTTTTTATGGTCAGAAACCATATTTTTGCCGGATGAATAAGCTGAATATTGTGGAAGTAACAACTCCTCCACTGGCTAAACTCTTTTTGCAGGTGCCGGTACAATTGTACAGGGGAGATAAAAACTGGCTGCGTCCGCTGGATAAGGACATCAACGAAGTATTTGATGAAAAGAAGAATAAGGCCTTCCGCTTTGGCAAGTGCATCCGCTGGATACTGCGGGATGAAAAAGGAAGGCTGGCAGGCCGTATTGCAGCCTTTACCAATAAAAAATACAGGAACAAGGGCGATGATGTGCCTGTTGGCGGCTTTGGTTTTTTTGAGTGCATCAACGACCAGTTTGCTGCTGATATGCTGCTGGATGCTGCCAAAAACTGGCTGGAGCAGCAGGGCATGGAGGCAATGGACGGCCCCATCAATTTTGGGGAGCGTGACCGCTGGTGGGGCCTGGTTACACAGGGATATAACCCGCCGCTGTACTGTATGAATTACAACCACCCCTATTATGTTACACTTTTTAACAATTATGGTTTCAGAGTTTTTTACAACCAGATATGCTTTGGCCTGGACCCACAAAAAGCCCTGGCTGAGAGGATAAACCTGCGGCATGCTGCTGCGGCTGCCAACCCGGATATCAGCTTCAGTACCATTAAAAAAGACCAGCTGGAGAAATTTGCTGCCGACTTTGCCATCGTATACAACAAGGCCTGGGCTGGTCATGGTGGCCTCAAGGAAATGGCCAAAGAGCAGGTGCTCATCATGTTTAAAAAGATGAAGCCGGTAATGGATGAGCGCATCATTTATTTTGCATACCATAAAAAAGACCCCATCGCCATGTTTGTGAACCTGCCCGACCTCAACCATTATTTTGGTAAAATGAACGGGAAGTTCGGTCTGCTGCAGAAACTTAAATTTGTGTACCTGCAAAAATTTAACCCTTCAAAAAAGTTCAACGGGCTGGTATTTGGTGTGGTGCCTGAATGGCAGGGCAAGGGTATAGACTCCTATATTGTGGGAGAATGTGCCCGTATTGTACAAACACCGGCAAAATTTTATACTGAATACGAAATGCAGTGGATCGGCGATTTCAACCCCAAAATGATCAATGTAGCCGAAAACCTGGGCGATACCTACCACAGCCGGGTATTGAGTACTTACCGGTTTTTGTTTGACAGGCAGAAGGAGTTTAAAAGACATCCGGTGCTGGGGTGAGCTTTCGATTTAACTTTTAGTAGAACATTGGTGAAACTATGTAAGACTAAAAAAATCTGGGTTCAAATTATATTTTTCATAAAACTGTGAAAAGGAACAGCCGCATTCATTTAAACGAAAAAATATTGGGTCATTAACCTTTACTGGCGGTTTTAATATTTCATAAATTTTATTTTCATAAACAAGGTACTCATCTCTTGCATTTTCATTTGGTTTTTGAGCAATAAGGACATCAATTTCATTCCATTCAATATCAATTCCCGTATTGCTTTTTTTTTCAGTAGGCAACTCCATTTTTACAGAAACAGGGTCTTTAGAGCCCTTTGCAAAAACATTAGGATTCAAGTCCTTATCAAATTTGTGTTCTCCTAAAATTAAAAAATCACCTCCTCCAGTTTTATAGAGAACCATCTTTGATAAGTATGGCTTTTCGATATTGTCTTTATAGTCAGAAATAATTAATTCATCAAATGGAGGCACTGATATTTCACCAGTTTTACTTATTTCACAATAAATTTCATTGCTCACGCCACTATTACAATACATCGCTACTAAACTCATAATATTGATTTATAAAAATAAGTCAAATGAAATGCCAAGTCATTCGTGTGGACATAATGGCAGAATTAAGGGTGTTGTCCTGACTTTAATAGCCTCAATTCATACAAATAGTATTAATTGTGTAGCATGTATGTAAATTTGTAATCCTAAATATGCTAATAAATAGTTTCTTCAGTAAAGGGAGTAAAAAATAGGGCAGCAAAACTCTCTTTTTAAGATAATTCATTCCTGTAAAACGAATTTTTTGGGCACCACATTAGGGCTTTTGGGAATAGATTTAATAAATTTACAAGAACCATCTGCCCTCATCTCACACAAAGCATTACCCTTTTTAATTAGCAGTGGTATATTGGTTTTTCTTGCTTTTTCATAAGCCTCAAAAGTAGCAAGTATAGCTGCCCTGGCAATGATACCTGATTCAGAGTTTTTTTTACTACCTGTAACCAATGCGCCCAACGCAGCACCAATCAGGCCGCCGGCAATCAGCGATTCGAGTATTTGTTCGTCATTTTTCATTCTCAAATTTACAGCCAAATTACCTTGCGGTATATCTTTTTCACCTTAATTCTACGCTTAGTAAGGGCTGATTTCGAATTTTCGTTTGCATAATCTTTGCATACATCTCCGCTTCGATGTAGTATTACTTATGCCGATACTACAGTAGTACTACAGCTTAATCAGGGAACCCTCCGCCGCCGGGGTGTAATCGGCGGCGGTGTCCTTTTTTGCTTACTTTTTTTGACAAGAAAAAAAGTAAGAAGGAAAAAGCTGTGAAGCGCAGGCTAAAGCAACAAAGTGAAATGTAAAAAGCATCCCTAAAAAGTATATAAACCTCAATTTTTACCTTTGCTTATTAGATTGTAGATTTGTACCCGATTATGGATAAATTCATCGTTTCGGCACGTAAGTACAGGCCCCAGAACTTTGCAACAGTGGTGGGGCAGGCGCATATTACCACCACGCTCAAAAATGCCATTAAGAACAACCAGTTGGCGCATGCCTTCCTGTTTTGTGGTCCCAGGGGTGTGGGTAAAACCACCTGTGCCCGTATTTTAGCCAAAACCATCAACTGCGAAAGCAAAAATGCCGAAGGCGAGGCCTGCGACCAGTGCAACAGCTGTGTGTCGTTCAACGAAGGCACTTCTATGAACATTCATGAACTGGATGCTGCCAGCAACAACTCGGTGGATGATATCCGCAGCCTGGTGGAGCAGGTACGCTTTGCGCCACAGGCGGGCAGGTACAAAGTGTATATTGTGGATGAGGTGCACATGCTCAGTTCATCGGCTTTTAATGCCTTTTTAAAAACCCTGGAAGAACCACCGCCATATGCCATTTTTATCCTGGCTACTACAGAGAAGCATAAGATACTGCCCACCATCCTCAGCCGCTGCCAGATTTTTGATTTTAAACGCATCACCAACAACGATACGGTAACTCACCTGCAGGAAATATGCGGCAAGGAGGGTATTAAAGCTGATAAAGCTGCCCTGCACATCATTGCCCAAAAGAGTGAGGGCTGTATGAGGGATTCGCTGAGCATACTGGATAAGATTGTGAGTTTTACCAATGGGGAACTTACTTACGCCAATACGCTGGAACACCTCAACATACTGGATGAAGATTATTATTTTAAAATGCTGGATTGTATGCAGCAGGAGGATCTGCCCGGCTCCATGCTGCTGTTTGATGATATAAACCGAAAGGGTTTTGAGGGCGACCTGGTGCTGAATGGTTTTGCGGAGTTTATCCGTAACCTGCTGGTAAGCCGGGATACAAGGGCCGCCATACTGCTGGAAGTAGCCGATGACTTTAAGCAAAAATACATGCAGGCAGCTCAAAAGATACCGGCAGCATGGATGATAGCCGCCCTGAATGTGCTGAATGAAGCAGAGATTAACTACAAGCAGGCACGTAATAAAAAACTGCATGTGGAACTGGTACTCATCAAGCTCAGTTACCTGGCCCAGGCCATTGAACTGGTGAATGCAGAAAACGGCATATCAAAAAAAAAAATAGCTGAGGGAGGAAAGGTGCTTGCCTTCAGGGCATTGCCCATTATTGAAGTAAGGGAAGAAAGCAGTGGAATTGCCCCAGCCAATACCGGAGGCGGTGCCAAACTGATTATTGAGCAGGAAAGACCAGTGGTAAATACAAGGGCAGTGCAAACAGTCCAACCAGCAGTCAAACCGGCAGCCAGTATTCCCGTACAGGCTGAGCCTGCTGCTCCACGCCCTTCCCTGGGCTCTTTGCAGAAATTAAGGCAAAAAATTGTACAGCAGAACAAGGATGAGGCGCCTGCAAAAGATTTATCCACTGCTGCATTGCAGGAAGCCTGGAGCGCTTTTGCCGACCAGCTGAAACGTACCAATAATCACTCAGCAGCCAGCAATTTTAAGGATGCAGTATTGAAAATTACCAGTGCTTCCAGTATTGAAATCCTCACCCCCAATATCATCAGCCAGAAATTTATTGATGCTGAAAGGGCAGAACTTACGGCGCACCTGCAGGGCTGGTTCAACAACAGGGCTTTAACCTACCAGGTGATTGTGGAAGAAAGAAGCGATGTTCCGCAGGTGCCGCAGGAGAAGTCGCTCAACACAAAAGAGCAGTATCTTAAATTAATAGAGGAATACCCCATGGTAAAAGAACTGAGGGATAAACTGAGGCTGGAGCTGGATTATTAAACAGTGATTTGCTCAATTGGACATTTTACCTTAACCGCTTTCCGTGGCAGGTGTCCTCACCAGCCACAGTTTGACAGAACTGGTAATTTGAAATGCACTCAATTGACCATTTTGCCTTAATTTCGGGCCGCAATTAATACTTAATTTAACGATTATACAATATTTTCTATGGCAGAAGTGATTACCATGCCCCGCATGAGCGATACGATGACCGAAGGCGTGATAGTGGAATGGCACAAAAAAGTAGGTGACAAACTGAAACCCGGCGAATTGATGGCCGAGGTGGAAACAGATAAAGCCACAATGGAACTGGAGAGTTACAGCGATGGCACATTGCTGTACATTGGTGTGGAAAAGGGTAAGTCGGTAGCTGTGGAGGGATTATTGGCAATTGTAGGCGCTCCCGGCGAAGATTACAAAGTTGCCCTGGCCTCTTTTGCTGCCCCCGGGGCTGCTGCCCCTGTTGCGGCAGAAGCACCTGTAAAAGCTGCTGAGCCGGTGGCCCCCGCCGCTGCTGCACCAGTTACCGCTAAAGTAACCCTGCCCGATGGTGCCAAAGAAATAAGGATGCCGCTTTTGAGTGATACCATGACGGAGGGTAAGATTGTGAGCTGGAATAAGAAAGTGGGCGATTTTGTAAAAAGTGATGATGTGCTGGCCGAAGTGGAAACAGATAAAGCTACCATGGAAGTGGTGGGATACGAAGAAGGAACTTTATTGTATGTAGGTGTTGAAGCTGGCAGCGCTGCCAAAATCAATGAAATCATTGCCATTGTGGGCAAAGCCGGTACAGATGTGACTGCTTATGTGGCTGCTGAAAAAAGCGGTGCCAATACCGCTGCTCCTGCTGCTGCCGCAACAGCGCCGGCTGCTTCCGCTACCACTACGGCCCCTGCCGCTGAAGCGGTAGTTGTTTCTGCAGAAAACGGAAGGATCAAAGCTTCTCCATTGGCAAAAAAACTGGCTGCTGATAAGGGAATTAATCTTGCTGCCGTAAGTGGTTCCGGCGACGGGGGACGAATTACCAAAAAAGATATTGATGGGTATGTGCCTGCTGCTGCACCTGCAACGGCCGCTCCTGCTGCTCCGGCAAGCAGCGAGGCTGCCAAAACAGCGGCTCCCGTAGCCACATTTATTCCCGCAGGTACGGAAGGGCATACCGATACACCGCTTACGCAGATGCGTAAAGTGATTGCCCGCCGCCTGGGAGAAAGTAAATTCAGCGCCCCGCATTTTTACCTCACCATGGAAATTAACATGGACAATGCCATGACTGCCCGTGCCGCTATGAATGAGGTAAGCCCGGTAAAAATAAGTTTCAACGATTTAGTGATAAAAGCCTGTGCCGCCGCACTGCGCCTGCACCCCGATGCCAACAGCAGCTGGATGGGCGACTTTATCCGCCACAACCACCATATCCATATCGGTATGGCAGTGGCAATGCCCGAAGGGTTGATTGTACCGGTGATACGTTTTGCCGATCAAAAAACATTATCACAGATAAGCGCTGAAGCCAAGGAATTGGGTAACAAGGCAAAAAATAAAAAACTGCAGCCGCAGGAATTTAGCGGCAATACCTTCACCATCAGCAACCTGGGTATGATGGATATTGATGAGTTTACCGCCATCATTAACCCGCCGGATAGCTGCATACTGGCAGTGGGCCGTATTAAGGAAATCGTTGTACGTAAAGGTGAGGGCTTTGGCTTTACCAACGTAATGAAGGTAACCCTCAGTTGCGACCACCGCAGCGTGGATGGCGCAGTAGGTGCTGCTTTCCTGCAAACAGTAAAAAAATTCTTAGAAAACCCGGTGACGATGCTGGTGTGAGTAAAGAGAATGAATGTATAGAGAAGCCGGGTGAATGCCCGGCTTTTTTTCAGTCCGCTAAAGCCGGGTGGAATAAAAAAATATTTTCGTTCAGCCAATGCTCCCTACCAGTGAAAGTGCATAGGATTTTCATTAAAAATGAATACAGTTAAGTAACGGCCAAAAGCATGATTTGATGCTTTTTTTTGATTGCAGAGAACTGTTTAACTCAGTAATTAGTAACCACTTGTTTGAAAAGAACTATGCTAATATCTACACGAAACGTATAATATTAAGTTGTTGATTATCAATGCTTT
This sequence comes from Chitinophagales bacterium, assembly GCA_031375675.1. Lineage (GTDB taxonomy): Bacteria > Bacteroidota > Bacteroidia > Chitinophagales > Chitinophagaceae > Ferruginibacter. The sequence goes on from JANMIG010000060.1 coordinate 63,593, forward strand.
TTTTGATATGGTAGAACTTTGAATCATATATTTAGTAATAGAGACAGGTTATTCATTAGTATCTTTTGCGCAATTCCTTTTCTATAAACCTGTATTCCTGTAATTTTCGATAGATTTGAGCCTACATTAAAATATTTTCTCTATGATGCCAAAACTGAAATACATAACTTTGGCTGATAAAATTTATTAATGAATAACAAAGAACTCTTCATAAATGGTTTTCTGGATAGGATTGCAGCTCAGTACCCACAATCATCTGATCCTAAAAGAAATATTGATTTAGCATTTGAGATATTCGGGATAGCGGCTGCTTTAGATAGACCTTTTCAAGAAATCTTTGATAAGGCAATAATAAAAACTAAAGATGGGGATAGGTCTGGCTCACAAGATGGGGGGATAGATGGCATTTGGTTTAATGACTTAGGTGATTATTTTGAAATGCAGGTTTTTCAATGTAAAAACAAACCAAATTTAAAAGACAATGAACTGGATAAATTCAGAAACGACGTAAGAGATATTTTTGTAGATGGGAATAGAATAGGGAAGAAAAATATTGACGACTTAATTCCGTTTATAAATGAATATAAAAGCATATCCCAAAGTGGTAAAGTTATAGATTTAAAGCTTTATTACATATATAATGGCGATAATGTTGATCCGAAAAATAAAAATAATGAAGACGCTTACAAAAGATACAATAATCCCAGTAAGTTCTTCTGGATTTATGATTCAAACTGGATTTATGATAAACTTGCCACTTTTGCAAAACAACATAGAAGTACAGTCAAATTTACTTTCCATCCAGAAAATTCGAATTTTTCTTTGCAGGATCCACAGGCCCTATATTCGTATTCAATTGGAAATACTAGAGCAGCTAATTTTAGAATTAAGGCTGCCGAAATATGTGAATTAATTGAAAATGAGATCTCTGTAAATGGTACTTTTGATTTGCTTTTTGAGGAAAACATAAGGCAATATTTAGGCGTTACAAGGTTCAGGGCTAATAAGAAAATGCATGACACACTTAGTAACGGTGATGCTTTGTTATTTCCATTTTTGAACAATGGAATTACCATTGTTAGTGAGCAAATGATTGTTCCAAATTCAGCTCAAGATGGAAAGTATAATTTACCAGTCATTAATCCCCAAATCGTTAATGGCTTGCAAACAAGTAGAGTTTTGTATGATATATATAAGGAAGATCCGGGGAAATTAAAAGATGTTTTTGTAAATTTAAGAATTTACGAAAGTAAAGATCCCTCATTAATTGAAAAAATTACTGACGCAACAAATACTCAAACTCCAATATCTAATAAGGACAAAATCAGCAACAAGGATTTCAACAGTTTTGCTAAGGTTGTCTTTCAAAATAATGAAATAGATTATATACTTAAAAGAGGAGAGGGTTTTTCTCCTAAAAGTTTAACTTATACAAATCAAGTAGATAGCGAAACAGTTATTAAATTTTGGTATGCAACTTTTTATGAAGAACCAGAAATTGCTAAAAACAGTATTGCAAAAGTACTACAAGAGATTTATGACGCTTCTACTGTTGAAAAACATCCTCTTGAAGAACTTTTTAATGGTAGTCAGGACTCTCCAGTTTATACACAATTCCTCACTGCGTATATCATTTACAAATTTGTTCAGGAGCAAAAAAACAAATTTTTAAAAGAAAATGAATTTTTATCATATGCTGATGAGATGATGGCTTACGGAATTTACAAGCATATTGGCACCAGGCTTAGTGATTATAAAAGCAGCAATAATTTAAAAAATGCATACGAAGAAACTCTGAAAGCGATTGCGCATTTAATTAACAAAAATAAAAGGGAATTGGAAGATAGAAATTTAACACTCTCATTTAATGGTTATTTTAAGAAACCCAAATGCAGAGTTGACTATAATGAGTACAAAAATATTATTGAAAGCGAGACTCTAATAGACGATTTAAAAAATATTCGTTAGAATTAGTTTCTTAGCTAATGTTATGTATGCATGACTTAGCAGTCATAAAACACAACACACAAATCATAAATTTTTACATTTAGCACCAATTAGCCGGGTAGCCAACCGGTACTCATCCCAAAATTGCACGCTATGTCAAAAAAATTGTCCCGCAAGGAGTTTCTCAAAGCCACATCTATTACCGCAGCAGGCTTTTTCATTATTCCCCGCCATGTGCTGGGCCGTGGTTATATCGCCCCGAGTGATAAGCTCAATATTGCCGCCATTGGTGTAGGTGGTAAGGGTGAGAGCGATTTAACGGAGTTTGCCAAAAGCCCCAGGGTTAATATTGTGGCGCTTTGTGATGTGGACGACCGGCAGGCCGTAAAATCAAGAGCCAACTTTCCCAAAGCCACTTATTACAAAGACTTCAGGGAAATGCTGCAAAAGGAAAAGAACAATATTGATGCGGTGTCCGTTTCCACACCCGACCATACACATGCAGTAGCTGCCATGATGGCCATGCAAATGGGCAAGCATGTGTATGTGCAAAAGCCGCTCACCCATTCGGTGTACGAGGCCAGGATGCTGACAGAAGCGGCAGCCAAATACAAAGTGGTTACACAAATGGGTAACCAGGGGGCCAGCGGCGATGGTGTACGGCAGATGCAGGAGTGGTACAATGCAGGTACTATTGGCAGGGCACATACTATCCGGGTATGGACTAACCGCCCCGTATGGCCGCAGGGTTTTGGCAAACCTAAAGTGGTGGCGCCAGTACCCGCGGGGCTGGATTGGGACCTGTGGCTGGGCCCGGCACCCTGGGAAGATTACAAGGATGGCTACACGCCTTTTAACTGGCGGGGCTACTGGAGTTATGGCACCGGTGCCCTGGGTGATATGGGCTGCCACCTGATTGATCCGGCTTTTAAAACAGTAGGCCTGGGCTATCCTTCAGAAGTGGAGTGCAGTGTGGCCGCCGTGTATGAAAAAATGTGGACGGCTTCCAACTACCCCGACAGCTGCCCGGTGGCTTCTACGGTGATTTTGAAGTTTCCCGGTAAAAAAGGTGCACAGGATATTGAACTGCACTGGACGGATGGCGGCATCCGACCCGAAAGACCTGATGAATTATTGCCCAACGAAGTGATGGGTGATCCCGATGGCAGTGGCGGTGTGATTATTGAAGGTACTAAGGGTAAGATGATGTGTGGTACTTATGGCGCTAACCCACAATTGCTGCCCACCAGCCGCATGCAGCAGGTGAAGGTGAAACAAACCCTTGCCCGTGTACCCGAAGGGCATTATGTGCAATGGGTAAATGCCTGTATAGCAGGTTACGGGAAAAATAAGCTCAGCTCCTCCTTCGACTATGCGGGCCCGCTTACCGAAGCGATACTGATGGGCAATATCGCCCTGAGAAGCTGGGCGCTGCAAAATGAGAAAGGCAATTACATTGGCAGAAAAAAATTAGAATGGGATGCCATCAATATGAAAGTGACCAATTTTGATGAAGCCAACCAGTTTGTAAAAAGGACATACCGTGATGGGTGGAAATTGTTTTGATAAGGGGTTTAACCAATGGGGTTGAGCTGGGTTTCATAACACTTTGTAAAGGATATGCTTTTTTTCGGCTGGTCCATTGCAGCAGCTTTGGATTTATCCGGCATCATACAACCTTAATTTATTTTTTACTACAGCCAGTTCCTGCTGCAGGCCGTTGATCTGTTTCAATAAATTGGCAATGGCATCTATCCCTTCGATATTGATATTCAGTTCGTAGTGAAATTGAATCATTTTTTCAATGTCCTTCAATTGCTCCAGGGAAAGATATTGATTGTCTTCCACCACAATTATTTCAATAAGGCCGACATTATGCAATGCTGTGATGAATGAAACTTCAACATTGTGATAAGTGCAGAATTGTGCCGCCAGTATTAAATTATTTGTTTCCATCAATGTGCAATTTTTGTAATTCCCGGAATAATGCTGTTTCTTTTTCTGAAAGATTAACAGGCAATTGGATTTGATAACTGATGAATAAATCACCAAACTCGTTCTCTTTTTTGTAAACAGGAAACCCCTTGCCTTTCAGTTTCACTTTTGTTCCGGGCTGTGTTCCGGGTGCAATTTTCAGCTTTACTTTTCCGTCAAATGTATCTGCCATTATTTCTCCTCCCAGCAGGGCGGTGTATACATCCAGCTCCACTGTTGTGAACAGGTTACTGCCCTCCCTTTTAAATTTTGTATCGTTATCAATTACAAAACTTATGTACAAATCCCCGGCGGGGCCGCCATTGATGCCGGGTGAGCCATGGCCTGCTACTTTTATTACCTGCCCGTTTTCAATACCTGCCGGAAATGTCAGGCGGATATTTTTGCCGTTTACGGTGAGTGTTTGCTGCTGGGTTGTAAAAGCATCTTTTAAGCTGAGGTGCAATGATGCATTCACATCACGGCCCCTGAATTTTGCCTGGCTGCTCCGTCCCCCACCATTGCCAAACATTGATTCAAAAAAGTCAGAAAAGTCGCCGGAGAAATCACCTGTGTCCTGCTGGTTGCCGTAGTTTCCCGTCTGGTATTGCTGCTGCCGTTCAGCTTTTTCAAACTGTTCTGCATGTTTCCAGTCCTTGCCATACTTGTCGTACTTTTTTCTTTTTTCAGGATCACTTAATACTTCATTGGCCTCATTTACCTCCTTGAATTTTTTTTCTGATTCTTTATTATTGGGGTTCAGGTCGGGATGGTACTTCCTGGCCAGTTTTCGGTAAGCGCTTTTGATATCGTTTTCATCCGCTGTTTTGGATATCCCTAAAATATTGTAGTAATCTATAAATTCAACCATGTAGTTTTAAGCCTTGTTGCTGGCAGCAAATTACATTGCTGCAGTAATGAAAATAATGATACACATCAGTGCTGTAAATGATGCTGGTGGTTATTTTATATATGTAATCACTTGTTTTGTATGAAGGAGTGTTTACAGTTGTTACAAAGCCGGGAGTTCGGAGAGTTGTATATGCATAAGATTTTGTAAAGCAAATTTGCCTAAAACGCACTGCAGCACCTTGCACACGCAGGCAGTAACCCGCCTGCTTTAATCAAATCTTTTCTGAACCTTGCCGCTATAGCTGAGTTCCATATTTCTTTCAGGGTCGATTCGTAAAGATTGCCGGTAGTAAGATTGTAGCACCTGCCATGTGCCGGTATCACACTGCCATCTGATTTTATCATGATATTGCTAAAAGCATCATGGCATCTTTTGCCAATAAGGACATCCGGGTGATAGTAAAAAGTTTCCAATTGAGGCATGCTATGCAGGTTGGGTGAAAAAGTAACAGGAAAATTGTACGCTGCCTTTTTTATGCTTTCGATTTGCTCCAGCAGCAATTGCAGGTTAATGTTGTCTGTATTTACCTGGTCAATATTGGATGCAGTAGCCGGATAGCTGGCACCATAGAACTGGTTGTGCTTCTCGGCAACATCAGCTTGTGTAAAATTCATGTGCATAAAGCCCAGTTGCTTCAACGGAAGTTTACTGAAGTAGTCTGCAAACGATTTTAACTCTGTAATATTCCATTCGGTGATGACACAAAATATTGAGATGCCCGGCCGGTTAGTGTGTTGCAGCAGCAGCTCAATACCTTCTATGGCCCGCTGAAAGGAGCTTTTGTGCCCACGTATTGTATTGTGCGTTTCCTCCAGCCCGTCAAGGGAAATGTAAATGTCATCCAGCCCCGCATTGCACAAGCCGGCTGCATAAGTTTTCAGGTTGAGTGCGTTGGTGGTAATGGAAGTGTATAGTTTCTTGTGATTGGCGTAATCCAGCGACTCCAGCAAATGGGTATAGGCCAGCGGTTCGGTAAATCCATAGCCCAGTTTTGTTTTGGGATAATACCGGTATGCCTGGTCAATGATATTTTGTATCAGTGGCAGCGGCATGTGCAGGGGCCTTGTACCCACCAGGTTATCTGAAAAATTGGTGCCGGTAGTACCAGTACCCACATCACACATTTTGCAATGCAGGTTGCAGATATTATTAACCCCCAGCACCAGCCATTGCGGGGCATGAAACAAATGCCCGGGGTAGTAACGGTGGTTGAGTGATTATAATTTTTCTTTTATCATGGACTCCGGCTGGAAAATTAGTATATCCTTTTTTTACTTTTTGCAATACTGGCTGGTAGCTGTCAGTAAAATACAGCATTCCGTTCGGTGGGGACACCGACCAGGGAACAGAAATACAGCATTCCTTTCGGTGCGGACACCGACCAGGGAGCAGAAGCCCGTCATCTGCCAACTGTATACTGTTCACCCTGCTTACTCTTTCTTCACCCCAATCAGCGGCACAGCCTGCTCCCTTACCAACTGGTTAAACTTTGCCAAGTCGTTGCTGAAGATACTTTTTAGCTTATTCAGTTGTACATCAGCCTGCGCAGAAAGCTCTGTATATGTTTCCCTTACCTGTTTTGAAGGAGCTGTGGCACCGCTTTCAGCATAATCATACAGTCCCGAAATTTTATCATTGAGCCTGATGGGGAAGTTGAGCACATCCTGGCTGCTCTTTGCCTTTGTTTGATACAGGGTTTCTTCTACTGCTGTCATTTGCTTGTTGATACTGTCTGCCTGTTTTTTTATTTCCGGCGGACAATCCTTGCCCAGGCGGCCCGTAAAGTCGTTGAGTTGTTTGCGTACATCCCTGATGTTTTTTATCGCTTTCTGTATTTCATTAAACTTATCCCTTACTGTTATTAAGAAGGCAAACTGGTCATCATAATCCTGCTGTGTGGCTTTGTACACAGGGTTGGCCTTTATTTCGCAACTGGCTTCACTGCTGTCTTTACCCATTCTGAATTTCATGTAGTAGGTTCCGGGAGGTGCTTTGGGGCCCGGCACATTGCCTTTCCACAAAATCATGCCTTCAATTTTTTCTGCCGGGGGATACAGCATATCCCATACAAAGCTGTTCATCCCTTTGGTGGCATCCAGCTTGCCCACATCATCACCACCCCCTGCTGTGCTGAATTTTTTGATGAATTTTCTGTTTCTGTCCATCACTGTAATAGTGAGGGTATCAGTATCTTTAAAATCAGCCAGGTGATAATTTACCACTACACCATTGGGCGGATTAAACCCGGCATTGCGGGGCTGTTCATTTCTCCTGCCATTCATGCGCCAGGCTGCATTTACCGGAAATACCTGCAGGCTCCTGGCAGCGTTAACACTGTTTCCCCTTGCTGCTTCCTGCACCAGCGTTAAATCATCCAGCACCCAAAAGGCACGGCCCTGAGTGGCCACTATCAAATCATTTTCCTTTATCGTCATATCAGTAATGGGTACAATGGGCAGGTTCAATTGAAAGGGCTTCCAGCTGGCACCATCGTTGTAACTTATATACATGCCAAACTCTGTACCTGCATACAATAAGCCGGGTTGTTTTTTATCGGCCCGCATGCATCTTGTAAAATGGGTGGCGGGTATTCCGTTGGTAATGCGGGTCCAGGTTTTGCCATAATCCTCTGTTTTAAAAATGTACGGCGCATAGTCGTCGCTTTTATATTTGGTACCGGCAAAATAGGCTGTTCCTTTTTTGAAGGGATCTGCCTCCACGCTGTTCCACATCATCCACTGACCGGCTTCTTTGGGTGTAACGTTTTCCCAGCTTTTACCACCATCCCTGCTTACATGTATCAAACCGTCATCACTACCCGTCCATAGCAAATCTTTTTCTAATGGAGATTCACAGGCAGTAAAAATAGTACAGTACACTTCCACACCGGTATTATCTTTGGTGATGGGGCCGCCGCTGGCTTTCTGCCTGCTTTTGTCGTTGGTGGTAAGGTCGCCGCCAAGCGCCGTCCAGGAAGCGCCTTCGTTTTCTGTAGCAAACAGTACATTGCCCGCTGCATATAATTTTTTGGGATTGTGCGGCGAAAAGAAAATAGGGAAGTTCCACTGAAAGCGGTATTTCATTACATCGGCACCGCTGCCCAGCGGATCATCGGGCCATACGCTTACTGCACGGTTTTCCCCTGTTTTATGATCGTACCTTGACATATAGCCGCTGTAATTACCGCCATATACCACATCCGGGTTCAGCGGATCGGCTGCCACAAATCCACTTTCAGCGCCGGCAGTTGGATTCCAGTGATCCTGGTTTATTTCACCATCCTCTGTTCTTGATAAAATGCGTACGGTACTGTTGTCCTGCTGCGCACCCAGTATGCGGTAGGGAAAATGATTATCGGTACTCACCCTGTAAAACTGTGCCGTAGGCTGGTTCTGGTAAGTGCTCCAGTTGGCACCGCCATCAAAACTAACCTGGGCTCCGCCATCATCTGCCACAATCATGCGGTTGCCATCTTCGGGGTCTATCCACAGGTCGTGGTGGTCGCCATGCGGTGTGTTGATACTCTTCCATGTTTTTCCACCATCAGTACTTTTCCAAAACTGAACATTTAATGCATACACGATGTCGGCATTTTTGGGGTCAACAAAAATCTTGCTGTAGTACCAGGCCCTTTGCCGTATGTTCTGGTCGGTACTTACATTCGTCCATGTTTCACCTGCATCATCGCTGCGCAACAACCCGCCTTTTTCGCTTTCCACAATGGCATATACCCTTTCCGGATTGGAGGGCGCAACTGCAACGCCAATAATGCCAATAGTTGTTTTACCGGGGAACCCTTTTTTATCATTCAGCTTTGTCCATGTTTCACCGCCATCCACACTTTTCCAAAGCGCACTGCCACTGCCGCCGCTTTCCAGGCTGTAGGGTGTGCGCTTCACCGTCCAGGTGCCTGCATAAAAAACCTGGGGATTGCCGGGTTCCATTACCAGGTCTGCGGCACCACTGCCTGCATCGCTGAATAATACCCTGCGCCATGTTTTGCCTCCATCAGTGGTTTTATAAATCCCTCTTTCTTCATTATTGCCAAAAAGATGACCAAGGGCTGCCACCCACACGATATCCGGATTTTTTGGATGTACGATGATCCGTATGATGTGGCGGGTATCTTTCAGCCCAAGATTGCGCCAGCTGCGGCCTCCATCATCGGTACGCCATATGCCAAAGCCTTCACTCACATTGCCCCTGATGGTATTTTCGCCCTGGCCAACGTAGATGATTGTTGGGTCGGACGGGGCTATGGTAACGGCACCTATGCTGCTGCCAAAATATTTATCGCTGATGTTTTTCCAGTTGCTGCCGCCATCAATCGTCTTCCATACACCACCGCCGGTTGCACCAAAGTAAAAAGTATTTTTTTGCCTGTAATCGCCGCAAACCGCAGCGCTCCTGCCACCACGAAAGGGGCCGATAAGCCGGTATTTTGTTTTACTGAAAAGGATGCTGTCTGCATTTACAGCTTCCGGGTTTTGTTTTTTTTGCGCAGGCAATACAGTATAAAAAGCCATGAAAAGCAGGCAGAATAACACCTTCATATAACAATATTTAGTTTTGGATGGGAAAGATACAGAATCGCAGCCGGAATTTTGCAGGGATAATTGACGACCGGGGAAAAATGCATTGCAGGCTCAGGTGTTGAAACAGCGTCTGCGGCAAAATAAAAGCCCCTGTGCGGTTGAAACACAGGGGCTTTTTAGTAGGGGGGTACAATTATTTTTTATCGTCGCCGCCGCCAAATAAACCACTCAGTTTTTCTTTGGCTGCATCAAACAGGTCTTCTGCCTTATCAGCAGCGCCCTTTACAAAATTTTCCACTTTTTCACCAGCCTCACCGGGTATTACATCGCTGATTTTATCCAGTACGCTGCTTTCTTCTTTCTTTGGTTCTTCTGCAGCCGGTGCAGCAGCTGCAGCCACTGTTTCGCCACCTTCTGAGGCAAATAAATTATCCACGGCTCCTGCCATCATCGGAAATTTTTCCTTGGCAAAATCCTTGATGGTAACAATTGCTTTTGATGCCTGGTCTGCACTGATACCAGCTTTTTCGATTAAGCGGTTAATAAGTTCCTGCATGTTTCTAGTTTTTAGTATGAATTGATTGATAAATTATGCGCAAATATGATGCTTTTTTGCGTCAAATGGTTGTATGCAGGGTAAATGTTACGTTAAAAAAACAGCCATATAGTTACTCAGTATCGTATCTGTCCACACTTTCAATACCATTGAGTGATTTAAGCCGCTCCACCAGTATGTCCAGTTCTTCCTTATCATGCACAAATACTTTTATGTTTCCTTCAAACAGGCCGTCCCTGCTTTCAATACTCAGGGCATTGATATTCACCTTCAGCTCCCCGCTGATGATATTGGTGATCTTATTGATAACACCCACATCATCCAGCCCAATGATTTTAATGCCGGTAAGAAAAGCTACTTCCTTATTTTTCGACCATTTTGTTTTTACCACCCTGTGTCCGTAATTGGCCATCAGCCTTGCTGCATTGGGGCAGTTGGTGCGGTGTATTTTTAACCCTTCGCCACTGGTGATGAAGCCAAACACATCATCGCCCGGTATGGGCTTGCAGCAGTTGGCAAGGGTATACATGATTTTATCGCTGCTCTCCCCAAAAATGATCAGTTCTGCATCTTTTTTTCCAGGGCCTTTTGACGGGTCATATTCCGGCTTTGGTTCTGTTGTTTTAACAGGCTTGGGCGGCAGCAGTTTATCCCCATGTACCGTAAATTCCTTCAGTTCTTTCAGGTCCAGTTTTTTCTGCGCAATATCGTACAGCAGGTCCAGCGTACTGCCCGTTTTGTAAAAAACAGCAAGCTCTTCCAGGTTGGCCGGGTTCATGGCAGCGCCTATGCTGTCCAGCTTACGCTGCAAAATGTATTTGCCATCTTCCGCCACAGTGCGTTTCTCTTCCTTTAATACATCCTTTATCTTGGCCCTGGCTTTGGATGTGGTTACAAAGTTCAGCCAGTCTTCTGAGGGCTTTTGTTTGGCGCTGGTAATAATTTCAATCTGGTCGCCGCTGCGCAGTTTATAGCTGATGGGTACCAGCTTATGGTTTACCTTAGCGCCAATGCACCTGCTGCCAACCGCTGTGTGCACACTAAAAGCAAAGTCAAGCGCACAGGCACCAATGGGCAGCATTTTTACATCGCCCTTTGGTGTGTACACATAAATTTCCTCCGCTAAAAAAGAGGTTTTAAAATCCTGTAAAAATTCAAGAGAATTACTGTCCTGGTTGCTGAGGGCTTCCCTTATCTGGTGAAACCACTGGTCAAAGCGGCTTTCGTCGCTGGCACCCTCTTTGTATTTCCAATGGGCAGCAAGTCCTTTTTCGGCAATTTCGTTCATGCGCTTGGTGCGTACCTGTACTTCCACCCACCTGCCTGCGGGGCCCATTACCGTTGTATGCAGGGCTTCGTAGCCATTGCTTTTGGGGTTGCTCAGCCAGTCACGCAGCCGCTCGGTGCTGGGTTTGTATTCGTCAGTAATCATGCTGTACACTTTCCAGCAATCTTCTTTTTCTTTCTCTAAAGGCGCATCTACAATGATGCGGATAGCAAACAGGTCATATACTTCTTCAAAAGCCACGCCCTTGTTTTTCATCTTGCTCCAGATGGAGTGTATGGATTTTGGGCGCCCGTATATTTCAAAGTTAAAATCTGCCTTTTCCAATTTTTCCTTGATAGGGCGTATAAAATCATTGATATAGCGGGTGCGTTCCCTTTTTGTATCCTGCAGTTTCTGGGCGATATACCGGTAGGTGTCCGGTTCCAGGTATTTCATTGACAGGTCTTCCATCTCTGTTTTAATGGCATACAGCCCCATGCGGTGAGCCAGGGGGGCATATACGTACACGGTCTCACTGCTTATCTTGAGCTGCTTTTCCCTTTTCATGCTGTCCATGGTACGCATGTTGTGCAGCCTGTCAGCCAGTTTTATCAGTATCACCCTGGGGTCGTCGGTAAGGGTGAGCAGTATCTTTTTAAAATTTTCTGCCTGTTGGGAGGTATTGGCATCCATTACCGTGGATATCTTGGTAAGGCCGTCTACAATTTTGGTGATTTCTTCGCCAAACTCCCTTTTTATGTCTTCCAGGGTAATATCGGTATCCTCTACAGTGTCGTGCAGCAGTGCACAGATGGTACTGCGTACGCCCAGGCCAATTTCTTCCACGCAAATGGCGGCAACTGCCAATGGGTGCAAAATGTACGGTTCCCCGCTTTTGCGGCGCATGGTTTGGTGTGCCGTGGCTGCCATTTCAAAAGCGGTGCGCAGCAATTCCTTATCACCCGGCTTCAGCTTGGTTTTAAGCATGCGGAGCAGGTTGCGGTAATGCCGCAAAATTTCCTTTTTCTCTTCTTCTGCATTCAGGCTGTATTTCGGTATCTCTGCTGTTATCTCCATACAACGCTAATTTACGGTAAAAGCAATTGTAAGAAAAACCTGAACATGGAAACTTTATAAAAAAGAATAAGCGCTGACCAAATCTGTTAAGTTGTGCTGCTAAAATACCGGGAGAAAGGGTTTTGTCCGGATTATTTCAAAAATGGGACATGCATTACGGAAAAGCATAAAACTCTGTTTATTTGCGGCTGTTTATACAAAATCCCCTACTTTTGCATCCCAATTTCAGGTTTTTATAATTGAGGATATGCGGATGTGGCGAAATTGGCAGACGCACCAGACTTAGGATCTGGCGCCGTGAGGCGTGTAGGTTCGACCCCTATCATCCGCACTTTTTCTGAAGGTTGATAAGTGGTGGGTTTGAAAGGTTTGCAGCTTTACTGTTTACCCTTCAATTCCCTGCTTGTCAACTTTTTTAAATTTATCAATACGTTAATTTTAATATAATGGCAACAGTTACAAGAGAGAACATCGGTTTATTAAACGATAAACTGACCGTGAAAATAAGTAAGGAAGAATATTATCCTGCTTTTGAAAAAACATTGAAAAATCAAAGTAAGAACGCCAATATTCCCGGTTTCCGCAAAGGCATGGTACCTGCAGGAATGATTAAAAAAATGTATGGTCCCGCTATTTTCAGTGATGAAGTGCTGCGCACCATTGAAAAAGAACTGATGACCTACCTGAACACCGAAAAACCTGAAATTTTTGCGCAGCCATTGCCGATGGATAGTAATGATGTGGCTAAGCTGGACATGAATAATGCGGCTGATATTGAGTTTAGTTTTGAAATTGGTTTAAAACCGCAATACACACTGGCCGACCCGGGTGCTGCCAGCCTTACTTTTCACAAAGTGGCGGTAACTGATGATATGGTGCAGGAAGAAATCAACCGCATGCTGATAAAGGGTGGTAAAATGACTGAACCCGAAATAATTGACAACCCCGAAAATGTACTGAACGTACTGTTTACCGAATGTGATGCAGACGGCAATGCGGTTGAAGGCGGAATCAGCAAAGAAAATTCCCTGCTGCTGAAATATTTTTCACCAGCCCTGCAACAGCAATTAGAGGGTAAAAAGAAAGACGACAGCATCGTATTCCAGCTGGAAGGCAGCTTTGATGGTGATATGCTGGCTACCATTTTGCAGGATCTTGGTTTTGCCAAAGATGATGCGGAAGCAGCTAAAAAATATTTTAAGCTGGAACTGGTTAAAATCGGACTGGTAGAAAAGCGGGAACTGAACGAAGAGTTTTTTGGCGAAGTATATCCCGGAAAAGCGATTGCAACTGAAGCCGAATTCCGCCAGCAGCTGGCTGATGAAATACAGCAGCACTGGAATGGCCAGAGCCGCAACCAGCTGCACGACCAGTTGTACCATTACCTGCTGGAGGAAACCAAAATGGAATTTCCGGCTGATTTTTTAAAGCGCTGGCTGCAGAATGGCGGTGAACAACCCAAAACGCCTGAACAGGTGGAAACGGAGTTCCCCGGCTTTATCAACTCTTTAAAGTGGACACTGATCAGCGATAAACTGGTACAGGAGAACAACCTGGAGGTTACACCGGAAGAACTCAGGGACTATATGCGTGCCGATATCATGCGCTATTTTGGCCAGATGCCGATGGGTGATGATAACAGCTGGCTGGACAGTTATGTTGACCGCATGATGAAGGATGAAAAGCAGGTGGACGGGAGCTACAGGCGCCTGGTTACTGAAAAGTTATTTGGCTGGCTCGAAAGCAAGGCTACTCCTGTTGAGAAAGAAGTGAGTGCAGAAGAATTGACAAAGATGCAGCACAATCATGCGCATTAAGCATAAGGATGAGTTTAAAAACCCTGATTTGTTTAAAATCAGGGTTTTTTATTGAACCGGGTCTGCGGAATGCTGCATTAAAAAGCTGTCAATTATACATTTTATATGAAATATTTGTTTCTTGCCACCAGCACAATACTGTTATATCATTTCACCGCATTTTCTCAAAAAATTGATATAGCTGCCTGCAAAAAAGCGCTTCAAAAAAATCTATGTACTTATTGGGGAGACAAAGGGTGTGCAAACAAACAAAAACGCTATTTTGAAAACTGCATAATGGCAGGAGATTATTATTTTTTTCAAAAACAATATGATTCAGCTTATAAGTATTACAGCCATAGCGATAATTTCAACGACCACGAATATGCATTTTCGCTAACTGCTTATCGGATAATTGCTCAAATGGCTGAAAAGGCAGCAAATATTTTATTGAGCAAAAAAAAGACCTCTCAAGACAGCTTATCTGCTTTTCATCATATATTCAGATCCCTGTTTTCTTTTACAGATAGTGAAAAAAGAAGTTTCAGTAAACGCTTGTTTAATACTCAAAAAAAAATTTTTGTGTTTCCCAGCGGAGACGAGCAGGGCAATATAACAACTTTATTATTTGCTGTAAATCCGCTTCATATTGCAGATGCCAACCTGCCAGGAATCATTGCAGACTCGGCGGCGAAATATTTTACTTCAGCTCAAAAAATAACTATGGTTGGCGGATGGCTCGATTCCCCTGTAAATGAATATGCTTCCAACTTAGTCTATCGCTATACTACTGCTCTTAAGACAATACTTATCAACCGGCATAATTTTTTTATTGTCAGCGCAGAAGAAGCGGACTATGGTGTTGATTTTAAAGACATCTGCCCGTTTTTAAATTTTCCATTTCTCCAGATAAATACCAGTCGACAATAATTGTTAGCGCAGAAGAATTGACAAAGATGCAGCACAATCATGCGCATTAATTGACCAATGATATTTATGTAAACGGGCGGTAGAGACACTGCCCGTTTCTTTACCTGGTATATTTTAATTGATAATCATGGTAGGAATATTTTCCGTTTCCTAACTGGTCTTTAGTGCCGTTCAGATAGGTAATCCAAAAATCTCCGCCACTTTCATAATGCCAGTCCCCATTTTCAATTGCTTGTGATTTGTTTACAATTTTATAAGTCATATTTTCATTCAATTCGATATAGCAGGAATCACAATCAGGGTAATCAGTCAGATAATATATGCCGACCTGGTTCAATTGACTTTTTTTATAATTCCTATCCTGGTAAAATTTAAAGCAAAGAAGCAGGAAGCCAAAAAACAAGCCGGGACCTAATGCCAGGAGCCTTGTCTGCCTTTTTTTTAACGTCACTGCCAGCAGCAGAAAAACTACAGTACTAAGCCCCAGGAAGAAGTATATTATGAGAGTAATGAGTTCCCCAATTGCCCACATATATTCGCATTTTTTAATATTAATACTGGTCGCCTCTGCGCCGTTGGCATCATAACTTACCAGCGATAAGCTACACCCCGTTGGTCGAAGACCAGACCGGGGGCATTCAAAGATCGGGGCCTGCAACTCGCCGCTGCCTGGTCTTTGACCAGCGGCGAACGGAAGCCCTGATTGTACTTATCAAACCACCACATTCACCATTTTATTTTTAACAAAAATGATTTTTTTAGGGGCATTGCCTTCCAGCCATTTTTGCACCACTTCGTTGGCCAATACAATTTCTTTCACTTCGGTTTCTTCAGCATCGGTGGCAATATTGATGGTGGTGCGCATTTTACCATTGATGGAAATGGGGTACTCCTTCTCTGCTTCTACCAAATATTTGCCGTCAAATACAGGATAAGCTGCATTTAATACTGAGCCGCTGTTTTCCAGCGCATTCCACAGTTCTTCTGCAATATGCGGGGCATAGGGGGTAAGCAGTACCAGCAGTGGCGACAGTATTTCTTTCTTATTACATTTTAAATCTGTTAAATCGTTTACACACATCATAAAGGCGCTTACAGCCGTGTTAAAGGCAAAACTTTCCGTATCGCCTTCAATTTTTTTAATGGTGCGGTGCAGTACTTTTAGTTCGGCATCGGTGGCTTTTTCATCGTTCCATACTTTGCCCTTTATGTCATCAAAAAACAGCCTCCAGAGTTTGCGCAAAAAGCGGTGTACACCCTCAATGCCCTTGGTATCCCAGGGTTTGCTCATTTCCACCGGGCCGAGGAACATTTCGTACATGCGGAAGGTATCGGCGCCGTATTTATCTACCAGCACATCGGGGTTAACCGTGTTGTATTTGGATTTGGACATTTTTTCAACTTCTGAACCGCAGATGTATTTGCCATCTTCAAATAAAAATTTAGCATCGGCATATTCGACTCTCCATTTTTTAAATGCCTCAATATCCAGTTCGAAGCCATCAACAAAATTGACATCAACACGAATCCGGTTAATTGTAAAAGAATTCTCAAACCCATAATCTCCCCAGGTGCTAATCTCATCATAAAGTTCAATGCTAATCTCTTTAATCAAATCGTGAAGTTCTGTTCCTTTAACGTACTTGTGGTTTTTATTTTTTTCGTATATACCTTCTGAAATAAAAATCGGCGTTTGTAGTTCTTTGCTTAAATCCTCATTTTTATTAAAGTTTAATAAATAAACATACCTGCTGCTCCCCTGTATCATCCCCTGGTTCATCAATTTTTTAAACGGTTCATCAAAACCAATCAGGCCAAGGTCGTATAGCACTTTCGTCCACATACGGCTGTACAGCAAATGCCCCACGGCATGCTCGGTACCGCCAACGTACAGGTCCACCTGGCTCCAGTAATCGCTTACGGTGCGGTCGCAAAATGTTTGCTCGTTCTGCGGGTCCATATAGCGCAAAAAATACCAGCTGCTGCCAGCATAGCCGGGCATGGTGCTGGTTTCACGGCGGGGTACCCACTCGCCTTGGCGTTCTTCTCCCTTGAGGGTTTCGTTGACCTCACCCAAACCCTCTCCAAAGGAGAGGGCTTCGCCCAGCTTTTGTAACACTATGGGCATTTGTCCCAGTATTTCATCATTAGTAAACCGTATCATCCTGAACCCATTCTCCGCTAACCATTTTTCCCTTGCTTCATCAAACTGCTGCTGCTCTTCGGTAGTATGATAACCCCCATCCACTTCCACAATCAATTTTTGCTCCAGGCAAACAAAGTCGGGTATAAAACCAGCAATAGGGTGTTGCCGCCTGAATTTGCAATTTTTTATTTGCCTGTTCCGCACAGCTTGCCACATAGCATCTTCTTCCTTCGTGGGCTTATGTCGATGCGCTTTTGCATTGGCTATTGTGGCACGCCATTCATCTGTATTACTGTTCATGTAACCAGGCAGGGTCTGCGCAGCAGCCCCCCTCTCCTTTGGAGAGGGGTTGGGGGTGAGGTCTGAAAGGTTCACCCAATCTGTAATATTCGCCAGCGGCCCTTCTCCTTCAGGCCCCGGGCCATAAGTATCCACATGCGGCAGTTCCAGCGGCAAATCTTTTTCATCTAATGGATAAGCCACACCGTCTTTCCATACAATCGGGAAGGGTTCACCCCAGTAGCGCTGGCGGCTGAAACCTGCATCCCTCATGCGGTAGTTTACCTTGCGCTTGCCAATGCCCATTTCTTCCAGTTTGTCAATGGCCACACCCATCGCATCCTTCATCACCATACCGTTTAAAAAGCCGCTGTTTTCCAGTATGGCTTCCTTGGTGGGGTTGGCTTCCTGGCCGTTGTAATGCTCACCTATAATATTTGTAATGGGGATATGAAAATGCTGTGCAAAGCCAAAGTCACGCTGGTCGCCGCAAGGCACAGCCATAATGGCGCCAGTGCCATAGCCCGCCAGCACATATTCCGCAATCCATACAGGTATTTTACGCCCATCAAACGGGTTGAGCGCATAAGCACCCGTAAAGCAGCCGGTAATTTGTTTTACCTCTGCCATCCGTTCTCTTTCGCTGCGGCTTTTTACATAGGTTAAATATTTTTCTATTTCTTCCTTTTGTTCAGCGGTGGTGATTTGTGCCACCAGTTCATGCTCGGGGGCAATCACCATAAAGTCCACACCAAAAATGGTATCAGGGCGGGTGGTGTACACTTTGAGGGTTGGGGCCTCACCCCCGTCAATAGCAAAATCTATCTCCGCCCCCTCACTCCTGCCAATCCAGTTTTTCTGCATTTCCTTCATCGCATCGCTGAAGTCAACCCGGTCAAGGCCTTCCAGCAGCCTGTCGGCATAGGCCGTAATGCGCAGGTACCATTGGCGCATTTTCTTTTTCTCCACCGGGTGTCCGCCACGTTCGCTTACGCCATTCACTACCTCATCGTTGGCCAGTACCGTACCCAATGCTTCGCACCAGTTTACTTCGCCATAAGCACTAAAGGCAAGGCGGCGTTTGGCCAGTATTTCTTCCTGCTGTGCAGTGGAATAACCGTTCCATTCATCAGCAGTAAAATGGGTGCCGGGTATGGGGGCACCGCTTTTGGGCATGGCACCTTTTGTAGCATATTTATGAATCAAGTCCGCAATGGGCCTGGCTTTTTTCTGAGTATTGCAAAAATAGCTGTTGTACAGTTGGAGGAACAGCCATTGAGTCCACTTGTAATATTTAGGATCGCTGGTACGCACTTCACGGCTCCAGTCGTA
This sequence comes from Chitinophagales bacterium, assembly GCA_031375675.1. Lineage (GTDB taxonomy): Bacteria > Bacteroidota > Bacteroidia > Chitinophagales > Chitinophagaceae > Ferruginibacter. Next base: position 82,345 of record JANMIG010000060.1, read on the forward strand.
GCAAAAACCAATCTTATCCAGCTGGCTGCGGAAGGTGGCGATATTTTTTTCGGTGGTGGTGGCAGGGTGCTGCCCGGTTTCGATGGCATACTGCTCTGCGGGCAGCCCAAAACTATCGTAGCCCATGGGATGCAGCACATTAAAGCCCTTCAGCCTTTTAAAACGGGCATATATATCACTGGCAATATAGCCAAGCGGATGCCCTACATGCAGGCCTGCACCGCTGGGGTAAGGGAACATGTCCAGTACATAATACTTTGGTTTGGAACTGCTGTTGCTAACCTTGTAGGTTTCGTTGTCTTTCCAATGCTGTTGCCATTTTTGCTCAATGGTCCTGAAATTATATTCCATAAAATTGTTTAGTCAAGTTATTATAACTGCGTTTCCTGAGCAGTTGCTGTAAGAGCAGCCCTGCTCCTGCCGAAGCGAAGACAACCTAAGGCAATCAAAGCTGTGTAACCGGAAACATTACCATCTGCGTACTGTATTTACAGGCGTTGCAGCGGTTGCAGTTGCAGCAAAAATAAGCATTGTGGGGCAATGTTAGGGATACGTTAAAGTGGTAACTAAAAAATACGTTTTACTACCTCAAAAACGTTATTTTTGCCGAACCCATTAAACAGGTATTATTTTATGGCTCAATTTGGAAAATCTTCTTCAAAGCGTGGTAAGCCTTCGTATACTTATGCAATTATAGGCATGTCGGTGATACTGTTTCTGTTTGGCATAGTAGGCTGGCTTTTCTTAAATGTGCGCAAAACCGGGGAAATTGTGAAGGAGAAACTGCAATTGCATGCCTGGATAAGCCCAACAGCGGGCAAAAAACAGATTGACAGCCTGCTGAAATATGTTACGGCTATGCCTTATGCAAAAAATACCGAGTATGTTACCAAGGAGAAAGCCATACAGAAATGGAATGCGGAAAATGACACCCTGTGGAAGAATTTTATTGAAAACAATCCCCTGCCGGAAAGCATAGACTTTTATGTAAAAGCAAGCCATGTTAATAAGGACAGCCTGGAGAAAATCAACAGCCTGATTACCAGTGCCTTTCCAGACGTAATGTCGGAACTGCAGTACCCCAAAGATGCTGTATCAGCCGTAAATTCACCCAATATCAAGTATGCCATTGCCATTATTATCGGGTTTATTGCCTTGCTGGCAATTATGGTGATCATTTCTATCGACAATACCATACGGCTGGCCATGTACAGCAACCGGTTTTTAATAAAAACAATGCAGATGGTGGGTGCCACCAGGGGATTTATAGCTCGGCCGCTGGATACAAGGGCCATCATCAATGGGCTGATTGCTTCCGGGGTTGCCCTGGCGTTGATTTTTGGGGTAATTTTTCTTGTAGAAAGCTATTTGCCGGATTTTAAAATATTGAGAGACGGAGCCAGCATGTGGATGATTATCTGCGGTGTGCTGTTCCTGGGAGTGATTATGTCGCTGTTCAGCACCCACAGGGCTGTGCTGAAATATCTCAAAATGAAATTGGATGATTTGTATTAGGCCTCTCTCCGGGCTGAAGCCCGGAGGAATGGAAGCCCATTGCAATGGAAAAATTATTATATTGCACCCCTAATTGAACTGAATATGAGCAACGATAAAAAGCAAACAGCATCGCAAAATGTCCTTTTTGGAAAGGATAACTACATATGGATGCTGGCAGGTCTTATTGCCATGGCATTGGGCTTCTTTTTGATGGCTGGCGGTAAAAGCAGTGATCCTAAAGTGTTTGAACCCAATGAGGTGTACAGCACCACCCGCATTACCATTGCACCTTTACTGATTATTGCAGGCTTTGTAATTGAAATTTTTGCCATCATGCGCAAGCCAAAGGCTGACAAATAATACAATGTGCGAAGATTTTCAGATCAGTCTGTTACTATTTACATAATTTTATTTCTTTTTTACGGTTCAGGAGTTTGATTTTTTCAGATTTTTGAACCGTTTTTTTATAATAATTTATACATGACTACAGTACAAAGTATCATCATCAGTGTAGTGGAAGGATTGACTGAATTTTTGCCCGTGTCTTCTACCGGGCACATGATTATTACCGAAAAGCTGTTGAAAATTGCCGAAACAGATTTTATTAAAGCGTTTACCGTTGCCATACAGCTGGGTGCCATACTGGCGGTGGTGGTTTTGTACCACAAAAAGTTCTTTAATTTTAAAAAATGGCAGTTTTACATTAAGCTGATTGCTGCAGTTATTCCTGCGCTTGTTTTTGGGTTTCTTTTTTCTAAAAAAATTGATGCATTGCTGGAAAGTTCACTGGTGGTTGCCATTACCTTACTGGTTGGTGGTATTGTGTTGTTGTTCATTGATAAGGCGTTTAAAAATCCCGTTGTTGATTCGGAGGAGAAGATATCTTACCCTAAGGCGGTGATGATAGGCCTGTGGCAGTGTGTGGCCATGATACCCGGAGTGAGCCGCAGTGCCGCTTCAATAATTGGAGGTATGCAGCAAAAGCTTACCCGCAGTGCTGCTGCTGAATTTTCTTTCTTTTTAGCAGTGCCTACCATGCTGGCGGCAACAGGCTACAAGCTGTTGAAATATTATAAAGATGCTGGTGGATTTTCATCTGAAGAGATTCAACAACTGGCGGTTGGTAATGTGGTGGCATTTGTAGTGGCGCTGCTGGCAATTAAGTTTTTTATTGGCTTTGTTAAAAAGTATGGTTTTAAAATATGGGGTGTTTACCGCATCATCCTGGGTATAGTTTTACTGATATTGATCTGGCAGGGGGTAATCAGTTGATTTTAAAATGCGATGATGTGCTGATTCTTCCGGCAGGAGCACTATCACTATATTGATATATCTTTTTGACAGGGGGTAATCAGCAAATCAGCACATCATTCAATTATCACAATTTCTCCCTATCTTACTGTTCCAACAACTCTTTTTCCATGCAAACTGCTTCTAAAAAAGTAATTAACGGATGGACCATGTACGACTGGGCTAACTCAGTGTACAGTTTAGTGATTACATCTACTATTTTCCCGGCTTATTATGAGGCTGTTAGTAAAGACAGGACTGAAGGCGAAACAGCTTATGTAAGCTTTCTGGGCCGTGAATTTGTAAACACATCCCTTTACAATTATGCACTGGCTTTTGCTTTTTTGGTTGTGGCGCTCATGTCACCATTACTGTCTTCCATTGCAGATTATAAGGGTAATAAAAAGAAGTTCATGAACTTCTTTCTGATATTGGGCAGCACATCCTGCAGTACACTTTTCTTTTTTGAAAAAGGATACCTGACGCTGGGTATTGTGTGCATGGTACTGGCCTGTATCGGTTTCTGGAGCAGCCTTGTTTTTTATAATTCTTTTTTGCCTGAAATAGCAGCCCCCCAGGACAGGGACAGGATAAGTGCAAAAGGTTTTGCCATGGGCTATGCTGGTAGTGTTTTATTACAGGTAATTTGCTTTGTATTCGTATTTAAACCAGAATTGCTTGGTGGCAACAGCGATTCCAACATTCAATACCGGTTGTGTTTTTTACTGGTGGGTTTATGGTGGTTTGGCTTTGGCCAGTTTTCGCTCAACCGCTTGCCCGCATCCGTACCTGCAGGCGTTGGCAACCAAAAAAATATTCTTACCAACGGGTACAAAGAGCTTAGCAAGGTATGGAAGCAGCTGATGCAGCTGCCGGTACTTAAGCGTTACCTGTTTGCCTTTTTCTTTTACAATATGGGTGTGCAAACGGTGATGCTGGCTGCTACTTTGTATGGAAAAAGTGAATTGCAGATACCCACTACCAACCTTATTGTGGCCATACTCATCATACAGGTAATTGCCATTGGAGGGGCTTTTGCTATATCAAAATTATCTGCAGTAATTGGCAATTTTAAGGCGCTGATGGTATGTGTGCTGGTGTGGGTGGGCATTTGCATCGTTGCTTATTTTATCCCTGCTGGCGGCGTATACCAGTTTTACGGGCTGGCAGTAGTGGTAGGTTTTGTAATGGGTGGCATACAAAGCCTTAGCCGCAGCACATACAGCAAACTGATGCCCGAAACAAAAGACACTACTTCTTTTTTCAGCTTTTATGATGTTACCGAAAAAATTGCCATTGTTATTGGCATGTTCAGCTTCGGCTTTATAACCGAGCTTACAGGGTCTCAGCGCAGCTCGGTGCTGGCGCTGGCAGTATTTTTTATAGTTGGGCTGGCCGGGTTACTGATAGCCAATGCAAAGCAAAAAACAACAGGCAGCACCATGCTGCTTAAATAATTTCAAAAGCGGCAACTTTTTGGGTTGCCGCTTTTTCTTTTCATCACTTTCCTCAGTTCACTTTAATCTCACGTTCCTGTGGCTGCCGGCCTTCTTTAAATGGCATGCTCACTTCCAGCACCCCATCCACATACTTTGCAGTGATGGCAGCTGTGTCTACCGATTCGTCCAGTTCAAAACTTCTTACAAAACCACCACGGCTGTATTCCCTCAATACCCACTTGGGGCGTGGGAACCCTTCAGGCGGTGTGTAGGAAATGGTTAAATGGCTGCCCTTTACATCAAGGTGAAAATGTTCCTTAATGCGGCCGGGCGCAAACAGCAGCATTTCAAAACTGTTGTCTGTTTTGTACACATTTACTGCGGCTCTTTGCATGGAGCGGTAAAGCAGGTGCCGGTTCCTGCCTCCGTGTTCGCCTTTTGCGGCGGATGTCTGATTGTAGTACATCTTGTTTGTTTTAATTAAAAAATAATTGTTATACAGGGAAGACGGATGAGGGGGAGAAATATTTTAAATTCCATTAAAGAATAATTTATACCGGCGCTGCTGCGCAGCTTTTGATTGGTACGGCAGCACAGAAAATATAGAAAAGTTGTATCGCAAAGCACACAGAGAAACGCAAAGGGCGCAAAAAACCGCCGAACCCGCTTTGGTTTCCTGTCATCCGTCCACTGTAAACTGTTTTCCACATTTAAATACATAAAAAAACCACCCTTTTCAGAGTGGTTCTTAACGTTTATCCAGGACAGGTTATGGTTTATTGCTTTACAAATCTTACTGTTTTTGAAATGCCATCGCTGGTATAACCGCTCACTTGGTACATGCCGGGTTGCAGTTTGCCCACATTCATGGTAACCTGGTTAGTGCCCGGCACCAGTATTACTGTTTGGGTTTGTACCTGCCTTCCGCTTGCATCCGTTACCACAATATCCATACGGGAATTGGCAGTTGCTGTAATGTTAACATAAGCATTGGTTTGTACCAGGGTTGGCACTACAGAAAGAATATCGAATTTGCTTACTTTGTTCAGCATTGATATTGTATTGCTGTAGCTGATCTTGCCATCCATATCAATTATTTTAAGGCGGTAGTAATTGATGCCGCTCAGCGGGCTCTCATCAGTATAAGTGAATGCTTCCAGGCAGCGGGCCTGTGTGGCAGTGAGTGAAGTGATGGGGGTAAAGCGGCTGGCATCGCTGCTGCGCTCTATTTCAAATGTTACCTGTGTGGATGTGCAGGTCACTTTCCACTCAGTATTGTGTACATTGCCCTGGCGGTTGCCCCTGAAGTATTCAAGCGTGATGGGCACTGGCACCGTTTTTTTGCTGGTGATGTAAAAGCCGGAGAAACCTGTAACCGGTATGGTTACTTCCCACCAGTTTCGGGCAGCATTCCAGCTAACAGTTACACCCGCTGTGGCAGTAGTAAAATCGTCGAATGTACCCGTGGTATAACTGCCGGGCCTTGTGCCAGTGCCATGAAACTGGCGCAGCACCAGGTTGGATATGCCTGTTGCATCTGCCGGGCCCGTGGGCAGCAGCCTGTGGCCACTGTCGGCAGCACGCAGGTTAAATTTATTAAACTCTGATTGCAGAAAGAACAATGTAACTGTAGCGGTAGCCGTGGCCGGGTTTACCTGAGGTTCAATATCATAGTTTCTTGCAAGGTACAGGTCAATAGTGCCTTTTTTAGTAGCCCCCGTATCTACCCGTACACATGCGTTCACCACATTGCTTACCGGGCTTGCCCCGGAAGGTACTATATTGGCGATAAAGTTACAATTGCCATCCCTGAAATCTGTATTGCCCGATACAGATTTGTTCTGGCACACAACAGACCCACCTGCTGCAGGTGTGCCAGCCAGTATGAATGAAGCCGGATCTATGGTAATGGTTGTAGTGATATTGCCGCTGGCACCGCTGGTGGCATTGGTAGCCGTAATGGTATAGGTGGTGCTGTTGGCGGGGCTGGCTATCACAGTAGCGCCGGTGGTGGTATTTAAACCGGTGGCCGGCGACCATGAAAAATTGATTACATCAGGAGTAAAGCGGTAGCCGTTGGTAAAACCGGTTGCTGTCCAGTTGGTGGTATTGTTGCGGCCGGTAACTGTGTTGGCTACTGTACCCGCTGCATTCTCCACACCCTGGGCCTTTGCCAGTGTGGTATTGCTAACAGCACTGGTATGTATTTCTACAATATTGCCGTTTTCCTTCAGTTTTATCTGGAAACTAGTAGTGCCACCACCAGTGCGGAAGAGTACATTGGTATAGCTGACTACAAAAACCCTGTTGGGGAAACTGCCTTCATCATAATATTCCAAAGTACCACCACTTGCACCCCTCAGGTCAAGATCGGCATTTACACCGTGTATGGCATTATTGGGCGATATGGCATTAGGCAGCACAAAGCCATTTCCGGTATTGGTAGCGCCTACTCCTCCCATGCCAATCCAGCCATTGGAGCAGATATGAATACTGCTGTACAGGTTGCCAAAAAACCTGAAATTGAAAGGCAGGGCAATATTATCCCAGCGGCAATCGTCTAATGTGCTGCCTGAGGAAGTAGGCGTTACTGCTACACCGGCATCTGCCAGCAGGTTCAAACCGGGATTGAATGACATATCCAGTGGAATGGTACTGATTGTGTAACCAACCGGCGTTGCAGATGCGGTAATTTGAGTGGAATTGCCGACACAAATAGTTGGGGTATTTGCGAAAGCGCTCACAGTCAATTGAGCCTGACTATGCAGCATGGTGAGTAAGAATACTGGTAAAACCAGGTAGATTTTGTTCATTTATATTAGATTTTTAACAATAGTAAACGTAAAAGCCCTCTCTTTATTGTAAAAACCAGTGATTTTTTAACCTGTTGACTAACTGGTCAATCCACCTTTTTTTAAAACGATCATATAGTATATCCGGTGTATATGAGTGGCATTATTTATCTTTTTATAAACATTAATCAAAGCAGCTTGTTATACCTTTGCAATGCAAATGAACCAGGTAGTATCTGTCAATAATTTAAGTAAAAAATTTTCTGATATCTCAGCAGTAAATGACCTCTCTTTTACTGTAAATGAAGGGGATGTGTACGGTTTTTTGGGCCAGAATGGTGCAGGAAAATCTACTACCATCCGCATGTTGCTTACCCTGGTAAGGCCTGATTCGGGTGATATCCGCATTTTTGGGAAAAACCTGCAAAGCCAACGCAGTGAAATTTTAAGGGAAATTGGGGCTGTAATTGAACGCCCCGACCTGTACAAATACCTGTCGGCTTACCATAACCTGGCCTTATTTGCCAAAATAAGCGGCGCTAATGTTGACAGGAAGCAACTGATGGCACAACTGGAGCTGGTAAACCTGGCCGACAGGGCACACAGTAAGGTGAAAACGTTCAGCCAGGGTATGAAGCAGCGGCTGGGCATAGCGGTAGCGCTTGTACACAATCCCAAACTGGTTATTTTAGATGAGCCCACCAACGGTCTCGATCCGCAGGGTATTGCCGATATGCGTAACCTGATACTGCGCATGAGCCGGGAAATGGGCAAGACAGTGATTGTATCATCGCACTTGCTGAGCGAAATTGAACTGATTGCCAGCCGGATGCTCATCATCAACAAAGGCAGGAAAGCAGTGGAAGGCAATGTGGCAGAACTGCTTGACCCGGCAAAAACAATATTGCAGCTGGATACTACCAGTAATGCCAATGCGCTGGCTTTTTTGCGGCAGGGCAGGTGGGCGCATAGCATAAAGGCCGAAAGCCCTGTTATTAAAATTGAAATGGACAAGGCAGATGTACCAGAATTGACGAGCAGCCTTGTAGCTGCCGGTGTACAGATACTGTCCGTACAACCCCGCCACTCTTTAGAAGATTATTTTTTATCACTCACAACCCCTGTGCAGCATGTGGAAACTATTGCAGATTGAACTGTTTAAAATATCCCGGCGTCCACGTACCTATATTGCTTTTGCAGTCATCACAGCACTTTGCCTGGTTTTTCAGTTTGCGTTTAAAATGGATGGCAAAAGTTATATTGACCTGATGCTGCAGAATGTGGATGTTGATTTTGACCTGGACAAGGGCAAGGCCATCAATGGCTACTTTATGTGCTACATCATTTTAAATACCCTGCTGATACAGGTTCCGATACTGGTGGCATTGATTGCCGGCGACTCCATCTCCGGTGAAGCCAATATGGGTACATTAAGGCTGCTTATATCCAAGCCCATTAGCCGTACACAGTTTATACTGGTCAAGTTTATTGCGTCCTTTATTTTTACCGTGGTATTGCTGCTGTGGATGGCGGTATCGGCCCTGCTGCTGAGCCTGCTCATTTTTGGCGCTGATGATATGACGATATTCAGGGTAAAGGGTGATGAGTCGCTGATAATGGTGATAACAAAGGATGATGTGCTGTGGCGCTATGCGGCGGCATTCGGTTTTGCTACAGTGGCACTTACTGTTATTGCTGCGCTGGCATTGTTCCTGTCCATTTTTGCCGAAAACTCCATTGGCCCCATTGTGGCTTCGGTTTGTATTGTAATTGTGTGTACCGTTATTTCCAATATCAATGTACCCATTATCGATAAAAATGTAAAGCCCTGGCTATTTACTTCCGACCTGGTGGGCTGGAAGGGCTTTTTTTATATCAAGGTAGATGAAAACAATACTCCCATAAAGGGCAGCCTGGAAAACTGGCCCGCCATCAGGGGCAGCCTTTTTAAACTGCTGGGCAATATTGCCGTACTGCTTACAGCTTCCATACTGGTGTTCAGAAGAAAAGATATTTTAAGTTAAACAGAAATACAATGAAAAAAATACTGATGCCCTTTTTACTGCTGTGCTGCTCCATTGCTGCGGCAGCCCAAGATGTGAACGAACTGGTAAAAAAAGTAAAGGCAAAAATAGAAGCGGTAAATGATTATGAAGCGGCAGCAAAAATGAAAACCAATGTTTCGTTTTTAAAAGTGCCGGTATCGGATGTAAAGGTTTATTTTAAAAAGCCCAATAAGCTGAAGATAAAAAGTGACAAAGGCATTTCGTTTGTGCCCAAAGGTGCGGTAAGCATCAATCTGAACAATATTGTGGGTGGCAGCAATTACAGTGTGCTGGATGCAGGTACAGATAAAATTGGTGGCGTTGCTGTAAAAGTGGTACGGTTGCTGCCTGCGGATGACAATGGTGATGTGGTACTGTCCACCCTGTACATCGATCCTGTAAGCCTTGTTATTAAAAAAGCCAAAACCACTACCCGTGATAATGGCACTTACGAACTGGAAATGACTTATGGTAAATACACTGCTTATGGTTTGCCCGATAAAGTGCTGTTTACCTTTAATACCAAGGATTACAAACTGCCCAAGGGCGTTACGTTTGACTTTGATGATGGTAAGAATACACCCAAGCCTGCTGATAAAGACAAAAACAAAAAAGGAACAGCCGAAATCAGCTTCAGCTCATACACTATTAATAAGGGTGTGAGTGATGCGGTGTTTCAGTAGAACCTTGCTGCACCACACGAAAGCTTCTGAAAGGAAAGCGGCCAGTGGGATAAGTATAGTTAGAATTTACCTCCCTGATTGGTGTCCTCACCGAACGGAATGTTGTATTTAAAAAATAGCTGCATAATGGCTGAGAATGTTAAACTCATCCTGTTGATTATTGTAAAAACCAGCAGAAGAAAACCGGTAGGCTTCGGGTACCCGGCATAAGTTCCAGTGTGGTTGTAATGTATTGTTGGATCACTGGTCGGTGTCCTCACCGAAAGGAATGTTGTATTTTAACAATAGCTGCATAATGGTTGAGAATGTTAAATTCATCCTGTTGATTACTGTAAAAGCCAGCTGACGAAAACCGGTAGGCTTCGGGTACCCGGCATAAGTTCCAGTGTGGTTGTAATGGATTGTTGGATCCCTGGTCGGTGTCCTCACCGAACGGAATGTTGTATTTAAAAAACAGCTGCATAATGACTGAGAATATTAAATTCATCCTGTTGATTACTGTAAAAGCCAGCAGAAGAAAACCGGTAGGCTTCGGGTACCCGGCATAAGTTCCAGTGTGGTTGTAATGGATTGTTGTGTATGTACTCAAGTTTTTGTGATGCCATTGCCCTGCCGGTTATTTGTACAGCAAGCGGATCCCGCTGCCAGAAATTATACTGCCTGTCAGATGCTGCAACCTTGTATTTTTCCAAATCAGCATTATTGGCTTTTTGTAGCTGCTGCAGAAATTGGTGGGCGGTAAATTTTTCAAAACTGTTTTTAGGAAATTCGCCACCGTTCATCTTTAACTGCTCCCACAGCAGGTGGATATGATTGGGCATGATTACATAGCCATATATTTTTACCAGTTCTTTTCGGGAAAGCCATTGCAGGCTGCTCATTACAATTTGTTTGTATGCATCATCACGCAGCAGGTGTTGCCAGTTGTTGATGGTGATTGTCCAGAAATACACTTCGTTTAATACGGTGTATGAGTAGCGCTGGCCTTTGTAGTCAGTGTTGTTCATGCCCTGGTGATTTTATATGCAAATATAGGGTTGGGTTTTTTATTGGCTGGCAGGCCGAAAAAAAATGATTCCGTTCGGTGAGGACACCGACCGGGGAGGCGGTGTTTCAATAAAGGTTTGGCCGGAATACCCAAAACCCCGGGGGCAAAAAACCAGTCATCATGTATGGACTTACCCCCGATGAGCAAAATGAGAGGCTATTTTAAAAATCAGTATATTTGGTATACAAAAGCGATATAAGATCATATGCCAATTACACTTAAGCAGGAATTGATACAAAAAATCAGCGCTACAGAAGACGAGGGCTTGCTGCGATTGCTGCTTGCTGATATTGATTATTTTTCCGGCGGCAATAAAACTGATGTTACCGATGAACTTTCGCCTGAAGATTTGCTGGAACTGGAGCAGTTGGTAAAAGAACCTTTTGGCCACGAAACGGAGAGCTATGAGGCATTTAAAAAGGCTACCGGAAAATGGCGTACACTGTAATTGTTAAAAAAAGATTTACCAGAAAGATAACCGTTTTGCTGCAATACCTTGAACAGGAATGGGGCAGAAAAACTGCTGTAGCCTTTGAAAATAAACTGCATAAAAGAATCCTTCAGTTATCAGGACAGCCATACATGGGCAAACCCTCCGAAATATTTACCGGGGTGAGAAGCGTATTGGTTACCAAACACAACAGGATGTATTACAGGATACAGGGTGATTGTATTGAAATTATTAACCTGTACGATACAAGGCGTAATCCTAAGAAAAATCCTTATAAGCAGCGCAAATAGAAAGTTTTCTATTGGCTGGCAGGCCGTTAAAAAATGATTCCGTTCGGTGAGGACACCGACCAGGGAGGCAGAAATTTATCAGAAAGATATTATCCGGTCACAGACCGGCTGAATTTGCTGGCACAAGTCGTCTGAGGAAGACTTGCGCCAGAAGGCTATATCTGCCCTGCATATTTGCGCCTTAGGAGGAATGCGGAAAACCAACAGCTGCGTAAAAGTCTCAGTCATCGATCTATAAGCCAAAAAATAGATATCCTGAAGCCTTTTTTTATACTATAATCCTCTATATTGCATAAAATTAATTCTTAAAATATTATCACCCATGAAACATTTTTCTATTACTCTATTTTTTACTTTTTTATTATTACAACTTAGTGCCCAGGTAACTTCTAAACTTTACCGTTACAATAATGCGGCAAAAAGAGATCATTTATTTACTACCAGTTGGGATGAAATAAAGGAAGGTAAATATGGATACGTTTACGAGGGTATTGCAGGTTATGTTATGACTAAGCAGGACGCTGGCACTATTCCCTGTTACCGCTATCTTAACAACAACTCTAAATGCCATTTTTATACAACAAGCTTTGCCGAATTAGGAAACGGGAATAGTGAATACGCCTATGAAGGGATTGCTTTCTATGCTTATCCGGCACCAGCAGCCAATACAGCAGCATTTCACCGGTATAATAATGATGGCGCTAAATCACACTTTTACACAACTAATTGGGATGAACTGGGTAATGGAAAATCTGGTTACGTATATGAAGGAATAGCCTGCTACATATTTACTGCAGCCCAAAGTAATATCATTACTGCCCAGGTAACTTCCAAACTTTACCGTTACAATAATGCGGCAAAAAGAGATCATTTATATACTACCAGTTGGGATGAAATAAAGGAAGGTAAATATGGATACGTTTACGAGGGTATTGCAGGTTATGTTATGACTAAGCAGGACTCTGGCACTATTCCCTGTTACCGCTATCTTAACAACAACTCTAAATGCCATTTTTATACAACAAGCTTTACCGAATTAGGCAATGGGAATACTGAATACTCCTATGAAGGGGTTGCTTTCTATGCCTATCCGGCACCAGTGGCCAACACAGCAGCATTTCACCGGTATAATAATGATGGTGCTAAATCGCATTTTTACACAACTAATTGGGATGAACTTGGTAATGGAAAATCTGGTTACGTATACGAAGGAATAGCTTGCTACATATTTACAGCAGCCCAAAGTAATATCACAGAAAAATAAATTTTTCTTTCGTACCTGCAACTACTTTAAACCATGGCAAGCGGCACATGATACGAAAGGCGAAAAAAGTTTCGTAAGCAACGAAGCGAGGCGGGTAGATTAAACAGCCCAACGTCGCTGGCTACCTCACATGGCTATGCAGGAGACGTTGCCCGGAAGTGGATAAATATTAATTGCAATAAAAATCAGAAGCTAATTTTGACAACTCAATTTCAAATTGAAAGTTTTCAGCATCTATTTTCCTCGCAATTTCGTTAACGTTTTTAGATAGTTTATTATCTTCTTTAAATCTATAACCCAATATTACTTTTTCAATTTTCACAATAGGGCTATCATGTAAAATATGTTGTGATTGTTCCAGAGTAATTACTTTCTTATTTTCTACAGCTTCTTTGAAATCGCTTATTTCTTCTGTTAACCTTTTATTTGAATCCTTGCAAATATTTGATTTATTTAACAAAGGTATTTTAAAGAAATACTGTATTCCTTTTTTCGCGTCAAATTTAATTCCTAAGTCATTATTTTCTGGAGTCCGACTCCAGTATTCATTTACATAGCTCTTTAAAAATCTCACTTCTGTTTCATCTTTAAAGATTCTCGATTTGTGGAAAGCCAAAAAATGGGAAAGGGAGTCGGGCGGACCTGATTCTGTATGCAAAAAATCTCTCATCATCATCATTTCTGGATTATTTTGAATAAAGTTTTCATGTGCTGAACGGAAAAACCTAAATTTCTCAATTTTTTCATTTTCGTAATGAACATTACTTAATAGAATGTTTCTCCATCTGCTTAAATTATTATAAAATGAGAATACTACTCCTACTCCTCTTCCTTTGTCACCATAAGCATTCCACATTGCAAAAGAATCAGATTTTTCTTCTTCAAAATGACACATTGAAAAAGAGAATAAATATTCTTTAATTAATTCCAGTTGTTCTCTTTCAATCAAGCCACTAAGCTCTTTGCCGGCATATATTAATTCTCCTGGGTCATCTAATGATGACATGGACGCTGCTTTGAAGTATCCATTATTTATAATATGAAAAAAATTATCAAGCGAAGTAAAATGGATAAATTTTTTATTTCCCCCTTCTACATGGTAATCTGTTTCTTTATAATCCGAAAAATATGTCGGTAAAGTTATACTTCCGCTGAACTTACTACAATCTCCATGTGTTGAATAGGAAGAGCCAGTTGAGGCGATTCCAAAGTAAGGCTTGATACAGACCCTCACATATTCGTTTAGTATATCAAGATATTTATTTTTATCAATCCCCATTTTATTCGCTTTGCAATTTTACAAAAAAAGCCCCGGCATAACCGAGGCTTCAAACTTATCAACTTGTCAACTAATTCTACTTCACCTCCTCAAACTGCGCATCCTCCACATTGTCATTCTTCGCACCGGCATCTGCACCTGCGCCTTGTGCACCTGCATCAGCACCCGGTTGCCCGTTGGCGCCTGCTTCCTGTGTAGCCTTGTACATTTCTTCGCTGGCGGCTGTCCATGCAGCATTCAACGCTTCAGTAGCAGCATCAATCTGTGCAAGGTCTTGTATTTTGTGCGCTTCTTTTAATTGGGCAAGCGCATTTTCAATTACTGTTTTCTTATCGGTGCTTATCTTTTCACCATATTCCTTCAGTTGTTTCTCCGTCTGGAAAATCATGCTGTCGGCCTGGTTGATTTTTTCTACTTTTTCTTTTTCCAGTTTATCGCTGGCTTCGTTTGCTTTGGCTTCATTCTTCATCGCTTCCACTTCTTCTTTGCTCAGGCCGCTGCCACCCTGTATGGTTATGCGCTGCTCTTTGCCGGTGCCTTTGTCCTTAGCCGTTACGTGTAATATACCGTTGGCATCAATGTCAAATATCACTTCAATCTGCGGTACGCCGCGTGGTGCCGGTGGTATGTCGGCCAGGTTAAAGCGGCCCAGGCTCTTGTTCTGGTTGGCCATGGGGCGTTCGCCCTGTAATACATGTATTTCCACACCCGGCTGGTTATCGCTGGCTGTGCTGAATGTTTCAGATTTCTTTGTAGGGATAGTGGTATTGCTGTCAATCAGCCTCGTCATTACACCGCCCATGGTTTCAATACCAAGGCTTAATGGAGTAACGTCCAGCAGCAGTACATCTTTTACCTCACCCGTCATTACACCACCTTGTATGGCTGCACCCAGTGCTACCACTTCATCAGGGTTTACACCTTTATTAGGTTTTTTACCAAAGAATTTTTCTACTATTTCCTGCACTTTTGGTATGCGGGTACTACCACCCACCAAAATCACTTCATCAATTTCACTGGTACTCATGCCCGCATCTTTCAATGCCTGTTCGCAGGGCTTCAGGCAACGCTCAAATAATTTGTCAGCAATCTGCTCAAATTTTGCACGGGTAAGTTTTTTTACTAAGTGCTTGGGTACGCCATCCACAGCAGTAATGTATGGCAGGTTTATTTCGGTTTCGTTGCCACTGCTTAGTTCCACCTTGGCTTTTTCAGCAGCTTCTTTTAAGCGCTGGAGGGCCATAGGGTCTTTACGCAAGTCAATGGCTTCGTCGTTTTTAAATTCATCTGCCAGCCAATCCATGATCACTTTATCAAAATCATCACCACCCAGATGCGTATCACCATTGGTGCTTTTTACTTCAAACACACCATCCCCCAGCTCCAGCACACTGATATCAAATGTACCGCCACCGAGGTCAAATACGGCAATTTTCTGGTCTTTTCCACCTTTGTCAAGGCCATAAGCCAGGGCAGCAGCAGTAGGTTCGTTTACAATACGTTTTACCGTTAAACCGGCAATTTCCCCAGCTTCCTTGGTAGCCTGGCGCTGGGCATCGTTAAAGTATGCAGGAACGGTAATCACCGCTTCCGTCACTTCATGCCCCAGGTAATCTTCAGCAGTTTTTTTCATTTTCTGCAGCACCATCGCACTTACTTCCTGCGGGGTGTACAGCCTGCCATCTATGTCAATACGAACGGTATTATTGTCACCTTTTACCACTTTGTAGCTCCAGTGTGTGCTTTCTTCAGTAACCTCATCAAACCTGCGGCCCATAAAGCGCTTTACGCTGGTAATGGTATTCTGCGGGTTGGTGATGGCCTGGCGCTTGGCAGGATCACCTACTTTGCGTTCGCCATTCTTCAAAAAAGCCACTACTGAAGGAGTGGTACGGCGCCCTTCCTCGTTGGCAATAACAACCGGCTCATTGCCCTCCATTACTGAAACGCAACTGTTTGTTGTTCCTAAGTCTATTCCTATAATCTTTCCCATGATGTATGAGTTTAAATGTTCAATGCTTCTTGTCAATGATTGTGCCATTGGGCCGCAGGTGCAATTTTGGCAGTTTTGCTATTTGCTGGCAATGCAAAAAAACACCGCTTGCCTGAAATATTTGAAAATCAGGCCATTGAGTCGGTAAAAATGGGGTAACAAGCGCCATTTTTGTTGATTTACCGTTAAATCATCTGTGTGAAATAGGGCTTAAAGCATGATCAGGAGGGTGAAGCTTTGTTTTTTACCGCAAATATTTTGCTTATATTTAAATTTTATAATATTTATTGTGCTACCGGTTTTTGTTAGCCAGCAGCAAAATGTCATTCAGTTGGGCAAATAACTGCCAAAAAAGACGGAAAATTCAGCATTTTTTAATAGTCGATACAAAACTCATATTATGCCAACCATTCAATTTGTATTCAGCAACCAGCTAAGCAAGCAGTTTGCCACGGCCGATGGCGGACCAAAATTCTATATTGGAAGTGATGTGGTGTACCAGGGCAACCATGGCCTCAGCAATCTGCAGCAACTGGCCGGCCAGGTATATGCCCCTGCCACATATGAAGCCGGGTTCGGTTTTTGGGCCAGCTTTATCTATCCAACAGCTATGTGCGAAAGCAAGGGGTCTTTTCATTGCCTGAACACGTATGACAGGGCGGCTTTTACATTTACTTTTATGCAGTATGCAGCACATGTACCCAATGGCGACTTTGTAACTTATTTGCGCCGGTTGCTGCAATTGCCCAGGGCAAAAGATTATTTCCCTTTTCTTGAGTTGCGCAATGGTTTTATATGGTACAACAATGGCAGCAGTGCCAAACAGTTAGAAGATGCCGCCAGCACACAGGGATTGATGAACTACCTGAATCCCGATAAATCATCGCTGGACCAGCAGGAGCTGATTTCTTCTGCCCGTATGGTACACTGGAGCCAGAACGATCCGGCCAACCGGGAACTGCAGGTAAACTGTGCGGTGGAGTTATTTAAAAAGAACATGAAGCAGTACAATACCCGCTACAATCTCAATGGCTGGCCCGATTATATCTGCCAGGTTATTTGCGATATACATCACCAGGGCAGGGCCAAGTCGAGCCATATTACCAGTATTCTCACAGCTACCACCAACCGCCAAACCATTTATACCAACCTGCTGAATGTGGGCGGCAATGTATATGCTGAACGCATCCGTACTTTAAAAGCGGCACACAAGCAGTTGATGGATAGCGGTAAACTGGGTAAGAAAGTGTACAATACTGCGGCGGGTGATTTTATTGATGCATAGCAAATTAACTGAATGACAGCGTTGATAATACCTGCCTATTTTACCTTAAACGAAAAATGTTTCTGGCTGAGGTAACTTACCACTACAATGATGCAGGTGGTAAGCAGCTGGGAAGCAATGGCATCCCAATGCAGCACATCCACAAACAGCTTGAGCAGCAAATAGTTGAGCACAAGGTTGATAAAAAAGGAAATAAAATACCGGAACAGCTGGATACGACCCCGCAGGTTGCTCTGGGTAAATACTACAAACTTCATCAGCAGAAAGCCCACTATAAAATTAATACAGAAGGAGGTGAACAATGCGGCAATATGCGGACGGAAAGCATAGAAGCCAAAACTGAGATTTTCTCCTTTTAATACATAGCGGTACATGATAAAGTAAACAGCAAGGCCCAGCACAGTATTGCCACCACCGCAAGCCGCATACCTGAATGTTTGCAGGGGCATGATGCGCCTGAATGGCGGGTAAAAAAAATCAATGATACCGGTTATTACTTGCCTGGGCATACAATTAGAAATGCCGCTAAATTAGGTTTTTTACCGGTAGCTTGCTTTGTTTGGCCGGGAGAAATGACAGGCGGTTTTACTTTATCACATACCTTATGGCCAGGCCACCCCAGTTGCCGGTAAAGCCGGGGCCATAACCAAATTCAAAAGAAGGCTGCCAGTCTAATGAGAAGTTGAGCGGAGCATTCTTAATCTTGTAGTCAAGACCAAGTACACCATCAATACCAAAATATGTACCCCTGTTGTAATTTTTATTATTGTAATACCAGGCATTGTAAAAACCGATATGCGCACCGGGGCCAACATACCATTTAAGACCATCAACGCCATTGATATCGCCATGTATTTCGTACAAGCCGGTAATACGTGCACCCCTGTCCCAGAAATAACCGATGCCTTCAATGGCATTTTTTTCATTTACAAAATGCTTGAGGGTGATGGCACCAGGATAAAATTTCACCCCCAGTGCTGTGGTGTAATCCTGAGGGGAGGATTGCCGGGAACTGCTTTTGCGTTGTGCGGTTAATGAGCTGCTGATCAGTACAAGCAGCATGACTAATACAATATTTCTTTTCATAAACATAAACGTTTGCCCCCTGTAAGAAAAAACTATGCCAATTTTGCTCAAAAACCTATCTTTATAAGTAATGAATATACCGGACAACGATACCTCCATCAGTTTAAATAAATTTATCAGTGATACCGGCATCTGCAGCCGCAGGGAAGCCGATAAAATGATTACGGAAGGCCGTGTAACCATCAATGGAAAAACTGCTAAAACTGGTAACCGGGTGGCAGATGGTGACAAAGTGCAGGTGGATGGTAAATTTTTGAAAACACCACCTAAAACAATTTACCTCGCATTCAATAAACCTGTGGGCATTACCTGCACCACCGATGTAAAGGAAAAAGGAAATATCATCAGTTTTATCAATCACCAGCAGCGCATATTTCCTGTGGGCAGGCTGGATAAACCAAGTGAGGGGTTGATTTTTTTAACCAATGACGGCAATATCGTCAATAAAATTCTGAGGGCAGGTAATAATCATGAAAAGGAATATGTGGTTACGGTAAACAAACCCATTACTCCTGAGTTTGTACAACGTATGCGCAACGGCATCCCCATTTTAGATACGGTTACTAAAAAATGTTTTGTGCGGCAGGACAGTAAATTTGTATTCACCATTATTTTAACACAGGGCCTCAACAGGCAGATAAGGAGGATGTGTGAATACCTTGGCTACACGGTTACAAAATTAAAACGCATCCGCATTATGAACATAAGCTTGGGCAGTTTGCCAGTGGGCAAGTGGCGTTACCTGTCGCCGGAAGAAGTGAAGATTATCAACGGCATGGTAGCCGGTTCGGTAAAAACGGAAGAAGCTTCAAAGAATGATTAGCTGATTGGATGATTTTATAATGTGCTGATTAGTAAGATGCCTAATTACCCCTAATAAGTATATACCAATTTAGGGATGGGCTGTCGAAATGAATCACTCATAACTTATCACTCATAATCCATAACCATTTCTGCATCATCCCATTATCCCATCAGCATATCAGCAAATTAAGCATACATCTCCTCCCTCAACGCCTTCACCCTTTCATCTGCCAGGTATTCATCAAAAGTACAAAGCCTGTCAATAATGCCTTTGGGAGTCAATTCGATAATGCGGTTGGCTACGGTTTGCATAAATGTGTGGTCATGCGATGTAAGCAGCACGATGCCGGGGAAATTAATACAGCCCTCGTTAAAGCTCTGGATACTCTCCAGGTCTAAGTGGTTGGTGGGCTGATCCAGCATAATCAGGTTAGGGCTTTGCAGCATCATGCGGCTGAGCATACAGCGCACTTTTTCGCCACCGCTCAATACATTGGTTTTCTTAAATATATCGTCACCAGCAAAAAGCATCTTACCCAAAAAGCCCCTCAAAAAAGGTTCATCAGCATCCGTAACATGCGGCGGTACATACTGGCGAAGCCAATCCATCAATGGCATACCTTCTGTAAAAAATTCGTTGTTCTCTATCGGCAGATAGGCTTTGGTAATGGTGGTACCCCATTCAAATTTACCTGCATCGGCAGTTCCCAGCCCGTTGATGATGTCATAAAAACTGCTCACTGCCAGCGGATCCCTGCTCAGCAATGCGATTTTTTCGCCCTTGTTGATGCTGAAATTTACTTTGTCAAACAATACCCGGTTGTCAACTGTTTTACGCAAGCCCTCAATATTCAGAATCTGGTTACCCACTTCCCGCTGTGGCTGAAAAATGATACCGGGATATTTGCGGTTGCTCGGCTGTATCTCTTCAATGGTTAATTTCTCCAGCGCTTTTTTACGGCTGGTGGCCTGCTTGCTCTTACTGGCATTGGCGCTAAAGCGGGCAATAAAGTCCAGCAAAGCCTGGCGCTTCTCCTCTGTTTTCTTATTCTTGTCGTTTATCTGGCGGCTCATCAGCTGCGAGCTTTCGTACCAGAAAGTATAGTTACCGGAGAAGGTTTTAATCTTTTGCCTGTCCACATCCGATACGTGGGTACATACGGCATCCAAAAAGTGACGGTCGTGGCTCACCACCAGTACAATATTCTCATAATCTGCCAAAAAGTTTTCCAGCCAGCCGATGGTTTCAATGTCCAATCCGTTGGTAGGCTCATCCAGCAACAGTATATCGGGGTTGCCAAACAATGCCTGCGCCAGTAATACCCTCACTTTCAGGGTACCTGGTATTTCCTTCATCAGGCTTTGGTGGTATTCATCCTTTACCCCCAGTTCGCTTAAAAAAGTAGCTGCATCGCTTTCGGCAGTGTAGCCACCCATTTCACCAAATTCATGTTCCAGGTCGCCGGCACGTATGCCATCCGCCTCGGTAAAATCCGCTTTTGCATAAATGGCATCCCTTTCATGCATTACATCCCACATTTTTTTGTGGCCCATCATCACCGTATTCAGTACCGTCACCTCGTCAAACTCAAACTGGTTCTGCTTCAGCACAGCCAGCCGCTCGCCGGTAGTAATCGTAACCGTACCCTTGTTAGGCTCAATTTCGCCGCTCAAAATCTTTAAAAAAGTAGATTTGCCGGCACCATTGGCACCAATTACACCGTAGCAGTTGCCCTTAACAAAAGAGATGTTTACCTCATCAAATAAAACCCGTTTGCCATAGGCCAGGGTTACATTATTAACACTAATCATATGATGCCTGTTAGAATTATTAATGCCACACATATTTTGTGGCGTCATGCCGGTGTAGCCACAACAAATGTTCTGAAACGGAAGCGGCTCCGGCATAAAATGGCCGCAAAGGTAAGGGAGAATTGGGTAAATTAGGAGTCGGTTGATAAGTTGATTAGGTGATTAGCTAACTATGCTGCGGTATTAATAGCCCTGAAACGATAATGTAACTGCCTTTTAAAAACTATTCAACTAATCAACTTTTCAACCTATTCGCCTATTTTTGCCCTATGTCAATTGTAAAAACAATACAGCAGAACGTTACAGAGAGTTTGGCCAGTTTATTCGGACAGCCCTTTTCCGCTGCCGATTTCCAGGTAAATAAAACACTGGAAGATTTTGAGGGAGATTATACCGTGGTACTTTTTTCATTGGTTAAGAAACTAAAGCAATCACCCGATGCACTGGGTAAGCAACTGGGGGAGTATCTTATTACAAACCACAGCCAGGTTTTTACCCAATACAATATCATCAAAGGATTTTTAAATCTTACTATAGCCGATGCCTACTGGACTGACCTGCTGCAGTTGAACTACCGGGATATATGTTTTGGTAAAAAAGCCATGAACGGGCAGAAAGTGATGGTGGAATACTCCTCACCCAATACCAATAAGCCTTTACACCTGGGCCACCTGCGTAACAATTTTTTGGGCTGGAGTGTGGCGGAGATTTTAAAAGCCAGCGGCTACGAAGTAATTAAAAGCTGTATTGTAAATGACCGTGGTATCCATATCTGCAAAAGCATGATAGCCTGGCAACTTTTTGCCAATTGGGCTACTCCACAAAGTACCGGTACCAAGGGCGACCATTTTGTGGGGGAGTATTATGTAAAGTTTAATGACGCTTATAAGGCTGAAGTTGACAAGTTGATAAGTGAAGGAGTGGATAAAGCAGTAGCTGAAAAAGATGCTCCTATTATGAAAGCCACCCAGCAAATGCTGCAGGACTGGGAAGCTGGCAAACCGGAAGTGATAGACTTGTGGCACACCATGAATGGCTGGGTGTACGAAGGCTTTGATGTAACCTATAAGCGCATCGGCAGCGATTTTGACATTACTTATTACGAAAGCAATACCTACCTGCTGGGCAAAGAAACCGTACAGTTGGGGCTGGAAAAAGGCGTGTTTTTTAAAAAAGAAGATGGCAGTGTATGGATTGATTTAACAGCTGATGGGCTGGATGAAAAATTGGTGCAGCGTAAAGATGGTACCAGCGTTTACATTACACAGGATATTGGCCTGGCGCAGCAGAAATACGATGTGTACAAAATTGACCAGAGTATTTATGTGATTGGCAACGAGCAGAATTATCATATGAAAGTGCTGCAGCTCATCTGCAAGCACCTGGGTATGCCTTATGCAGATGGTATTTACCACCTCAGCTATGGTATGGTGGAGCTTACTTCCGGCAAAATGAAGAGCAGGGAAGGTACTGTGGTGGATGCAGATGATATGGTGGATGAAATGCTGAGCACCTCACAGCAGCATACAGAAGAACTGGGTAAGGTAAAAGATTTTGAATCGGATGAGCTGGCTGCATTGTACAACACAATAGGCATGGGTGCCCTAAAATTTTATTTGCTCAGGGTTGATCCTAAAAAAACAATGGTATTCAATCCGCAGGAGTCCATCGATTTCCACGGGTTTACCGGGCCATTTGTGCAATATACTTATGCCAGGATAAAAAGTATCCTGCGCAAGGAGCCGGTGCCATCCGGCTGGAGGGCAACAGCCGAAGCACTGCTGCCTTTGGAAAAAGAAATGCTGGTACTGGCAGAGCAATACCCTGCAGCAATAGAGCAGGCAGCCAGTGAACACAATCCGGCGGTAATAGCCAGTTATGTGTTTAACCTGGCCAAAACATTTAATTCATTTTACAGCGTACATTCAGTAACCCATGCAGAAACCACGGAGAAAAAGCAATTGAGGCTCTGCATTGCCAGTATTACTGCAACCATTATACAAAGTGGCATGCAGTTACTGGGTATACAGGTGCCGGAAAGGATGTAAGTAATTTGCTGATACCGCTTAGGCGGCACAAGTTGTGATAATGTGCTGATGTGCTGATGTCATAATGTGCTGATTCCTTCATCCTGAAGTGCTGGTTGAAACAGGTTATTGGCTTCTGTTTTATCCGTGCTTTGAGGATGCATGACCAACTTGCAACTGTATTGATGACTTTAAGTTATTGGTACCTGCAAATACAGGAAGCTATAACAAACGGGAAGAATCAGCAGATAAGCACATCAGCTTATCAGCACATTAAAAAAGTAAAATCTTAATTATGTTATACAAATCAGCCTTATTGGCCCTGGCAGTATTTGCCTGCTCGCTGCAATCCTGTCTAAGTACCAGGGTGAATGAAAAAGCCGCCTGGCTCAGCAACGATAAGCTGTTTACAGCTGCACAAAAAATAACCAGCCTCACCATGGTAGGCATCAGTGCCGCAGCAGACAAAGATGCTTATGTGAATGCCACGCTCAAGCTGCAGGAAAAGCTGAAACCCCTGGGCATTGATTGCAGTATGCAGTATTTTACTGATGCTGATAATAAGGAATCAGCGGCGTCAAAAATTGCCGGACAGGCCAAAAACTTCCTGCTGTTTCTTACTCCCATAAAAGGTGTGAATGCTTACGATGAACTGGGTAACCCCATGATGCAAAAGCAACTGGAATTTATCGTAGAATCAAAGGCTGGAGAAAAAATTGCAGCCGGCCTCATCAGTATTGATAAGGAGACCAGCAGCAGTAAACTCTCTTCAGAAATAGCAAAAATTATTTTTGATTACCTGCGCAAGCAGAAGATAGCAGGCTGATTTACCGGCTGTATGCCTGTTTTAAGCCCTGGGAGGTGTCTTCACCCGCCAGCGAAGTATCCTGCGTCCATCAGCTTCAGCCCCTCTGCAAAAGAGTGAGGCTGGTAGCCAAGCTGTTCTTCTGCTTTGGAAATATCAAAGCCGGTTTTGGGCGGGCGTTGTGCTGGTTGTGTAAAACTGGCGGCAGTTACTTTTTCAATCAGTGTTGTATCAAGCCCGTAATAGGTGGCTGCGGCTATAGCCATATCATAAGGCGTAAGCATTTCTTTGCCCGAAATATGAAAAATGCCGGTTGCTCTTTTTTGTGCAACCAGTAAAATGCCTTGGGCAAGGTCCTGCACAAGGGTGGGGGTGCGCCACTGGTCGGTTACCACTTTTATATGCTTGCCCTGCATCAGGTTATTTTTTACCCAGCTGATGATATTGCTGCGGCTGCCGTCATGCGTATGCCCGTACACCAGGCAGGTGCGTACAATGGCTGCTTCCAGACCGCTTTGCTGTACTTCTTTTTCTCCGGCAACCTTGCTGCTGCCATAATAGTTTACCGGGTTGGGTATATTGGTTTCCAGGTATGGCCCTGCGGCACCATCAAATACAAAATCAGTGGATACAAAAATGAAAAAGGGCCTGAATATTTTAGCGGCTTCCACCAAAAACCGGGTTGCAGTTACATTGGTATTCCAGCAATGGACAGGATTCAGTTCGCAATCATCCACCTGTGTTTTTGCCGCTGCATGTATAATGATGCCGGGTTGGGCATGGAGATAGAAATCAGCTGCAGCAACCCCATCCGTAATATCAAGCTCGTGGTAAGTAAATCGGCTGTTTTGAGAAAAGGGTAATCTGCATGGCCCTGCACCTGTGCCAATCACCTGCCAGTCAGTTGCGGTGAGCAACAACTGAATCAAATGCTGCCCCAATAAACCATTTGCACCTGTAACCAGAATTTTCATGCAGTAAAAATACAATACAAATTACGAATGATGAAGTTTGAAGTGCGAATGTGGTTTCACCTGCACATTCGTCATTTAGGCGCTTGTTTTAAAATTATGAATGATGAAGTTTGAATTACGAATGTGATACTTTGAAGTGCTCCCTTATACTACAGTTTCTGATTCTTCCTCCCATAATCATCATTTATAGTTCTTCCATTATCCAGTAAACCCCGCCACCCACATTCCGCATTCCTCCTTCGCAATTCCCAATTCATCATTCCACATTCGGCATTTGCAGCGCTTGGATTATCAGATAAACTCCCGATACCCACATTCTGCATTCGTTCTTCGCAATTCCCAATTCATCATTCCACATTCGGCATTTACAGCACTTGGCTTATCGTATAAACTTCCGATACCCACATTCCACATTCATCCTTCCCAATTCTTAATTCTTGGTTTTCACTTCCACATCCTCCACCACCCTGGGCGTATCACTCACCATCCAGGTGGCAAATATTTCTGATATCTTCCAGTTGTGTCCGGCGTATTTTGAGGGGCGGGCTATGATATAATTTAAAAACTGCTCCAGCTCAGCCCTTGTGGCAGATTGCATGGCGGCAAACAGTTTTTTGCCATCGTACAAGCCACCCTTTATCAGCTGGTTATTATCCGGCATCTGTTCCATCATGGCACTGCCGGTATAATGGATGTCTGCAACCATCGAATCCAGCACAGCCGCTTCTTTTTCTTTAGTAAGTGAAAAAACATCTGCCGGAAATAAAAATTTCTCATCCGTAACCCTTGTCAATTCAATGGCATGCTTCATCACATCCAGCAGGCGGCCGTTATACGCAACCGGTACCGTAAGCTTCATGTACAGCAAGTCACCTTCTTCAACCTGCTGATTTTTGTACAGGTGTATGCCAAAATAATAATAGTCGCCCTTGATAAGCTGGCACCGGCCCCAGCCAATCATTGCCGTATCCAGTTCAACTCCCTTCTTATAGCAATGTTTCATCACTCCAAACTGCTTTTCCGGAATAGTCAGCGGCGAGGCATCTGGTATTATCACCTGCACAAGTGTAATGCTGTCGTTTAGTTTTTGGAGATAACCGGTAATTTTAAAAGCAATTATCTTTTCTGTTGTAACGGGTTGAGCCAAAAGGCTTTTACAGCAAAGCAGCACTGCAATCAATACAATAATTCTGCGCATATATTTTTTTTGTAAAAATACTGGCGGTAAAAAGCCCGCATATCCGTACTGTTGGGTATTTGGGTTAAGGGAAAGTTAAAACAGTTCAAAGTTCCGGGTTCAAAGTTCCGGGTTCAAAGTTTGGTTTGTACTCAGCATAACCCTGAACTTTAAACTTTGAACCTTTTTCAACTTTACCCTACTTCATATCCATCCCTAAATTATACATCACAAAACTCCAGATGTCTGCTGCTTCTTCTATTTGCTTGCTGGTGGGCTTTCCGGCACCATGACCAGCCTTGCTTTCTATACGGATCAGCATGGGGTTGCTGCCATTGTTGCATTCCTGCAGCCTTGCGGCAAATTTAAAACTATGAGCTGGCACCACCCGGTCATCATGGTCGGCTGTGGTAACCAGTGTGGCAGGATAAGCCGTGCCGGGTTTTAAATTGTGCAGTGGCGAATAACCGTACAGGTTTTTAAAATCGGCTTCCGTTTTATCGCTTCTGCCATATTCCACCGCCCAGGCCCAGCCAATGGTGAACAGGTGGTAGCGGAGCATATCCATTACCCCAACAGCCGGCAATGCAACCTTAAACAGGTCGGGCCGCTGCATCATACAGGCGCCTACCAGCAGGCCGCCATTGCTGCCGCCACGTATGGCAATCTTTCCTTTATTGGTATATTTTTTATCAATCAAAAATTCGGCCGCACCAATAAAATCATTAAACACATTCTGCTTGTTGAGCAGCATCCCCGCTTTGTGCCACTCCTCGCCATACTCATTGCCACCCCGCAGGTTTACTACAACATATACGCCACCCTGTTCTAAAAAAAATGCATTGCTGATGCTGAAACCGGGCGTTTGTGGTATATTGAAACCGCCGTAGCCATACATCAGTACCGGGTTGTTGCCATCCAGTTTTAACCCTTTTTTATAGGTGATGAACATGGGTACCTTAGCGCCATCCTTACTAGTAAAAAAACTCTGCAGTGTAAGGTAATCATCACTGTTCACTTTCACTTCGGTTTTGCGGAACAGCTCACTTTTTCCATCTGCAATAGTGTATTTGAAAATGGAGGGCGGGTAATTGAATGAACTGTAGGTATAAAAAATTTCCTTATCGGTTTCTTCCCCGCCAAAACCACTGGCTGTACCCGTTCCCGGCAGGTCAATGGTCCTTTCTACATTGCCCTTAATATTGCACTGGTATACCCTGCTGCTCGCATCTTCCAGGTAAGTTAAAAATAGTTTTCCCCCTGCCGCAGAAACAGATTGCAGCAGCTTTGACCGGGTGGGTATAATTTCTTTCCAGTCTTCCTTTGCCGGGTTTGCCGGATCAATGGATACCACTTTAAAATTAGGGGCCCCGTCATTCGTCATTACCAGCAACCTGTCCCCATCATTGTAAGCAATAGAGGGGTTGGTGTTAAAGCCCCTGATGAGCAAAGTGAAATCATTGTTCTTTTTCAGGTCTTTCACCCACAGTTCCCTGCCGCTGGTACCTTCTGATTTTGAAATGAATAAAAACCGCTCATCTTCTGTAAGCCCTGCGCCGATGGTCCGCTGGGGATGCTCCATGTCTTCATAAATAAGCATATCTGCTTCCTGGGCTGTACCTGTTTTGTGATAATACACTTTGTGGTACTCATTTTTTTTGCTCAGCTTGCTGGCTTCATCCGGCGTGGGGTAGCGGCTGTAATAAAATCCTTCATCACCTTTCCAGGCTAGGCCACTGAATTTAATCCAGTTTACTTTTTCTGCCAGTGGTTGCATTGTTTTTACATCAATGGTAATGGCCACCTGCCAGTCACTTCCCGCCTGTGCCAGCAGGTAGGTGCAATACTTGCCATTTTTGCTGAAACTGAGATTGCTCATAGCAGCAGTACCATCTTGCGAAAAGCTGTTGGGGTCAATGAACACTTCGGGTTTACCAGACAGGCCTTTCTGGCGGTACAGTACACTCTGGTTTTGCAATCCATCATTTTTATAGAAATAGTAATATCCGTTTTTGGCAAATGGTGCTGCATATTTGGGATAATTCCACAATTGCTCCAGCCTTGCTTTTACTGCATTCCGGAAGGGTACGCCGCTGAGATAATTTTGTGTAACAGCATTCTGGGCATCCACCCATTTTTTTGTGTCGCTGCTGTTATCATCTTCCAGCCAGCGGTAGGGGTCTTTTACCACTGTTCCAAAAAATGTATCCGCCTGGTTTACCTGTTGGGTAACAGGGTAATTAAGTTGCCCCGAAGAAGATAAGGATGCTGCAAAAGCACAAAGCAGAAAGAAATTAATTCTCATATCACAAACGTTTGCATAAAGATAATCACAAAACCTCCTTATATTCGATTTTAGTTCATTTCGTTTATAATGTGTATTTTTGACATATTATTAAACAAAAGGTATAATAGTTTGATGATTATTATGATTTATCTAACAGATTGTGCCAATAATTCATTTTCTTTAAACAATGGAAAATAAAATTACCAGGATTGGGGTAATGACATCGGGTGGTGATGCACCTGGTATGAATGCTGCAATTCGTGCAGTAGTGCGTACGGGGTTGTATTACGGCCTTGAAGTATATGGCATTATGAGGGGTTACCAGGGTATGATTGATGATGATATCATACAGATGGAAAGTAAAAGTGTTGCCAATATCATACAGCGTGGAGGCACCATTTTAAAAACAGCCAGGTGCAAGGATTTTTTTGAACATGAGGGGCGAAAAAGGGCACATGACAACCTGAAAAGAAGGGGTATCAATGGCCTGGTTATTATTGGTGGTGATGGCAGCTTCAGGGGTGCTAAAAAGTTTCACGAGGAGTTTGATATACCGAGTGTGGGGCTTCCGGGTACGATTGACAGGGATATTGTAGGTACCGATTTTACCATTGGTTTTGATACAGCCGTAAACACAGCAGTGGAAGCCATTGATAAAATAAGGGATACAGCAGATGCGCACGACAGGCTGTTTATTATTGAAGTGATGGGGCGTGATGCAGGCTTTATTGCCCTGCACAGCGGTATTGCCACCGGGGCAGAAAACATACTGATTCCTGAGCGCAAAACGGATATAGAAGAAGTGATACGTTCACTGCAGGAAAAAGAAAAAAGGAAGAAGCTGGTAAACCTGATTGTAGTAGCTGAAGGCGATGATTTTGGCGGGGCAGAGGGCGTAAATAAAGTAATTAAGGAAAGGATGCCCGAACTGGAAACAAGGGTTTGCGTACTGGGGCATATACAGCGGGGCGGTTCACCAAGCTGCCTGGACAGGCTGATTGCCAGCCGTATGGGATACCATGCAGTGGAATGCCTGGTAGAGGGTAACTATAATATAATGATTGGCATCAAAGAAAACCGCATCAACCATACCCCTTTTGAAAAAGCGGCTAAAATGAAAACAAAAGTGAGTGAGGAGTGGATGAAGATAGTAAAGATACTTTCCAGCTAAGCACCGCAACAGAAACAGGCAGATGATACTAAACCAATATCAGTACAAGAAAATATTATGAGCAAGCATATCAGTAAATACCTGCACCAGCAAATGGATAAGGAAGCAGGAATAATGCATTCGCAGAAAAGAACAAAAATTGTAGCTACGGTGGGACCTGCCTGCAGCACATACGACCAGTTGCTTGAATTGGTAAAGGCAGGTGTAAACGTGTTCAGGCTCAATTTTTCGCATGGTACTTATGAAGACAAGGCCCAGGTGATAGATAATATCCGCCAGATAAACAAGACCGAGCCTTATAATATCGCCATACTGGGCGACCTGCAGGGCCCCAAACTGAGGGTGGGTGATATTGCCGGTGGCAGTATTGAACTGGGTGCAGGTGATGAAATCATATTTACTACAGAAAAAGTAACGGGCACAAAAAGCAAGGTATATGTATCATATCCCAACCTGGCCAAAGATGTGAAACCCGGGGAGCGCATATTCCTGGATGATGGCAAAATGGAAGTGCAGGTAAAGGAGATACTCAGTGATACCGAAGTGCTGATAACAGTAAATCTTGGAGGGATTTTGCTGCCCAAAAAGGGCGTAAACCTGCCTGATTCGGCGCTTACTATGCCATCGCTTACCGAGAAAGACATAGCCGACCTTGAATTTATCATTGACCAGAACCTGGACTGGGTGGCGCTTTCTTTTGTACGTAAGGCAGAAGATATCATATCGCTGAAAGGAAGAATAAAAGCAAGGAACAGCAAGATTAAAGTGATTTCAAAAATAGAAATGCCCGAAGCGCTTAAAAACCTGAGGGATATTATTGTGGAAAGTGATGGCATTATGGTGGCCCGTGGCGACCTGGGTGTGGAAATACCCGTGGAGCAGGTGCCCATTATACAGAAAGATATCATCCGCAAATGTATGCACCGGGCCAAGCCGGTGATTGTGGCTACGCAGATGATGGAGAGCATGATGGAGCGTACCAAGCCCAACCGCAGCGAAGTATCCGATGTGGCCAATGCAGTGTTGGAAGGTGCTGATGCGGTGATGCTGAGCGGCGAAACAGCCATGGGTACTTATCCCACGCTGGTGGTGGAAATGATGAGTAAGATCATTCTGGAAGCCGAGCGCACTGTGTACGATTACGATAAAGATGATATACTGGCGCCCCAGCCTCATTCACCCTCTTTTTTAAGTGATGCGGTATGCTACAGTGCCTGCAAGCTGGCGCAGGATACCAAAGCCACAGCTTTGATAGGAATGACGCAGAGCGGCTATACCGGCTTTATGCTCAGCAGCTACCGGCCACGGTCCCCCCTGTATATTTTCAGCAAAGAAAAAACGCTCATCAACCAGCTGAGCCTCAGCTGGGGTGTACGTGCTTTTTATTATGGTGAAGAAGAAAGCTTAGACGATATTATTTTTGACCAGATAAATATATTAAAGGAAAGGGGCTTTATCAAACCAGGTGATGTGGTAATCAATACAGGAAGTACACCTGTGGCACTGCATTTGCCTACCAATATGGTGAAGGTGACGGTGGTGGAGTAGGTATAAAATTTCCTGAAAAGATTAGCAATTATTCCAAAAAATCGGAATAATTGCTTAATTTTATGTGAAGTGTAAAATGCCGGGAAAAATTCCCCTAACTTTATAACGAGGAACCAGTAGTTTATGGCAAAAGCAACTACCAAATCAGGAGCAACATATTCAAAAAAAACAGGGCTGCGAAATCCTAAGGGTAAATTATTAAGTATAGAAGAAGGTAGGATGAGTATTTTGGATATGGATATATCTGCTGTAGAGAAATTTAAATCAGCAGGAAAAGAATTTATTGTTAAAAGGTCTTATTACGACAGCACTGCACAAAAAAAAGAAATATTACAGGCACAAACACTTACCTGCCTTATTACAGCCGTTTCAGATACCAAAGTAACAGTGGAGGCCTTGATAGATAAAAGAAACAAAATTACACAAACAAGAAGTTTTGATATATTGCCCCTTAAAAGAGTGGTATCATGCAAAGAGGGCGAAATTTTTAATCTCAGCATTATTACCAAACCCGGCAGCCGTGAGTTTATTTATACGCCTGGTAATCCAGATGATATAAAATATTTTGAAGAAACCTTAGTGGATACAACCAGTTTGCAAAATGACCTCGAAAACGACCCGGTTTACAACCAAGGCCCCATCCTCAACGATGATGGGGATTCATTTTAAAAATGTTGGACAAGGAGACAGTATTGTAATTGAATGGGTATATAACAACACCCTTCATATCGGCGTAATTGATTGTGCGCTGGATGATAGCGGCAACAACCCGGTGTTAGAGCATCTTATGTCATTGGATAAAGAGTATGTGCTTCAATTTATTATTCTTTCACATCCTCATGACGACCATGATGGCGGTATTATTGAACTGCTTATTTATCTGGAACAGAATAAAATAACCACCAACTATTTTTGCCACGATTTTTATTTTGATGCCCGGTATAAAAATAAAGTAACAAAGAAGCGGTTGACTTTTTTAGAAAAATTCAGACAACTTGAAAAGCAACTGCAAGCAGCAGACTTGTTTGGGATAAGAGCTCCTATTGGCACAGGTTACACTATACCCATGGCAGGCCAAAAGCTGCAATTGCGCTGTATTTCACCTGCGGGATTTGAGCTGGATTTGTATCAAGATAAAGTAAATGAGTTGTCAGAAAATGTTTCTAAGCAAAACTCGGCACACGCAAACCTGCTATCCACGGCAGTTAAAATTGAAACGCCCAAAGCTTACTGTCTTTTTACGGCTGATACGGATATTGTTTCCTTTAACCGCTTTTATAATAATTACAAAAAAGATAAAAAGCCAAAATTACTGGTAACAGGCCAGGTTCCCCATCACGGCTCCATAAAGAACTACCACGAACCATTCTGGCATGCACTTAAACGGGAACCGGAAACCGCCGCTGTTATTTCAGTAGGTAAAAACGATTATCCTCATCCCTCTGCAGCAGTGCTGCAATCATTACATGCCACAGGCTATCAGGTACACTGTACCAATATAGTAAATGATGCAGTTGCATTTTACAACCGGCTCAGTCCCGAAGCGCAGGCACTGCTTACAGCACTTGATGATGATTCTGTTGTTGTAAACGAAAAAAGGCACCTCAGTTTTGAAATGCCTTTTAAATGAGTTTAATATTTTCTAATGCCACCAGGCGCATATTACAACCGCAGCAATGATATTACCTGCAATAGCATAACCGGCGTTGATGAAAAATAGTCCCATTGGTTTTTTCTCGTACAGGTAATTGATGCCTATCGTGCTGGCACAAAGGCATATACCCGTCAATGCACCCAGTTTCACACCACTCATCCAGCCACCGCTGAATTCATCCAGCCTGTTTGCAATGATGGCTATCGCTGTGCTTTGCACAAACATCAGCAGAAAAGAACCAAACATCGTCATTCCAACACCTTTTTTTACATTGGGGTCATCCATGTTAATTTTAGAGTATTCAATCCATTTATTTTTAAATAAGAAAGAATACCAGATGGCTCCCATCATGAAGTAACCAACTGCGCCCAGCAATACCGCAATCCAGTTAACATCTTCAAATAAATTTTCCATGTCTGATTAGTTTATTGGTGATAAAGCAGTAAGATAAAAAGTCTTTTTGAAAAATGCAAGATGGAAAATAGCTCAAAGTTTAATAGTTCAAAAGTGAAAACCCATTGCTATGCAGCATGAAGCCAACTTTGAACCCCTGAACTTTGAACTCATGAACTTTTCCCCGCCATAAACTTCTCCAAACCTTCCCTTGCCTGTTTCCTTACTTTCTTCTGTAAAAAACTGGTGCGGCCCAGCAAAATACCCGGCAAGCCCAGTGCCATTGCACACCATTTACTCAGCCTGAAAGCGTCCGAATGCTCAATAATTTTTCCATCAGCAAAACGCATGTGCGCCTTTATATGGTTTTCAACCCTGCGCCCGGTTTTACTGAAAGTATACACCGCCACCCATTTGCAGGTGCCGTATTCTTGATCTGCCGTCACTTCTGAAAAGCTAAGCGAAAAGTCTTTTGCCCTTTTACACAGCATTTCCCACATGGCCCTTACTTCGTCCCCTTTCAATAAGCCGAATGCAGGATCGCTGAAAACAATATCATCACTGTACAAAGCATTCATGCCTTCCCAGTCCATTTGCTGAAAGCAGGTATAAAACCTGTTTATCAATGTTTCATTACTGTTCATAAAATAAATATGCAGGGGTTAACATACATTTGGTAAATTTAGCAATCTAAAACAACAGTAATGAAAAAATATCGCTGCTCATGGGTATACTGGCCACCTGTTTATTAACGGCAGCACAGGACTGGGCCGGAGACAGTGCATGGGTGAGTAAGAATTATATAAAACTGGAGCGCATGGTTCCTGCAAGAGATGGCGCAAAACTCTTTACGGCCATTTATATGCCCAGGGATTCATCCGTAAAACACCCGATATTGTTTAACCGCACACCTTATTCCTGCGCTCCTTATGGTGAAAGTAAAATCAGCCCCCGCCTTTACGGAACCTACTGGATCAATTATTTGAAAATGGGCTTTATCATTGCCATACAGGATGTAAGGGGGCGCTACATGAGCGAGGGTGATTTTGTGGATATACGACCATTTAACCCTGATAAAAAAGGCACAGAATTTGACGAGGCGAGTGATACCTATGACGCCATTGACTGGATGGTGAAAAACATTCCGGCAAATAACGGCAGGGTGGGTGTTTTTGGCATTTCATATCCCGGGTTTTACAGTACCATGGCCGCTTTGAGCGGTCATCCGGCATTAAAGGCAGTATCTCCGCAGGCCCCTGTTACCGATTGGTTCATGGGCGATGATTTTCACCACAATGGCGCTTTTATGCTTATGGATGGATTTGGTTTTTA
This sequence comes from Chitinophagales bacterium, assembly GCA_031375675.1. Lineage (GTDB taxonomy): Bacteria > Bacteroidota > Bacteroidia > Chitinophagales > Chitinophagaceae > Ferruginibacter. The sequence continues at coordinate 116,771 of JANMIG010000060.1, forward strand.
TTCAGGCTTTGGAAAACCCAGGCCCAAACCCACTACCAAGGGAGAGCCTGGCTATAAGATTAATACGCCCGACAGTTACGATTTTTACCTGCGTACCGGGGCATTAAACAACTTTTCGGCTTTAATGGGCGACAGCATCGCTTTCTGGAAAGACCTGATGAATCACCCGGATTATGACGCATGGTGGAAGGCAAGGGATCCCCGCAATTTTACAGCCAAAATTAAACCTGCCACGCTGGTGGTGGGCGGGTTATTTGATGCAGAGGACTGCTACGGAGCCTGGAACCTGTACAAGGCAATAGAAACAAAAAATAAGAATGTAGATAACCGGCTTGTAATGGGTCCCTGGTTTCATGGTGGCTGGGGAGGCAGGAGCGACGGAAGCTTCCTGGGTAATGTTCGCTTTGGCAGCAAAACGAGTGAATATTACCAGCGGGAAATAGAAATTCCTTTTTTCAATTTTTACCTCAACCTTAAAGGCACAGTGAGTGGTATTGCAGAAGCCAATATATTTTTTTCAGGCGAAAATGAATGGAAGAAGTTAAAACAATGGCCTCCGGAGGACATAGAATACAAAGCCTATATTTTCACAACGGGAGGAAAGCTGGTTACAGAGCCGCCGGTTACAAATAAATCAGTATCGTTTACTGAGTACATAAGTGACCCTGCCCATCCTGTTCCTTACACTGAAGATGTACACCTTGGCAGAACAAGGGAATACATGACTGATGACCAGCGTTTTGCCAGCCGCAGGCCGGATGTACTTACTTTTACTACCGGGGTATTAACGAGCGACCTTTCCCTTGGCGGGCCTGTTACAGCAGATCTAAAAGTAAGCCTGTCCACCACTGATGCCGATTTTGTAGTGAAATTAATAGACGTTTTTCCCGATGACTTTAAATACGATGATGCAGCAGACGGACAGGGCAGCGGAAAAGAATACCCCATGGGTGGCTACCAGATGCTTGTAAGGGGCGAAATAATGCGGGGCAGGTACCGCAACAGTTTTGAAAAACCGGAAGCATTTGTGCCGGGTAAAATAACACCCGTAAGATTCAGCTTGCCGGATGTGGCACACACTTTTAAGAAGGGCCACAAAATAATGATACAGGTGCAGAGCAGCTGGTTCCCCCTTGCAGACAGGAACCCGCAGCAGTTTGTTAATATTTACAAGGCAAATGATGCAGACTTTATCAAATCTGTAGTAAAAATTTATCATGATGCTGCAAATCAGTCTGCAATTGTTTTACCTGTGCTTAAACAGGATTAATGACCATAATCAACTTGTATATGAAAAAATTGATACTGCCGGTTTGTATGCTGCTTGCTGCACATGCCGGCGCCCAGTTAAATATAGTGCCAATGCCCGCAGCCGTTACCATGGGAAAAGGCTATACCGTCATTAAAGAGCCTGTAGGCTTTATCATTTATGATTTTGATGAAACAGATACTGATGACAACGATGGTTCCCGCATGTTCCGGGAATACCTGGCAAAGCAGTACGGGATAAAAAAAATTAAAGAAGGTGATTCACGCAGTTATGGATTGCCCACCGAAATACATTACGGCACCCCCGATTCGCAACAGGCAAAGGGCAGTTATGAATTGAAAATTGAACCAAAGCGTATTTATATCAAGGGTGATGCCATGGGCAGGTTTTATGCATTTCAAACCCTTAAGCAGCTGATAACTGTAAATGCAAAGAAAGAAGTTACTGTGCCCGTTTGTACCATTAATGATTACCCCCGCTTTGCCTACCGGGGTATGCACCTGGATGTGGCCCGGCATTTTTTTTCTGCTGAGTATGTAAAAAGATACATTGATTACCTGGCCTTTTATAAATTCAATACACTGCACTGGCATTTAACTGAGGACCAGGGCTGGCGCATCGAAATAAAAAAGTATCCAAAGCTTACGGAGGTTGGGGCATGGCGCAATGGTACCATCATTGGCCGTTATCCCGGTACCGGAAATGACAATAAACCCTATGGCGGATTTTATACACAGCAGCAGATAAAGGAAATTATACAGTATGCAGCCGACCGACATATCACCATCATACCCGAAATAGAACTGCCGGGTCACAGCAGCGCTGCCATTGCAGCATACCCCGAACTGAGTTGCTTTCCGGATGAAAAAACAGGTATCCCAGGTGATATGATTTCCGAAAAAAGTAAGGCAGCCACCGGTAAGCTGGTGCAGGAAACCTGGGGCGTGTTTGAAGATGTTTTCTGCCCTTCGGAAAATACTTTTACCTTTTTAGAAAATGTACTGGACGAAGTGATGGCTTTGTTCCCGTCAAAATACATCCATATCGGTGGTGATGAGTGCCCTAAAGAGGCCTGGAAAAAATCACCCTTTTGCCAGCAGTTGATGAAAGATAAAGGCCTGAAAGATGAGCATGAACTGCAAAGCTATTTTATACAGCGCATTGAAAAATACATCAACAGCAAGGGCAGGCAGATAATAGGTTGGGACGAAATACTGGAAGGCGGGCTTGCACCCAATGCTACTGTAATGAGCTGGAGGGGCGAAGAAGGCGGTATTGCTGCTGCAAAGCAAAAGCACAATGTGATTATGACACCCGGAAGCCATTGCTATCTTGATCACAGCCAAACTGTGAACGAGGATAGCGTAACCATTGGCGGTTACCTGCCGCTGGAAAAAGTGTACAGTTACGAGCCGGTACCAAAAGAACTGAATGAAGCAGAGGCAGCATATGTGCTGGGTGCCCAGGGAAATGTATGGACAGAATACATCACCAATCCATCAAAGCTCGAATACATGATATTCCCCCGCATGACCGCATTGGCAGAAGTGCTGTGGAGCCCCAAAGAAAAGCGTAACTGGAAAGATTTTGAAAGAAGGCTGCCGCAGGTAGTAAAAAACTGTGATAACTGGGGAGCTAATTACAGCAGAGCGTATTTTGATATCAGGGCAACTGTTGCTCCTGCCCCGGATTATAACGGAGTTTTGTGGAAATTGGAAAGCAACCAGCCGGGTGCGAAAATTTACTACTCGATTGGGAAAAAAAATCCTGCGGGTACGTACAGGGAGCCTGTACTGGTAAGAGGAACTTATGTAGTGAACGGCATGGCAGCTGCTAATGGGAGGCAGGGAGGAAATATATTGAGCCAGGCCTTTAACTTTAATAAAGCCACCGGTAAAAAAATAACGCTAGCCAGCCAGCCATCAGCAGGCTATCCCGGCAACGGTGCTTTTACACTGGTGGATGGTGTGCAGAACGAAAAAGGCTTTGCCCGGTCAGGAGAATTTCTGGGTTTTGGAGGTACTGACTGCGAGGCCCTGATTGACCTGGGCACACCGCAAAGCATTACCAGCATTGTAGTGCACTCCCTGAGGCAGCAGGCCAGCTGGATATGGCAACCGCTTTCTGTGTCGGTGATGATATCTGCTGACGGAACCAACTACAAAGAAATAGGTCTTACAGATGATTTTGTTAAAAAAGAAAATGGCAGGGGTACTATGACCATCAGCTTTGATGCTAACCAGGCAAGGTATGTAAAAGTGAAAATTGAAAACTGGGGCAACATCCCGGCAGGCAATCCCGGTGCAGGCAATAAAGCATGGTTATTTGTTGATGAAATTGAGGTAAAGTAAAACATTGCAGATTGCGAAAGGCTTGTTAAAATTTTAAAAACAGCGCTTTGATGAGTGCTTGTGGCTTTTACTTTTGTTTTTGTTTGTACTTTTGTACAAGTTGTTACTAATCACTATTACAGCCCGCCTTTATGCAAATCAGAATTTTACCCGTACTGCTTATTGCCTTATTGTTTACGCCATTTTGCATCCATGCCCAGCAAACCAGCATCACACTTAAAGCTGTTACTAAAAAGAATGAGCCGGTAGCCTATGCCAGTTTTAAAGTGATCAGCCGGGCCGACAGTACACAGCAGTTTAAGCAAACGGCAGACAGCACTGGATCTGCTTTCTTTACGCTGGTAACCGGCACGCAGTACCTTGTACAGGTTTCGGCAGTTAATTATCAAACGCTTGAAAAAGGGATCAGTATCAGTGCTGCGGCCAATCGTTTTTCTTTTAGCATGGAACAGTTGAGCAAAACACTTGCAGGTGTGGTCATCACTTCCAAAAAGCCCCTGATGCGGCAGGAAGAGGACAAAACAATTGTTGAACCCGAAAACCTTGTTGCCAGTTCCACCAATGCTTACGAAGTGCTGGAAAAAGTGCCGGGCCTTTTTATTGACCAGGATGGCAATATTTATCTCAGCAGTACCACCCCGGCACAGGTATACATCAACGGCAGGGAGATGAAGATGAGTGCTGCGGATATAGCCACCATGCTCAAAAGCCTGCCACCTGGTTCTGTAAGCAAAATTGAAGTATTGCGTACACCATCAGCCAAATACGACGCATCAGGTGCAGGTGGTATCGTAAATGTAGTCTTGAAAAAAGGGGTTAAGCCCGGCCTTACTGGTACCATCACCACGGGTATCAACCAGGGAGTGTACGGCAACCGTTTTGCCGGTGTTAATATCAATAACAATAATGGCAAACTCAATACATACATCAGCACACAGTATGGCAAAAGAGACAATTACGAGCAGATAAGAACTGACAGGAAATTTGCAGCAGACTCATTGCTGTCGCAGGATGCCTATACCCGCTACCCGGCCACCTATGGCTATCTTGGCTATGGGGCCAGTTACGAAGTAAATAAAAAGTGGGAGATTGATTACGATGGCCGCCTTAGTGCCAATCATTCTACCAACAGCACACTCAACCAGTCATTGATCAGTAAAGTAAGCACGGGGGCATTGGTAAGCAGCAGCTTGGCAGATATTGACAACAATAACCGTTCATTATTTCTCAGCCAGGATTTTTCCGCTAAATATAAAATTGACTCACTGGGCTCTGAGTGGGAAACCGAATTGTCTTATAATTATAATCGTATTAAAAGTAGCCAGTTGTTTTCCAATTTATCGGGAACATCTCCGGTTACAGCATCCGGGGGAGATGGAGCTATTGGAAATTTCCGTAATTTCTTTACAGCAAAATCAGACCTCAAATGGAAGTTCCCCCAAAATTTCTCCATTGAAACAGGAGTAAAAACATCACTGCAGCAATATAACAGCAATACAGAATTTTTCCGGCAGTCGGGAGGAGTACGTACTAAAGATAATGTGCGTACCAATACCTTCCGTTACCGGGAAAACATCAATGCGGCTTATGTTCAGGCGTCCAAAACAATTGCGGGGCTGGTAATAAAGGCAGGTGTGCGGCTGGAGAATACGAATATGAGCGGAAGGCAGATTATTCCTTACGATACTTCATTCAATATTCACCGCACAGATTTTTTCCCTTATGTATACCTTAACAGAAAACTCTTCAGCATTATGGGGTACCCGCTTAAAACATGGCTGGTTTACCGCCGTACCATCAGCAGGCCTTCCTACGAATATCTCAATCCTTTTCCACGGTTCGTGGATCCGTACCTTACCGAAATTGGAAACCCGTCTTTAAGGCCCCAGTTTACCAATAATTTTGAAATGAATGTAAGTGCTGATGAAACACCCGTGCTGGCACTGGGGTACAATCATACTAAAGATATTTTTACCAATGTTATTTACCAGGCCGACAGCAGCCGCAGCACGGCTTTCCGTACTTACGACAACCTGGGTACCAATAAGGAAATGTATTTCAGGGCATTGGGGGCCATACCACCGGGCGGAAAGTACTTTATTGTAGCTGGTGCCCAGTATAATCATAACTTTTATAACGGCTTGTACGAAAATAAACCCTTGGCCTTTAAAAGGGGCAGCTGGTCTTTCTTTACATACCAAACGCTTAAGATCGGCAGCAGGTCCATGGTCACAGTTAATGCCTTTATCCGCCTCAAAGGGCAGCAGCAGTTTTATGAGTTGGGTAATTTTGGCGCTTTTAATGCAAGCATCAACAGGCAGTTTTACAAAAAGAAGCTGACAGTAACACTCAGCCTGAACGATCTCTTTTTTACCAACAACAATACCTTTACCATTCAGCAGGGTACCGTCAGTGCCAGCGGCTTCAGGCAGGCAGATACGAAGCGGTTTGTAATAAACCTGCGTTATAACTTCGGTATCCGTAAAAAGGAAGATAGCAATAGCGATGGCTTCAATTCCGAAACGCCGGATAAAACCAATTAAGCAGCCAGCAGCAAAAATTTATTTATCCACAAAACGACATCGTAAAGAAATAGTAACTAAATTTATAATGTGTAAAATATACACATTATCAGATTCGTACCATCAATGCATTACCCGTAATGTGTGATGGTATTTTTTTTAACAACTATTTTTTAACGCTAAAAGCTTGCTTATGTTTTCAGTTCAAAATTCCGGGGCAGTTGCTGCCCGCAGCGGTTTGTTAATGCGCAAAACCGTATTGTTTTTTTTCACAGTTATTTTTGTTTTATTTACTGCAGGTAGTTACGCTCAAACTACCAGGGTAAAAAAAGTATTGTTCCAGGGTTTCTGGTGGAATTACTGGAACAGTAATTTCCCCAACAAATGGAGCAACTATTTGACCGAACTTACACCAAGATTGAAGGCTATGGGTTTTGATGCTGTGTGGCTGCCACCATCATACAAAAATGGCTCACCCGGCTCAGTAGGCTACAGCCCTTTTGATTTGTATGACCTGGGGGATAAATATCAGAAGGGTGGCTCTGATTCGCTGAATGTGCGTACCCGTATGGGCAACAAGGATGAGCTGCTGCGCCTGTTTGCCGTGCTGCATGCCAATGGTATAGAAGGCATACAGGATGTGGTACTCAACCATGTGGATGGGGCAGGCAACAATACTACCGGTGCCGGCGGACAGGATCCGCAAAGCCCTTATTCCGTTGCCAATGCAGGCGGTTATAAGAATTTCCGGTACACTTCTTATGCTACACCGCTGGTAGATGATTCGCAAAACGATTACTGGACACGCAGCGGCAGGTGGTCGAAAAACTACCCCAACTTTTACCCCAACCTCAACAACAATTGCACAACCGGCGATATATGCTCTCCGTTTTTTGGCCCCGATATTTCCTACGAAGCATCTGCTTTCGGCCAAAGTTCTAATATACCCACATCCGGTTCAGCCACCATCGGCTCGGTAACCCGGCCCTACTTTAATCCATCGCAGGGAAGCAACTACATGCGTGACAATGCCCGTAACTGGATAATGTGGTACAAGAAGCAAACTGGCGCAGATGGATGGCGCTGGGATGCAATAAAGCATTTCCCCATTTATGTGCAGGAGGATCTCATATACAATACCAAATATGTAATATCGTCTTTTGCACAGGGTGGAGAAGCCATGATGAATATTGGCGAATGGATTGGCTCCAAGGCCGACCTGGATGCTTATGTAACCAATGTGCGCAGCGGAACGGAGGAGCATACCGGTACTTTTGATTTCAGCCTGCGTGGCTATGGCGCCAATGGGGGGCTTTACAGTATGGTATTAAACACAGGTGCCTATAATATGCAAAACCTGCCTGGTGAGCAGCAGGATAAGCGTTTTTACAATTATACTTCCCAGCGGGTACACCGTACCTGCCCCTTTGTAAACAGTCATGATACCTACCGCCCTAAGTTTGATGCCAATGGTAATTTTCTGAAACCCCTGGGAGATGCTACCGGCTGGGATACCGGGCAGGAACTGGGTGGCAACGGACAGCATATTGACCCCCGGGAACCAAGGTTGTTTGCAGCTTACGCCACTGTTTTCGCCATGGATGGTAACCCGGTGGTATTTTTTGAAGATTTGTTTGATGTTGGCACCACCAGCAAACGTTTCTCTCACCTGCCAACAAGTGCCGCCGATCTGCCGGTACGGGATGATATTGTAAATATTCTGCAGGCACACCAGCGGCTTGAGTATAAAAAAGGTGATTATGGTGTACCCACATCACTTGGCGGAGCACAAGCTCCCTTTTATGCCAAAGGCAGCAGTGGCGATCATATAGTGTTTGAACGTACTGGCCGGGCTTTAATTGGTGTAACCGATAAGTTCAGTGCAATCGGCAATAATACACAGGATGAAGAAGTATGGGTAAATGCTGCTGATGTAAGCTGGCGCAATGTGGATCTGATTGATTATTCAGGTGCTCATGGTGTTACTGTTAGCAGGGTGCAGGCTGATGGCAGGGTGCTGATAAAAACCGCCCCTGTTGGACATACCATTGCAGGTGCCAGGGGACATGGCTACTCTATCTGGGCACCCAAACCTGCCGGTGTTACCATCAATACTGTAGCAGATATTTACAATTACCTGGCAAACCTGTCTACTACTGCTGCACAACGTGCCACACAAACAGTTCAGGAATGGGAGATGGCCGATGACCTGGGCGACAGCCATCCCAAGTCGCTGATGCAGGGAGGCAGGCTGCCCACCAACTCTGCAGCACAGCGTACAGCCGGCCGTATTTATGCCGCCGCCGGTAAAACCATTACGTACAAGGTCTTTCCTGAGGTAAACGGGCTGAGCCAGAATATAGCTTTATACAATACCAGTGGCACACTGGTGTCGCAGGTTACAGGCACTTCTTCCAATACAGCACCGCTCACAGGCAGTTACACCCCGGCAGCCGATGGATGGCTGACCATAAAAGTTAAAAACACAACCAGTACTCAGGCAGGGCAAAAAGTTTGGGTAAATGTTACCTACACTGCCCCGGTTGTGGTAAATACCCGTACAGGTGCAGGCAGCCTCCGTACAACTGGCCAGCAAGAAGCCAGCCAGGGTGGTACAGATACTGAAGTTATTGTGGAGAAATCATTTAAAGTGTATCCCAACCCGTCAGGGGGCAATATTGTAATAGCAGCAGCAGGTTTTAACAGCAAAGAAACCGTTTCAGTAAGAATTATCAATGCAGATGGGTCTGTGATGTTGTCCTATTCAGGCAAAATGGAGACAGCCCAGCCACTTTTAAGCAATAAATTTATGCAGCTGAAAAACGGTGTGTATATAGTGCAGATAAATGCAGCATCTTTTAACGAACAGCTTAAACTTGTAAAAGTGAAATGATGAAATTTCATGAAAATTTCAGGTTATGCATGAACGTTATCTGATGCGGCTGTATTGTTTTTATTTTAAATACATACTGCACTGTTAACACAGTGATGTTATGCTGCCTTTCAGTTTTTCTTTAATCCGTACCCTTTTTTATTTACAGTGCTTTATTAACCGTCCGGCACTGCTGAATGCCATTTAACATTTTTTTTAGTTGGTAGCAACGCTAACTATGTATACCTTTGCATCTCGAAACAGGGCATAGTCAACACTTCAGGGGGTTCTCCCGGAGCACAGATCTGCAAAATTGGTTTTATACAACTTCATTTTCTGCCCTGCAATAACAACGAATTGTAAATTTTAAACATAGATGATTATGAAAGGACAGAGTATGCCCGTATTTGAACAAATGGGTAAAGAAGCGTTACAGCAGTTAGTAACAGAAGTAAAAGAAACAGTTGCAACAGATATTAAAATTGAAGGTAACAGAAAAAAATTTGGCGCAATTGATATGTGGAGCAGCCAGCGCCGTGTACGGCAGGCATCAGGCTTTTTAAACAAATGGCAGCTTTCTTAAAATAGTATTCGCTTTTAATATTTTTTCTTTTACGGGCCTTCGTCAGAAGGCCTTTTTTATAATGTTTGAGGCAGGCCATAAAAAAGAATAGTTATTTTTAACCCAGATTTTGCAGTTGGCTGCAAAATCTGCCCGAAGGGCCGACGAAAGCGCTTTTTGGTGCTTTGTCGGGGTTAACCCTGACCAAAATGCGTAGCATTTTGCGTCAGCCGAAGGCAAATTTTGCAATAGCAAAATTTGGGTTTAACCGGTACATATATAATTTTGCACACAATACAGGATTATTGATAGATCTGGTATACAATAAAGATGATGCATATGATAGTTAAGTTCAGTTTTAAAGCTTTTACCGCAGTATTGTTTTTTATGATGGCGTGCACCATTGCCGCAGCACAAACCGGAGCAGGTAACTTACTTGCATTGCAGCAAAAACGGTTTAATGCGATGATGAGTAAGGATACAGCTTACCTGCGAAAGTGTACAGATGATGGCGTTATATACATACACAGCAACGGGCTGGTGCAGGATAAAACGGCTTTCATCAATTCTGTAGGCAGCGGTACTATTGTATACCAGCAGATGAGTAACAAAGAGCAGCAGGTACGTATGTATAAAAAGGCTGCTGTCATTAATGGTATTGTACATGTGAAGGGTATATATGGTGGCAAAGATTTTGAAATGGACCTGCGTTATACAGATGTGTACATCAATAAAGGCGGCTGGAAAATGGTATCCTGGCAATCACTTAAACTATAGTGGCCGGATTAAAAATGGAATAGATAATCTTATTTTTTGATGCCGGTAAACCAGTAATTATTCAGGCTGAATGCAGGCCGGAGCTGAATGTTATCGATATTTCCGGTAAATATTTGCATCAAAAAGGTATAAAAATTAAATGAAATGCCTTTACCTTTGCCAAAATTTTTAATCAAAAAAACGTAAAATGAAAAAATTACTATTCGTATCTGCCCTGTTTATGTTTGCGGCAACAACGGTAAATGCACAAAAAGATTCAGACAACAGTCGCAAGAATGTTATTAAAGTGAACCCATTGGGACTTATCTTCGGAGCAGCCAGTATTGGTTATGAGCGTGCGCTCACTGATAAAAGTTCTGTTGTAGTAGCACCAACATTTGGCGCATTTAAACTTGGAGGGTTTAAATACAGTTCTTTCGGTTTAGGTGCTGAGTACAGGTTTTACCTTTCCAGCACTAAAACAGCACCGCAGGGTTTTTATGCAGCACCTGGTTTGGGCTTTACCACAGGTAAAGTAAAGCAGGATGGCGTAACATCTGAAGCAAAATTCACCTCCTTTGGTGCTAAAGGCGTTATCGGAAATCAATGGATATTCAGCAGTGGGTTTACATTAGATTTGAATGGTGGTATTTCTTACAATTCTTATAAATATACAGATAACTCCGGCAGTGCTTTTAGTGGTCTGAAAGCAAATGGCATCTTTCCTGCCCTGGGTTTTTCTTTAGGTTACGCTTTTTAATAAGAAGATTATTAAATAAATGGTTTTTAACGGTAAAGGCCCCGCAATTTGCGGGGCTTTTACTATTGTAATAGATGGCATGACAAACAGGGAAATTTTGACGATTAGCAGAAATGGATTATCTTACTTCTTATACGAAACGCTTTGCTTTATATTGAACCTTTTTAGTTACTTAAAAAATTATCATTATGCCAATTGTAAAAGTTATCGAAGTGATTGCCACTTCAGAAGTAAGTATTGATGATGCAATACGCAGTGCAGTGAAGGAGGTTTCAAAAACCATCCGCAATGTTGATTCGGTGTATGTTAAAGACATTAAAGCACATGTAAAGGATGGCGAAGTGTCAACCTTTGGCTGTATCTGCCAGATATCTTTCAGGGTGGATTGAGCACTGAAAGATGCAAAGGTATTCACCCGGTTTAATGCCGGGTTTTTTTATACAGGCTAATTGATTAATTTGCAGCATGACCCCCGAACGCTACCAACGGCTTTTAACTGTACTGAATAAGCGGCAACCCGATCTTACGGTGGTGCTGGAAAATGTATTTGACCCGCATAATATCTCTGCCGTTATGCGAACCTGTGATGCAGTTGGTATACAGGAAATATACATTCTTAACACAAAAATCCCACGCCATAAAAAATGGGGTGCCAAAAGCAGCAGCAGTGCAGCCAAATGGCTCACCATCCACCAGTTTACTGATGCGGATGCCTGCTTTGCTGCATTAAGGGAAAAGTACACAAAAATTTATACCACACATTTAAGTACCGATGCTGTGGATTTATATGAACTGAATCTTACAGAACCTGTTGCTTTGGTTTTTGGTAACGAACACAGCGGTGTTAGTGATGAAATTATAGCCTTGGCAGATGGTAACTTTATCATACCCCAGGTGGGCATCATCAAATCGCTGAATATATCAGTGGCATGTGCCGTTACTTTGTACGAAGCACAGAGGCAAAAGACGATAGATGGCCACTACAACCAGCCAAGGATCCATGACAGTCATCTCAACAACCTGCTGGAACAATGGGGGCTTGAGGATGAATAGTGCAAACAGCATAGCTGAACAATAAAACAATAAGGATGAAACATATTTTACTTGTCATTGTTATTTCATTAGTTGCCGCTTCCTGCAGCCATACTTACTATATTGTACGCCATGCCGAAAAAGTGCAGGCACAACCGCCATTGCAGGATCCGCCATTAACCACCAATGGCGAAGCAATGGCACAAAATTTAAAAAATATCTTATTGCCAAAGGGCATAAAGCATATCTTCTCTACAAACACTATCCGTACTAAATCTACAGCAGCGCCGCTCAGCCAGGCCACAGGCATACCGGTAACCATTTATGCATCGCCCAACGCTGCTTTCATCACACAGCTAAAAGCCTTAAAGAAAAATGTACTGGTAGTTGGCCACAGCAATACTGTAGATGATATAGTAAATGGTTTATGCAATAGCACAAAAATTAATGGTGATTTGCCCGATGCTGATTATGGCGATCTGTTTGTGGTAACTGTAAGAGGGAAAAAAATATATTTTAAAAAACTCCGGTATTAACATGCAGATGGCAGGGTCAGGCAAGCTTGTATATTTTGCCGGGTAATGAAACAATAATACCCTGCATCTCCAGCATCAGCAGCGCAGCTGCAGCCGCACTGCTGCTCAGCCCGCTTTTAAAATACAATTCATCAATATGTATACAGTCCTGTTGCTCCAGGATGGCAACGATAACTTTTTCATCATTACCAAGTTCAATAAATAATTTCCGTTGCGCAGCTGCAGCCGGTTTTTTCTTTGGTTGCCAGCCCATATTTTCTGTAATATCCGCAGCAGATGTTACCAGCAATGCCTTGTTTTGCCTGATCAGGTAATTACAGCCCTCACTCCTGGTATCAGTTGTTTTACCGGGTATGGCAAATACATCTTTGTTGTAGCTGTTGGCCAGTTCAGCAGTAATGAGCGATCCGCCTTTTTTTCCACTTTCCACCACCAGCAGCGCATCACACATGCCCGCCACAATGCGGTTGCGTTTGGGAAAATTCTGTTTATCAGGATTGGTGCCGCTGATGAAATCTGTAAGTAATCCGCCATTTTCCACCATCTGTTTTGCAAGCGTCTTATTCTGTGAGGGATACATTCTGTCAAGCCCGTGTGCCAGTACACCCACTGTTGGCAGGTTATTTTTCAGGGCAGCCCTGTGTGCAATACTGTCAATACCAAAAGCCAGTCCGCTGAGTACCAATACATCTTCCTCTTTCAGTTCATCAATAATTTTTTCAGTAATACTTTTGCCATAGTCCGAATGATTGCGGGTACCCACTACAGCCAGAATTTTTGATGTATTCAAATCAGCATTACCCCTGTAAAAAAGTAAAACAGGACTGTCATAACAATTGAGCAGGCGTTGCGGATACTGATTGTCTGTAATAAACAACGGCGTTATTTTGTATTTTTCTATAAAAGCAATTTCAGCCTCGCTGCTTGTAAAGTCAGAGAAAGCCCTGATGCTCTTTGCTCTCACTTCACCAATTCCCTCAATCGCTTCCAGGTCTCTTTTTCTTGCATTAAAAACTGCCCGGGCGCTTCCAAAATGCAGGGCAAGTGTTTTGGCATGTACATCACCGATATTGGGTACAAGGGTCAGGGCAACCTGGTACAGCAAGTCATTGTTCAGCATAGTTAAAAAAATAAAAACAGGGTACTAAGATAAGTGTTTTTCTGATTTAATCAATTGCTGATTACAGTCATTTCCGTCCGCCTGTTCAGCATGCGTCCGTTTTCAGTTGTATTATCAGTTACAGGTTTTGAAGCGCCAAACCCTTTAAACAGGAGCCGTTTAGGAGCCACACCCCTTTGAGCCAGGTAATTTACCACAGCCTTTGCCCTGTTGTTGCTCAGCAGCAGGTTGTCCGTTGATTTGCCAACATTGTCCGTATGGCCGGCAATCAATATTTTCAGCCTGGGGTTTTCATTCAGCAGTACTACAATCTTATCCAGTTCGGTCAGCGATTCAGGTTTTAAATTGAATTTTTTGGAATCGAAGAATATATTCTGCAGCACAACTACCGCACCAGGTTCTATGGGCTGAAGCGGTATGTCAATGGTGTACACGGAATCAGGCGCATCAGTTTTTAATGAAAAGCTGGCGGAATAGAAAAGGTATCCTGTATGACCAACATTAAAAGCATAATCTTTACCAACCGGCAATGTTACCAGGTAATTGCCATCCTCATCTGTTTGCACCTTGCTGATCAGCTTGTTTCGCTGCACATCAGCCAGTTCTACAGCCGAAGGCAGCCCCTTGCCGGTTTTCTTATCATATACCCTGCCCCTGATCCACAAGGTTCTTGTTGGCCGTACATCTTCCCTTAATTGAAAAGAGTATAAATCAAGCCCCCCCCTTGTGTCTGTGTCTTCACTTGCATAAATAGCAGTACGGCCGTTGGATGATACAATCAGTGAACCCTGGTCGTCAATCGTATTAACGGGGTACCCTAAATTCTCAGGTTTGGCCCAGGTACTGTCGTTAATTTTTTTGCTCAAAAATAAATCCGTTTGTCCATAGCCGGGATGTCCGTTGCTGTTAAAAAAAAGTGTCTGGTTATCAGCATGAATAAAAGGGCAGCTTTCATCGCCACTGGTATTCACCGTTGGACCAAGATTTACCGGGCGTCCCCATTTGCCATCAGGCATCCTTCTTGTTACAAAAATATCCTTGCCACCATAGCCTTCGGGGAAACTGCTGGCAAAATAGAGTTCTCTTTTATCAGGCGAAATAGAAGGGGAGGATTCCCAGTAATCAGTATTTACAAGCCCTCCAAGGTTTCTGGGTTCGCTCCAGCCGGTTTTATTACGCTGGGCATAATATAAATCGCAACTGCCCTGTCCTTCGGGATAATTACAACCGGTAAAAATCAATAACTGCCCGTCCTGCGAAATGTTCTGGGCACCCTCATTCAGGTTGGTATTAATGAGCCCGCCAAGCGGTTTTGCGTTGCTCCATTTGCCATTTTCAAAACTACTCTCATAAAAATCCTCATCATTATTCACCCGGCGGGTAAAAATAAGTTTACGGCCATCTATGGTAAGCGAAGGGAAATATTCCAGCCACTTGCTGTTAATGCTGTCGCCCATATTCTGTAATGAGAAAACATAATCTTTTTGAGGATGCTGCAATGCATAATCAATGGCAAACTGGTAAGTTTTTTTACGGTATTTGCCTGCAGCCACACTTTTTTCATTCAGTTTTGGAATGGTCAAAAAATCATCAATCACCTTCAGCGCATCATTAAAGCGGCCGCTACCTGCAAGGGAAATAGAGTAGGGTAATAAAAATGTTTTTGAATAAACAGAATCCATTTGAATCCCTGTTTCAAAATCCTTTACCGAGGCAGTATAGTTTTTCAGGTTGGCGTATATGCCAGCACGTGACAGGTAGGCATCCACAAAACGGGGTTCAATTTTCAATGCCTCATTAATGTGCTGAATGGCGGCATCATATTTTCCTTCCTGCGCTTCTTCGTAAGCCTGGCCATAAACATCTCCTGCCTTTTTACCCACTTTTTCAGGGTCGTACCACTGGGCATTCAGCAAAGATGGCGCACCCAAAGCCAGGCAAATCAGTATAGCAAACCGTATCAGGTTCATGCAACAGTTATTCATCCGTTATATATTGATGATGAAGGTAGAACGATTTACAGAAATAATCAGTGTGAGAATGTTAAAATACATGCATCAGGGAACATTAATGTACTTATGCACCTGCAGCGAAAGCTCCCATTGGGGATTGGCTTTTATGTAATCAATAATCAGCGGGGTTACAGTTGCTGCCTTATCCCACTCAGGCTGCAGGTACAGTTTGCAATTTGCAGCTACCAGTGCAGCATATTTTTCAGCCCATTCAAAATCGGTTTTATTAAAAATCACCACTTTCAACTCATGAGCCAGTGGCAAAATTGCCGGCAGCGGGGCCTTGAATTTTTTGGGCGACAGGCATATCCAGTCCCAGCTGCCCGTTAGCGGATGCGCCCCTGAGGTTTCAATATTGGTACTAAAGCCCGCAGCATGCAGCGCAGCAGTAAGCCCGGTAAGGTTGTGCATCAGTGGTTCGCCGCCGGTAACCACGGCCAGCCTGCCGGGAAATTGTGCGGCTTCCTTCACTATTTCAGTAATCGCCCTTTGCGGATGTTTCTCCGCATCCCAGCTATCCTTTACATCACACCAAACGCAGCCGACATCGCAACCGCCAAGGCGGATAAAGTAGGCAGCACGGCCCTGGTGAAATCCTTCACCCTGTATGGTATAAAACTGCTCCATTACCGGTAGTTGCTGCTCCATTGTATCTCTTTTTGTAGTAAGGGTTGCCCAAATAATTATTAATGAATCATTAGTAATTATTACCCGTACCGCATTTCACAAGCATTAAAAGTATTGGTCATCAATGCCGCAATGGTCATCAGGCCCACACCGCCCGGCACGGGTGTAATGTAGCTGCACTTGGGGGCCACAGCATCATAGTCCACATCGCCTTTTATGGCAAAACCTGATTTTTTACTGCTGTCGGCCACACGGGTAATACCTACATCCACCACCACAGCATTTTCCTTTACCATGTCTGCCGTTAAAAAACCCGGTTTGCCCAGGGCAGCCACAATGATATCAGCCTGCAGGCAGATGTCTTTCAGGTTGGAGGTATGCGAATGGCAAACCGTAACCGTACAGTTGCCAGGGTAACCATTTCTGCTCAGTAATATGCTGATGGGGCGGCCCACAATATTGCTGCGGCCAATTACTACAGCGTGTTTACCCTTGGTTGCTACCTGGTAATGTTCCAGCATCATAATAATGCCGTAAGGGGTGGCTGGAATAAAGGCAGGAAGGCCCTGCACCATGCGCCCCGTATTCACCGGGTGAAACCCATCCACATCCTTATCCGGGTCAATTAAATTGATGATCCTTTCCTCGCTGATATGTTTTGGCAATGGTAATTGTACCAAAATACCGTCAATATCATCATTCACATTCAATTTTTCAATAATATCTACTAATTCAGCTTCTGTAACGTTTTCGTCAAGCCTTACAAGAGTGCTGCCAAACCCGATTTCAGCACAATTCTTCACCTTACTGGCCACATAGGTTTCACTGGCTCCGTTGGCGCCCACCAGTACCGCTGCCAGGTGCGGTATTTTTTTGTTTTCACTGCTGCGCTTTGCCGTTTTTTCTTTCAATATATCTTTTACAGCCTGCGATACAAGCTTGCCATCTAAAATCTGCATGGCGCAAAATTAACCATTGCCCCGCTATTTCGGCAGACAATATTAATTTTTTATCCTTACCTTGGTGCAAGCAAACAACCAAAACATTGCTTATCAAACATACAGCCCTTTTTGCCTTATTTTTTTTGGCGGCCATATTACCTGCCCGGCCTCAGTCGCTGCGTTATTCGGTAGCACTGCCTTATGCAGGATTGAGTGCTTACAGCCAGCAGCATGGTGATGTGTTTTCCTTTACCGGCAACCAGGCCGCACTGGCACAGCAAAAAACCACTTCGGCTGGCGTATATGGTGAGCGGCGTTTTTTACTGGCAGCTACCAGTGCTTACAGGGCGGCAGTTGCCATACCCTCAAAGCTGGGTAATTTCGGGGTGCAGGTAAACTATGCAGGGTTTAACAACTTTAACGAAAACGGAGCAGGCCTGGCTTATGCCCGTAGCCTGGGGTCAAAATTAGATGTGGGTATCCAGTTCAACTACTACAATTACAGGATACCGGCTTATGGCAATGCTTCCGCCATCAACTTTGAAGCAGGGGCAATCATGCACTTTTCTGATAAATTTCATGGTGGTATTCATGTGTATAATCCTGTTGGCGGCACCCTTTCCAAAACCAATGATGAAAAATTAGCAGCAGCATACAAACTGGGCATGGGCTACGATGCATCAGACAATTTTTTTGTAAGTGCAGAAATTATTAAGGAGGAAGACAGGCCCGTTAGTGTAACAGCAGGTGCTCAATACAGGTTTGCTCAGCAGTTATTTGCAAGGGCAGGCTTTGTGTCGGGTACTTCCACAGGGTTTGCAGGGCTGGGTGCAGGCTGGAAAAACCTGCGGCTTGATATTTCGGGCAGTTACCATCCGCAACTGGGTTTGTCGCCCGGTCTTATGTTCATCATCGGTTTCAATAACAAAGAAAATCAGTAAGCCGGCATTGGTCCGTGCAGCAGCATCGTTGTGTCACTCACTTTTACCACATACCGTTTTTGGGCAGCAAGGCCCGCAGTAAAAAGTATTTTTTTGCTGTTCTGCTGGTTGTTGCCTTATGGGTCATTAAGCGCACAGGTACCCGAAACACCCGCAGGCGAGCAGCAGGTGGAAAACCTTACCGAAAATAATGAAGATGCAGAAACGGAAGACGACAGCTACCTGCAGCAGATGCAGCAGTTCATTAAAAATCCGTTAAACCTCAATCATGCAGATGAGGCAGCACTCAAAGAGCTGCGGGTGCTTACACCACTGCAAATCAGCAGCCTGATAGCCTACCGTACCCTGCTGGGAAAGTTCATCAGCATTTATGAGCTGCAGGCCATTCCGGGGTGGGATGTTGAAACCATACAAAAGATTCGGCCCTACGTATCAGTTAGTGAATCTGCTGAATTAGTTGCAACGCTGTCGCAGCGGCTGGCTGGCGGTAATCACAGTTTGTTACTCCGGGGGGTGCAGGTGATGGAAAAATCAAAGGGCTACCTGCTGGACAGCTCAACGGCAACCAATTTTTATCCTGGTTCACCGCAAAAAATATTCATCCGGTACCGGTATAATTACAAAAACCTGCTGCAGTATGGCCTCGTGGCCGAAAAAGATGCAGGAGAGCAGTTTTTTAAGGGTGCACAGCGCCAGGGCTTTGATTTTTATTCGGCGCATTTTTTTGTACGCAATATCGGGGTTGTAAAGGCCATGGCACTGGGCGATTTTACTGTAAACATGGGGCAGGGCCTTACCCAGTGGCAAAGCCTGGCGTTTAAAAAAAGCCCGGATGTGATGAATATCAAAAGACAGTCAGCAGTACTGCGGCCCTATAATTCTGCAGGCGAAATATACTTTCACCGGGGTGCAGGCATAACAGTTGGGCGTAACAAATGGCAGGCAACAGTTTTTGCTTCGTACCGCAGGCTCGATGCCAACCTGGTGGCGGATACACTTCCTTCCGGTGATGACTTTGTCTCCTCACTGCAAACTTCCGGTTTCCACCGCACTAAAAGCGAAACTGACGATAAGGGTGTGCAACGGCAACTGGCCTTTGGCGGTAATGTAAGCTGGCAACTGCGTAACCTGCATACAGGCATTAACGTTATGCAATACCGGTTTAAGCTTCCCATTACCAAATCAGCCGACCCGTACAATCTATTTGCATTGAACGGGAAGCAGTTGGGCAATTACAGCTTCGACTACAGTTATACGTACAAAAATCTGCATCTTTTTGGAGAAGCAGCGGTAAATAACCAGTTTAAAAAAGCCATTGTAAGCGGCATGCTCATTAGTGTTTCATCGGCTGTGGATATGAGCTTTTTGTACAGGAATATCTCCAGGGAATACCAGTCGCTGTATACCAACGCCTTTACCGAAAGCACATTACCCAATAACGAAAAAGGGTTTTACTCTGGCATCAGTATACGCCCGGCTACGGCATGGCGCATCGATGCTTATGCTGATTTCTACCAGTTTCCCTGGCTGAAATTCAGGGTAGACGCCCCTTCAGCCGGCAGCGACTACATGCTTCAGGCAACATACAGGCCCAATAAGCTGTTTGAAGCATACACCCGGTACAGGGCTGAAACAAAAGCCATCAATTTTAATCCCGGGGGTCTGGTGCTGCCTGCGGTTACAGGCAAACCAAGGCAAAGCTGGCGAACCCAGTTCAGCTACAGGCTCAGCCCCGCAGTAACCCTGCGCAGCCGTGCTGAAATGATCTGGTTCGATAAGCGGGGCCCGGCAGCAGAACAGGGCTTTTTGCTCTATGCAGATATCTTCTATAAGCCAATGCTCAAGCCCTTTTCGTTCAACATGCGGCTGCAGTATTTTGAAACCGAAGGGTATAATTCCAGGCTCTATGCCTATGAAAATGATGTTTTATACAGTTTTTCTATCCCTGTATTTTATGATAAGGGGTACAGGCATTATATTAATATTAATTATGATATTAACAGAAAATTGTCAGCCTGGGTACGTTTTGCACAAACCATTTTTAGTGATAAGCAGTTGACAGGTAGTGGGTTAGATGAAGTAAGGGGGCCGAGAAAATCTGAACTAAAATTGCAACTGCTGTATGCGTTTTAACTTTTTATTGTATTTTTCTTAACATTTTTTTTAAAGAAAGCAGCTATTCAGCCTCTTTTTTTGTCATATTTCGTTGGTTTGGGTTTTTTTCGCAAAAGATTTAACAATTTTTTGACAGACGGAAAATATTCCTATTTTTACACATTAAAACAATTAATCGCACATGAGAAGATTTTTGACACTGTTTACGATGTTTATGCTCTGCGGGGTATTGGCATTTGCGCAAAACCGGGTGGTGTCCGGGAAGGTTGCTGATGAAAACGGTAACCCGGTACCTTTTGCCTCAGTGAAGGTAAAAGGCTCAAAATCAGGCGTTTCTGCCGACGCTAACGGGCAGTATACCATCCGTGTTAAAGACGGGGACGTATTAGAGATCTCTGGTACTGGTTACAAAGCAAAAGATGTTAATGTAGGTTCTCAAACCTATATCAACACCTCCATGGAAAAAGCTGCTGGCAGCCTTACCGAGGTGGTAATCACCAGTGCTTTTAACACAAAACGTACAGCCAGGAGTACTTCTGCCAATGCGCAGGTAGTATCAGCCGAGCAATTAAACACCATCAGAACACCGAATATCAACAATGCCCTAGCTGGTAAAGTTGCCGGTGCTCAGGTTCGCAGCCAGTCGGTAGGTAAGCTGGGTGTTGAAACTGCAGTACGTTTGCGTGGTGAGAACGGCCTCAGCGCAGGCGGTGGAGCATTATATGTAGTTGACGGTACGCTGATGCCAAGCGCAAATGATATCAACCCTGATGATGTGGAAGATATGACCGTTTTACAGGGTCCAGCTGCTGCAGCGCTGTTTGGACCTGATGGAAGAAATGGTGCCATCGTAATCACTACAAAAAAGGCTAAGAAAGGATCAAAGGGTATCGGTATCGAAATAAACAGTGCTACAAGGTTCGACAGGATATACGTTACCCCAAGCTATCAAAACAGCTATGCTGGTGGTGGCGTTGGTGATTTTATTCAGTATACATGGAAGCCCGGACAGCCAAATGAGTGGAAAGCGCTGGATGGTAAATTCTATCATGACTATACGGATGATGCAAGCTGGGGTCCCCGTATTGCCGGCCAGGAATACATTCCCTGGTATGCATGGTATCCTGGTTCGCAGTATTCTTACAAAACAGCCAAATTAACTCCTCAGCCAAACAATAACCGTGATTTCTATAATACAGGCGTTACGCTTACCAATAACGTTAACCTGTCAAAGGCAGGTGATGGCTACAACTTCAGGATTTCATACACTAACCTTGACCAAAAAGGTATAGTACCGAATGAGTACCTGAAAAGGCATACATTCAATGCTAACTTTTCAGTTGATCTTACCAACCGCTTAACATTTGCAGCAAACATCACAGCACTTTCACAAAACAGGAATGCTGAGAACAACGATGGTTACTCCAACCAGGGTACAGGCTCTTTCGGTTCATGGTTTCACAGAAACCTTGACATGAATGTTATGAAAGAACTGCGTGGGCTCAGATCTCCAACCGGCATTCTTGCAAGCTGGAACCATGGTAACCCGGGTTCTTATGATGCTTCAAACCCTGTGGCTTTCTATGGCGGTAACTATTGGTACAACTTTTACAGCTATTTTGATAATGTTTCAAACATCGACAGAAGAGACCGCCTGTTTGGCAATGCAACACTATCATATAAAGTTAACAACGACCTGAGAGTGGCACTTACGTACCGCAAACAGCAGTTAACCACCAATGCGGAGTCTATCACACGTACTGTATTGGAGCAAAGCGCTACCCAATCAGGAATAAGGGCTGCCTATGGTACATCAAATTCTTTCAGCGACAGGCAGAACTTTGAAGGTTTGGTATCTTATTCCAAAAAAATTAAGGATTTCTCTATCAATGCCAACGCCGGTTTTGATATCTTTAAAACAAGAGCAAGGACTGTTACTGCCAATACCAACAACGGATTAGTAGCTCCCGATTTATATTCACTGGCAAACTCAAAAGATCCGATAAGCACATCAAATGCAAGGAATCAGTCATTACGCCGTACACTTTTTGGCAGGGCTGACTTCGGTTTCAGAAATTATCTTTTCATCGAAGGCTCTTACAGAAGGGATTATCTTTCTACACAAGGTGCTGCAAATCCATACATTGATACAAGATCATTTGGTGGTTCATTTGTATTCAGCGACCTGATAAAAGACAAAGTTCCATTCCTTTCATTTGGTAAAATCAGGGCTTCATGGGGTGAGATTACAGAACAACTGGATATTTTCCAGGTAAATACTCCTCCTTACACAATCAATCCAAATCCTTTTAGCGGAAGTTCTTTAATGACTACTCCTGACAGGGGTGTGGATCCCGGTTTAACAGGTACCATCAACGTTGAGCAGGAAATTGGATTGGATTTGCGTTTCCTGAAGAACAGGGTTGGTATAAGTGCTACCTACTACACAAGGGTTAACAAAGATTTCCCTGTAAATGTGCAGGTGTCAACTACATCCGGTATAACTTCAGTTTCGCAAAATGCAGGCCGTATTGAAAAAGAAGGTATTGAACTTAACCTGAATCTTAAGCCGTTTGTAGGCAAGAATTTTTCATGGGATTTTAATGCCACTTACGCAAGGTATCTCAGAAATGAAATAGTAGATATTGCTCCCGGTATTACAAGGTTAGTGGTTGCTTCCGGTGCATTCTCCGGTACTTCATCACCTTACACTGTAAACGAAGTTGGCCAGCCATGGGGTATGATGTTTGGTGGTGGTATCAAGCGCATGAACGGACAGCCTGTACTTACAAGTGATGGACTGTTTGTAAGGGAAGCTGATACAAAATTCGGAAGTGTACTTCCTGATTATACAGGTGGATTTCAGAATACATTCACTATCATGAAGAACTTCACCGTAAATGTGAACATTGACTACCAGTGGGGTGGCAAATTCTTTGGTCTGTCTGATTTCTGGGGTACATTCTCCGGTCTTACAGCACGTACTGCCGGGTTAAACGACCGCGGAATTCCTGTTCGTGATGATGTAGCAAACGGTGGTGGTGTACATGCAGTAGGTGTTGATAACACAGGTAAGCCTGTAGACTATTATGTAGATGCACAAACGTACTACCACCAGTTCCGTTCCAACAACATTGGTGAAGGAAGCATTTACGATTTAACTTTTGTTAAAATGCGTGAATTAAGCGTAGGATATAAAATCCCTGTGCAAAAGCTTGGAATTGGCAAGTACATCAACAGTGCAGTATTTTCAGTAATTTCAAGCAATCCTTGGCTGATTTACAGGAAAACAAAGGATTACGATCCATCAGAAATCAGCAATGTGCAGGGTGAAGACGGACAGTTCCCCGGAACAAGGTCATTTGGATTTAACCTGCGTGTAGGATTCTAAACTAAATAACAAAAAATATATTATGAAAAGAATATCATATAAGTTACTTGCGGTGGCTGTTTCGCTTGTAGTTATTGGAGGATACAGCAGTTGTAAAAAACTGGAAACATTTCCAGATGGCATCAACATTGACCCCAATGGTACTCCTGTTCCCATTACTTCAGCCCTGCTTACCAATATCCAGGTGAGCATAGGCGGGCTTGGTGCAGAAACAAGGGGCGGTTTGTTTGCACAGTATTTTGCAGAAACACAATATACTGAGGCATCGCTGTACCAGTTACCCGAGTTCAATTATGGCGTTTATTCCGGCGTGTTGTACGATTGCCAGAATATTATCGCTCAAAACACAAGTAACCCTGCGGGCAACCTTGCTTCAGGGTCAACCAAAGATCAGATAGCTATTGCTAAAATCCTGCGGGCATTTATTTATGCAAATACTACCGATAAATGGGGTGATATCCCTTACAGCGAAGCGCTGCAGGGTGCCAATAACATTTATCCCAAGTATGATACACAGGAAGACATCTATAAGGGAATACTGAAAGAGTTGAAAGATGCTGTTGCAGGTTTCGATAATGGTGCAGCCATTAAAGGTGATGTGATTTATGGAGGCGATATAAGCAAGTGGAAAAAAATGGCCAACTCCCTGCGTATGATTGTTGCGCTGCGCATGAGCAAGGTATATCCTGCAGCAGGTGCACTTGCAGCTACTGAATTTGCAGCAGCAAATGCGGATGCTGCCGGTGTAATTACCAGCAACGGTGATAATTTTAAAATCACTTTTCCGGGTGGCCTGTACCGTGGACCATGGTGGGGTTTGTATGATGGACGTAATGACTTTGCTATCAGCAAAACAATTACAGACATTCTTTCAACTATGAGTGATCCACGCAGAACCCAGTTTTCAACCTCTAACACAGGTTTCCCTTACGGTTTAACGAGGGATGAGGCGATTACAATACCCAGCAGCGATAAGATTTTGAAAGTAGATTACCGTGACGGTACTAATGATGAAGTTGTTTTACTTGGCGCATCAACAGTGTTGCTGGCAAGGGCCGAAGCACAGGAAAGAGGCTGGATAGCCTCACAAGGCACAGCAGAAGCCGAAATCAGCTACAAAGCTGCAATTGATCAGTCTTTTGCACAATGGGGCGTTACAGGTGCTGCTGCTTATTATGGTGCAGGTGCTGCTGCCAATTATTTAACTGGTACTGGTTCTGCTGCAGCAGGTCAGAATTCTTTCGGTTCTGTACAGGCTGGCCAAAACGCAACCACCACCACCAAGCTGGAGCGTATTGCGCTGCAACGCTATATAGCGCTCTATCCAAATGGTTTTGAAGCATGGGCTGAATGGAGGAGAACTGGTTTCCCTAAACTGCTGGGTACAACAAGGGCTATTAATTCAAGCAAGCAAATACCCAGGAGGTATACTTACGGACAAAGTGAAACAGCTTTGAACCCTGCAAACCTTGCTATTGCTATTGCCAGGTTGAGCGGTGGCAACACACAGGATGCAAGGATTTGGTGGGATAAACCATAAACTATAATACTGGTGAAACCACCCAGCCGGTGGTTTCACCAATTTTAATAATAACAACTAAATCATACTGAACATGAAATATTTTAATTTTTCAAAATCGCTGGCTGCAATTACTGCAGGCGTGCTGCTTTTCAGTTCCTGCGATAAAGTAGATACTCCCGATCCTTTGGGTGATGCAGGGCAAACCATTGTTAAAATAATGGATGTGGATAAGCGGGTGGTTAACATTGATCTGGTTAGCACCCCTCAAACACTTAACATGGTGGATATCCGCAGAGATATACCCAATGAAGCAGAACTCAATAAAACCATGAAGGTTATCATAAAAGATGATCCGGGTGCTGTGTCTGATTACAATGCCGCTAACGGTACCACTTTTATTCCCATTCCTGCAGCTCAGTTTACTGTTGATCCTTCTAATCCAAAAGTAGGCACAGACTATACCATTACCATGAACCCCGGTGAATTTGCAAAATGGCTGAAGTTTACCATACCCAACGCCCTTGCAATTGACCTGAACAAGCAATACGCTTTTGGTTTCAGTATTTCAACTGCTGATGCAGGTGGTAAGGTATCCAACAGTGCTAAAACAATTGTGGTGGAAGTAGGTGTAAAGAATGACTATGATGGTTTGTACCAGGTTAAAGGGTTTTTCTTTCACCCGACAAATGCTGCATTGATTGGCGGATTTACTGTAAATGATATTGAACTTCAAACTACAGGTAAATATACCAATGTAATGTACTGGCGTTCTGCGGGTACTTTGGCACACCCTATAACAAATGGCGGTGCGTTAACATATTTCGCAAATCAATCGCCAATTTTTGATTTTAATCCTACTTCCGGTGCTTTAAATTCTGTTACAAACGCTTATGGATGCCCTACCTGCGTAGTTTATGCCTTTACACCCGGCTACAACCAGCGATATGACGTGAGTACAAAAACTATTTATACTTCTTATGGTTATCAGGGCAGGATGTTTACTGATACCATCAAATATCTTGGCCCACGATAAGTAAAAAATGAGTCAGATTTTTAAAAAGGGCCTCCGGTAACTGGAGCCCTTTTTACTATTTATAACACTTAAAATATAATGCGATGAAATACATATTTATTTTATTGCAAACTTTAGTAACACTTCAAACAGTTTCTGCACAGTTTAATTATGCCTCAACCCCTAATAGCTATGAAGGAAATTCAATTTCTTCGTTGCATTTTCCCAATATAGGCAATGCAATAATTAATAACAATGGAAACTCCTTCAGGGTAGCAGTTACAGATGGGTTTGCAAAAATGATGGCCTGGAATGACGGAGCGGGCCATACTGGAACTATAGCACTTCCGCAAACTGCATATAACGGACTAACTCTTGCTGATGATGACCCCGATGTAATACTGACCAGGGTGAATGGTAATACCGTGGCTTTCGTAGTTAAGATGGATTATGCCTCTGCCACCTTAAACCGGATAGTAATTAAGTTGTTCTGGTCAAAATGGAACAATGTTACGAATACTTTTCCGGCCTTTACATTGGGACAGGTAATAGGTGCTGCTACCTGGCCCTGCATGCACCCCAATATTGATGATGATGGCACGGGTAATTTTGTTGTAACCTGGCAGAGCGGGCAATTTGCGGGGAGTGTGTATCTCAGAAAATTTGCATGTACTTCTGTATCTCCTTTTTTTTCTGCATCTCCTAATACAGAATACAATATCAGCAATACTTCAGGGGTGCAAAACTTTTTTAATGTACAGGGCGTGCAGTATAACAGCAACAAGTTTTCCAGGCCTGATGTTGCAATCAGCAGCAGTGGTGTCATCTCAGTAGCAATGGAATATGGCGGCCCCTCAGCTTACACTGAGCCAGGAGGTACACCCGGTTACCACAATATGTTTGTTTATCAATGCAGTACTGGTAATATATCCGGTGGCAGTATTGTGTATGATGCCGGGTTTACCGGCTGCACTTACAGCACCTACTTTTATGGGCCTCGTATAGCAAGCCCTAATAACTCTTTATTTCCCAATGATTTTGGTGTATGTTATAATTATATAATTCCTCATTGCGGTATGACAGGTTTTGGCAACCTGATAACTGTAATCAATCACGACAACCAGTTTTTTTATCCACCAGTTGTGGTTAATTGTACCTCAAATGGCTCAGGCCAGGTTTGTATGTTGCCTGCATACGATCTTGGGGTTAATAACAGGGCCATTGCAGTAAGTGATAATTATTACCAGGTGGCATGGTGTACATCGGATGATGCAGGATATCTTAATGCAACTCCTCATTTGCAGATACTATCAAAAAAGTATGATTTTTATGCAAATGCTGTTTCTGACAACTTTTCGGTATTGAGCAGTGATTTAACTGTTGATATTGAATCGCCGGCAATTGCAAGTATCAAAAATGGAGTTTCTGATAAGTTTTCATTTGGCTTTGTTAATGAAACCGCTTCGCAATTAGCTTATAAAACTGTTAGTGACGGTGCTTTGAATTTGCGGCCTTCCAATATATATAAAGGCAATACGGTGAGGCCCGATTACTTAAATGATAATTATTACGGTAAAAGCTCATTTAAGCAGGATAAGAACTTGGGTAATGTTACCCGTTTTATTAAGCCCGGTTCAGGTGTTAATAAAATATACCCGAATCCGGCTTTAAGTGAGATTGTCATTGACATGCCAGATAATATAACAGGTACAACAATAACTATCCTCAACACATTCGGGCAAATAGTCAAAACCTTTCGCACAAACCAGGGCAAAAGCAGCATCAATATTTCAGACATTGCAAACGGCACCTATTGGATAAGAACCGTTTCAGGCAATTCACAAAGCCAGGAAAAACTAATAATTGCACGGTAAGCAATCACTCCATCAACTTTATTCACCAGGGCTTCTCAACGGAAGCCCTTTCTTTTTATCTTTGTAAAAATTTCATGCAATGAGCAATCCCACAGAGCAGCAGCAGCTAAACATTGAAATATCCGAAGAGGTATCTGAAGGAATATATGCAAACCTGGCCATCATCACCCACAGCCATGCCGAGTTTGTAGTGGATTTTGTAAACGTAATGCCCGGCACCCCCAAAAGCAAGGTGAAAAGCAGGATCATACTCACCCCGTTTCATGCCAAGCGTTTTATGAAAGCCATGATGGAAAATGTAAAAAAATTTGAAGCAGCCAACGGCACCATACAGGATATGGAAACAGTGGAAATGCCCTTTACTTTTGGGGGCCCCGCAGCACAGGCATAAACCTGCTACAGCATGCCGCCATCAGCAAAGCTGTAATAGCCATCTTCGCTTACAATAATGTGGTCGGTAACCAGTATGTCAAAATAACTGGCAGCCTGTTTTATTTTCAGGGTAAGTGTTTCATCAGCCTTACTGGGCTTGAGGTTGCCAGATGGATGGTTGTGGCACAGTACAATGGCGGTAGCATCTTCTTCAAGCGCTTTTTTTAAAATGATTCTTGGGTCGGCAATGGTGCCATTGATGCCGCCCCTGCTTACAATTTCAAAATGATTAACACGGTTGGCCCTGTTGAGGTATAAAATGGCAAAAACTTCATAGGGGTAATCTTTCAGCATATCCCGCAGGTATTGGGCAATATCGGCACTGGTGCGTACTACTTTTTTGTGCAGGGGCTCACTTAACTGCCTTCGCCTGCCCAGCTCCAGCGCTGCAGCAATGGTAATTGCTTTTGCTGCTCCGATGCCTTTTACCTGCTGCATCTCTTTTGCGCTGAGTTTACCCAGTTCTGCCAGGCTGTTTTGCCCCAGTTTTAAAACTTCCCTTGCCAGCTCCACGGCTGACCTTTCTTTATGCCCGTTATTGATCAGGATGGCCAGTAATTCAGTATTGCTCAGTGTTTCGGCACCTTTACCAATTAATTTCTCACGGGGACGGTCATCAAAAGCCCAGTTTTTGATAGATGTGGAAGGCTTGTTGAAAGTTTTCATGTTTTAAATGTATTCATCAAAAGTTAAGTGATAATTTCGCAGCAAATATATTCAATTTACAACTTAATAATATGTCATTAACCGCAAAGATATTCTCCGGCACTGGCTCACAGTACCTGGCCGAACGCATTGCTGATAAGTTTGGAGAACCCCTTGGTAACGTGAATATCCAGCGTTTCAGCGATGGAGAAATTTATGTGGAGTTCCTGGAAAGCATCAGGGGCAAGTTCGTTTTTTTGATACAAAGTACTTTTGCTCCGGCAGATAACCTGATGGAACTGCTGCTGATGATTGATGCTGCTAAAAGGGCATCAGCCTATAAAGTAATTGCGGTAATGCCCTATTATGGTTTTGCCAGGCAGGACAGAAAAGACAGGCCAAGGGTGGCAATTGGGTCTAAACTGGTGGCCAATATGCTAACGGCCGCTGGTGCCGACAGGGTGATTACCATGGACCTGCATGCTCCGCAGATACAGGGATATTTTGACATACCGGTTGATCACCTGGACTCTTCTGCCATATTTATACCTTATATCGAAAACCTGAAACTGGCCAACCTTACTTTTGCCGCACCCGATGTGGGAAGCGCCAACCGGATACGTGAGGTAGCCACTTATTTTGAATGCGAAATGGTGATTTGCGACAAACACCGCAAGCGGGCCAACGAAATTGCCAGTATGGTGGTTATTGGTGATGTGCAGGACAGAGACATTGTACTGATTGATGATATATGCGATACTGGCGGTACCCTGGCTAAAAGTGCCGGACTGCTTAAAGATAAAGGTGCCCGCAGCGTAAGGGCGCTTTGCACACACCCTGTATTGAGCGGCAAGGCATATGAAAATATTGAAAACAGTGTACTGGAAGAGCTGGTGGTTTGTGATACCATACCACTGAAACAACAGAGTAATAAAATAAAAGTATTGTCAGTTGATGAACTTTTTGCTGTTGCCTTACGTAATGCTTATGAAAACAAGAGCATTAACCAGCTTTTTATGCGGAGCAGAATGGCCAACAAAAAATAGCCGGTAATGCGGTAACTTTAACTGGCAGCTCAGCAGAGTATCCCTTTAAACAGGGCAAAGCAATAATGTTTGTTTAACATAATTCAGCAGCTATGGTACCAGGTAAACGGCACAGTTCATCCCTTATGGCAATTATGGCCATTTGCTTCAGTATTTTTTTTCAAAATGCTGTTGCTCAAAAAAATGAGGGCCTTGTAATGAACAATGGAGATACTGTTTTTTGCGATTATTCCATGAAGGGCAATTTCATTTCAGTTAAAAATGCTGGTGTTACAAACAGGATGCTGGATTCAAGAGAAGTGCAATCTGTTTTCAGTAATAATGAAAAGTATACCGTGTTGTTTTTAAAACTGGAGACTTTTTCTGATAATCCGGATGAAATATTTGACCCGGTGTCAAAAAACAGGTCGGAATACGACACTACCCTTTTGCTGAGCGAAATGTACAGTACTCCTAAAATGAATTTGTACAGTGCAACTGATAACCGGAAAGTGCAATACTATTTTGTTAAAAAACCACAGGATATCCGGCCCGCACAGTTGCTCATCCGTTACACTGTTTATTATGCCAGAATGGGGGAGGTGATTACCTGGGGAAGCCCCAACCTCACCATACAGCGTATTTATATCGACCAGCTTAAGGGGTTGATGTCCGATTGCCCCAAGTTGACAGACGGCGATTTTGAAGTAGCTGATTACAGGGGCTACAGCCTTATAAAAATTATAAAAAAGTATAATAAGCGCTGCAAATAAGCTGGTTCAGGGCCAGTAACATCTGCGGTATTGTACTTTGCAGCGTATTTTTTTTGCCTGTGCAGCCAATCTCCGGGGCAACAATGAGTGTGGATGCTCTAAAATCGGTCAGATTTTCGGTCAAAGCGGATAAAACTGCTGATTATTAGGGCTGTTCTGGCTCAATTTCCTTACCTTTGCGCCTCATAAAAATTTATAAAATGAATACGATTACAATCGAAGGACAACTGAGGACCGGATTTGGCAAAACAGCAACCCGCCAACTACGCTCTCAGGATCAAGTGCCAGGTGTAATTTACGGGGGTGCGAAGGAGCTGAACTTTTCTGCTCCTGCGGCGGCTTTTAAAGCCCTGGTTTACACATCAGAATTTATGCTTGCAGATGTAATTCTGGAAGGCAAAACGTACAAATGCATCATGAAGGACCTGCAGTTTGACAAGGTTAGCGACAAGCTGATCCATATCGATATGCTGGAACTGGTGGATGATAAGATGATAATAGCTACATTGCCCCTCAAACTGGTGGGTACCCCCGTTGGTGTAAAAGCCGGTGGTAAGCTGGTTACAAAAATCAAGGCTTTGAAAGTGAAAACCTATCCAAAGTATTTGAGAGAAAATATTGAACTGGATGTTGCTGCACTGGAGCTCAACGGCAACGTAAGGGTGGAAGATGTAAAAGCGGATAATATGG
Source organism: Chitinophagales bacterium (assembly GCA_031375675.1). Classification (GTDB taxonomy): domain Bacteria; phylum Bacteroidota; class Bacteroidia; order Chitinophagales; family Chitinophagaceae; genus Ferruginibacter. Next base: position 148,552 of record JANMIG010000060.1, read on the forward strand.
AGATTCTCAATTCTCCACGTATACCCATTGCATCAGTAACCATGACACGCCAGCTGAAGCAGGAAGAAGCAAATGCCGCTAAAGCTGCTACTCCGGCTAAAGGAGCCGCCGCACCGGCCAAAGCTGCAGCAGCTGCGCCCAAAAAATAAAGCAACAAATTTGAATGTAAACCCCGGTTCTGCCGGGGTTTTTTAGTGGCAGGCGGTATATTTTACTCATAACTATACATTACCTTTGCCCCCTTAAAATATTGTAAAAATGGGATTTGACAGGAATACGGTTATTGGTTTTGTGCTGATTGGGGCATTACTGGTGGCAATGCTGGTAATGAACAACAGGAGCCAGACAATTTACCAGGCTGAGCAGAAGAGAATTGCAGATTCTATTGCCAAAACCCAGCCAAAGGTTGACAGCAATAAAATAAAGCAGGAAGCAGCCCTCGTTGATTCAGTAAAGAAAACCCAGGCAGCCGGCGATTTTCAAAAATATGCACAGGGCAGCCGCCAGGAACTGGTACTGGAAAATGACCTGGTAAAAGTAGTGTTTACCAGCAAAGGAGGCCAGCCCGAAACTGTAGAGCTTAAGAAATACAAAACCCACGATGGCAAGCCCCTGGTACTAAGAAGTGGCGATGGGAACAGGATTTCTTACCTGTTTAAATCGGGTAATAACCTCACCGCACAATCAGCTGATCTGTATTTTGTACCCGGCAGTAAGCAAACCGGTGCCGATGGAAGCCAGTCTGTAAGCTTTTCCATAGCCGACTCGGCTGGTAAATCAATTGAGCATGTGTACACCCTTTACCCCGGCCAGTACATGCTCGATTTTAACCTGAAAATGAAGGGGGCAGATAAACTGGTAACACAAAACTTACTGAACCTGCAGTGGCAAACAGCAGCACCCCAGGTGGAAAAAGACATCAAATACGAAAAGCAGCAGGTGAACATATGCTTTCTCGAAAATGATGATTATGATTTTGAACATCCGGGCTCGGGTGGCGATAAAAAGTTCAGCAAACCGCTTAGCTGGGTAAGTGTAAAGCAGCAGTTTTTTGCCAGTACACTTATAGCCAAAGACAAATTTCAGTCAGGGGAGATAGTATGGAAAGTGCCGGATGATTCCGCAAAAACAGTGGTTTCCACCGATGCAGCATTAAAAATAAGTGTGCCTAATGGTAGTGATGTAACCATCCCCATGCAACTGTATTACGGCCCAAGCGACTACAATGTGCTGAAAAAGTATGGCAATCAATTGCAGAATATCGTTCCATATGGCAGCGGGGTTTTTGCTTTTGTAAAATATATCAACAGGCATTTCCTGTTGCCTGTTTGGGATTTTTTAACCTCAAATATTGCCAGTTATGGTATAGTTATCCTGCTGTTAACGCTGTTTATCAGGCTGCTCACATCCCCCATTTTGTACAAAAGCTACCTCAGTGGTGCTAAAATGAAAGTACTCAAGCCGGAAATTGACGCACTAAAAGCCAAGTATAAGGACGACCAGCAGGCTTTTAGTATGGAGCAGATGAAACTATGGCGCAGCGCAGGTGTTAGTCCGCTTGGAGGATGTTTACCCGCATTACTGCAGATACCCATCTTTATGTCGCTATATTATTTCTTCCAGTCAAACATATCATTGCGTGGGCAAAGTTTCCTGTGGGCCAAAGATCTTGCAGCTTACGATTCTATTGCCACGTTGCCCTTCAGTATACCTTTTTATGGTGACCACGTAAGCCTTTTTACACTTACTGCTACCATAACCAGCTTACTGATTTCCCTGTACAGTATGAGTAACATGCAGGACAACAGCAACCCGGTGATGAAGTACATGCCTTATATTTTCCCTGTACTTCTGCTGGGCGTATTTAATAACCTGCCCGCAGCTTTAACATGGTATTATACGGTTTCCAATCTTATTACGCTTATTCTTCAGTTTGTGATACAGAAATACATCATTAACCACGATAAGCTTAAAGTTCAGATAGCAGAAAACAGGAAAAAGCCGGTTAAAACAAGCGGCTGGCAGCAAAAAATGCAGGAAATGCAGGAGAAAAATAAACAACTGCAGGACATGCGTGGTAAAACAGGAAAAAAATAAAAACAAACAATACAACACTGTAAAAACCTGCCGGCCTGCAAAAGGCTTGCAGGTTTTTACTTTTAATGATAACTAAAAAGACCCCAACTGTTAAAATTTGAAGGGATCCCTAAGCTGATTTGTTAAAACCAGCATACATTGGATAATAATTGGCACGGGTTTTTATTATCTTTAAGTATTAAACAAGGAAAATGAAAATAACTAAGCTGGCTTTTGTACTATCAATTATCCTTACAGGTATTTATTTACCCTCAATGGCTCAAACTGCCATGTCGCAGGGGACTATTGTATACGATATTACCATACAAACCGGCAGTAAGGATCCGCAGATGGCTGATGCACTGGATGGTGCTACCAGCACTGTTTATTTAAAGAACAGCCAGAGCCGTACAGATATGGTAAGTGCACTGGGCAGCGAAAGTACCATACATGATGCCAAAACGGGCAATGGGGTGATTTTAAAGGAATACAGTGGCCAGAAGCTCATGATTACACTTACAAGGGAAAACTGGGATGAAAAGAACAAAAAATACAACGACATCGTGTTTACGATGGAAGATGGTGAAAAAACCATTGCAGGGTACAAATGTAAAAAGGCGGTGGCCAGGCTGGATGGTAACAATTTTACCGTTTATTACTGCCCGGATATAGTAGTAACCAATAAGGACTTTAATGCCACCTTTAAAAAACTACCGGGCCTGGCCATGCAGTATGAGTATGAAGCCGGCAAGCTGAAGTTCAACTATACGGTGTCTAAAATCAATACAGAACCTGTGCTGGCCTCTAAATTTGATATTCCAAAATCGGGGTACAGGGTAATGACGTATGAAGAAAATCAAAAGTTGAAAAAAGGGAACAGGTAATATTCCGGATAGGGCTTGAATTTTTACGGTACAGGCAGTAAAAAGCCCTTCCATATTTCAGAAGGGCTTGATTACAAATTTTTAAAAAATATTTTAATTGGTTCTGATGATCAGTTTTAATCCTGTGTATCCCTGCCTTACTTCGGGAACGGCCACCTTTTGTTTATAAGGTAACACATACACATTGTTGCCTTTTTGGTAAGAAATCATGCTTCTTGAAGAAGCTGGTGTTGCAGAACCCAGGGTACTGCCTTTATATATCAGGCCAGACTTGAGGTTCAGTGAAACAGAACTTCTTAATGTAGACGGTGTAGCAATATTCAATGTAAAAGCCCTGGTTTTACTTTTTTTACCAGTCCCCCTGTCGGCCCACGCACTTAGCGATGTGCTCAGCAGCACAACGAAAGTGAACAGTATTTTTGTTATCCTTACCATTGGGTTGTTGTTTTACAAAGCAAATATATACTTTTTTTTCGTGATTTTGGTTACCGCTTATCCCTTCATTTCACAATTCTTTAACGTTTCAGCATAAAAAAAGTTACAAAAACTTGCCTGTTTATTTTTTAGGGTGTAACTTTCAGTAACCCAATACGGAATGAGTAAATATCCTTACAGACAAGACAGGGACGAAATGAGGGAGCTGCTGCAGCAGTTTGATAACCTTAAGAAAGGCAAAAGCAACTCTTTTATTGAAGAAGACTCCTTTGAACGCATCATAGATTATTATGATGAAAAGGAGCAGCTGAATGATGCACTGGAAGCTGCCGGGTATGCCGTTACACAATATCCCTATTCCTCCGGTTTACTGGTAAAAAAAGCCGATATATTAATTGCCCTCCATCATTACAAGGAAGCCCTGCATGTGCTGGAAGCAGCAGAATTACTGGATGGCAATGATAAGGACCTGTATATTCTTAAAACTGATGCCTACCTGGCCCTGGATAAGCAGGAGAAAGCTGCTGCGGTGCTGGAATTTGCCATCAACCATTTTGAAGGGGAGGAAAGGATAGAACTGCTGTTTGAACTGGCAGATGTGTATGATGATTACGAAAACTTTCAGAAAGTGTTCGATTGCCTTAAGATGATACTGGAAGATGACCCCAATAATGAAGAGGCATTGTATAAAATATGCTTCTGGACAGATTTTACCGGCAGAAATGAGGAAGGGATAAGGATTCACCAGCAGATAATTGATAATTTCCCTTATAATGAACTGGCCTGGTTTAATCTGGCTGCAGCCTACCAGGGCATAAAACTCTACGAAAAGGCAATAGATGCTTACCAGTATGCCATAGCAATAGACGAAAAGTTTGATTATGCTTACCGCAATATGGGCGATGCCTACCTGCGCCTGCGCCGCTACAGGGAAGCCATAGAAGTGCTGGAGAAAGTGCTGGAACTTTCCCGGCCCGAAGATGTGATATACGAGGCCATTGGCTATTGCCACGATAAACTGAAAAACTTTGCACAAGCAAGGTTCAATTATAAAAAAGCCACACACCTTAATCAGAACGACAGCCAGCTGCACTACAAAATTGCCTGCACCTATATGAGCGAAGGCTCATGGGCAAGCGCCATCAAGAGCCTGGAAGTGGCCATGCGCATGCATCGGCTGCAGCCTGAATATAACCTGGCAATGGGCCAATGCTGCATGGAGTTGAATAAGATGGATGATGCAATATCTTATTTTGGCAACGTGGTAAGGATAAGGCCCCGGCAACTGAATGGCTGGGTGGAATTGCTGAAATGTTTGCTGAGGGCCGGTTATTTTGAGGAAGCACTGGAATACGCAAATTTTGCATTTGAGCAAACAGAAGGGAAACCCATTTTTATATTTTACAAAAGTACAGCGCTTTTTTCGCTGGGTAAATCCAAAGAAGCTTTACTGCAGCTTGAGTTGGGTATGGACAGGAATGCCAAACTCGTCAAGAAATTCATAGAACTCAATCCTGCAATCCTTCAAAACCAGCAGGTAGTGGATTTGATTGCCCGGTTTAAAAAAGGGAAATCAATCTGACAGCTGCCCGGCACACAATTCTTTGACGGACATAAATACATCTGCATATTCCCGCCATTCCCTTTAGCATTGCCCTTTGGCGTTCAATAGCTATATTTGCAGCCTTAAAACAGGAAAGTATGAATTTTAATCTTTCGCAGATACCGGAGCGGAATAAGAAACCCCGTAATCATGGAATTACAATGGTGATGGATAAGGGGCTGAGCATAGGGGAGGTAAGTAATTTTTTGAGTATTGCAGGCCCGCATGTGGATGTGGTAAAGCTGGGTTTTGGTACTTCGTATGTTACGCCCAATTTAAAGGAGAAGCTGGAAGTATACCGTGAATACGGGATGCCTGTGTATTTTGGCGGCACCTTGTTTGAAGCATTTTTGATACGCAACCAGTTTAATGATTATATAGAAGTTTGTAAGGAGTTTGGTGTAAGTTATATGGAAGTGAGTGATGGATCCATTACCATACCCCACGCAGAAAAATGCGGGTATATTGAAAAACTTACCAAACATGGTGTGGTATTAAGCGAAGTGGGAAGCAAGGATGCAGCACATATTATACCGCCATACAAGTGGATAGAACTGATGCGTGCAGAACTGGAAGCAGGCAGCACCTATGTAATTGCAGAAGCAAGAGAGGCCGGTAATGTGGGTATTTACCGTGGCAGCGGTGAGGTAAGGGAAGGGCTTGTACAGGAAATATTAACGCAGATACCTGAGGATAAGATTTTATGGGAAGCACCGCAGAAAGCCCAGCAGCTTTATTTTCTGGAGCTGATAGGCTGCAATGTAAATCTTGGCAATATCGCACCTGCCGAAGTAATAGCGCTTGAGGCTATGCGCATTGGCCTGAGGGGTGATACATTTGATTTATACCTGGACAAGTAATTGAGCCGCCCCTGATGGATACAAAAAAATTATATGGTTTAATTGGCTATCCACTCGGGCATTCATTTTCCAAACAATTTTTTTCGGATAAGTTTGCAAGGGAAGGGTTGACTGATTGCAGCTTTGAACTGTTTCCCATCGCATCCATTGATGAGTTTCCTGCATTACTTGCTGCACAGGCTGCTTTAAAGGGCCTGGCCGTAACCATTCCCTATAAAGAAAAAATTTTACCATTTGTACAGGAGCTTTCAGATGAAGTACAGCAAATAGGGGCTGCCAACTGCATCAGCATACAGCAGGGCTTACTCACCGCTTACAATACAGATATCATTGGGTTTGAAAAATCCTTTGTACCCCTGCTTCAGCCGCATCACAGCCAGGCGCTGGTACTGGGTACTGGTGGTGCTGCCAAAGCTGCTCAGTATGTGCTGAAGCGGCTGGCAATACCTTTTACCACGGTGAGCCGTACCGCAGCACAGGGTATAGTTACTTATGCTGATATAAGCAGGTCGCTAATGCAGCACAATACCATCATCATTAACTGCTCACCGGTGGGAATGTACCCTGATGAAGCAGGTTTTCCGGCCATACCCTATGAGTGGTTAACAGCGCAGCATTATTTATTCGATATGGTGTACCGCCCTGCCGAAACCGTTTTTCTGCAAAAGGGAAAGGAGCGTGGCGCTGCCATAAAAAATGGGCTGGAAATGCTGGAACTGCAGGCAGAAGCCAACTGGCAGCTGTGGAACAATGATTGATGTATTTATTGCAGCAAGCGGGATAATACCTCCGGTACCGGCGCTACTTTCCTGGTGCCGTAATCATAGCACACCATGCCCGTTTTAACCATCGCCAGTAAAATGTTTTCATTGTTTCTCAGGGCAGTCAATTCATAATACAATTCAAAACCAACCCTTGTTTTTTCGCCGCAGGCAATGGCTACTGAAATAACATCTCCATAAAACCCCTCAGCTTTAAACTCTACAGCAAGATCTGCCATTATCAGCCCTGTGCCGGCAATGTCCAGTTCAGTAAAGCCATGTTTGTATAACCATGCCATGCGGGCTTCATGTACAATGCGTACAATGGCATCATTTCCCAGGTGATTAGCATAGTTGATATCGGTAATGCGAACAGGGATGGCAATCCGGGTAATGTTTTTTTCAGGCATTATAAGCTTTATCCTGGCCATATTTTTTGCGGAAAGTTATATCATATACTTTAAATACGGCCTGAAAATGACCTGGCTTAAAAAGGAGTTGGGTCTGGTTAAATACCAATGGGGATGAATCTGCGGTATCCGGGTAAAGAGAGCGTAATACAACCTTGCTAATTGGGGAAGCTTTTGTACAAAACCTGCAGAAAAATCCTGTGTTATTTTTCGCTGAGCATTTTGCTCATTTCGATAATGTCCATAAAATTACCCAGTGAAGGGGCAGTGGTATTGCTGATCATTTTTTCTCTCCATTGCATAAAAGTGGCTTTCCACCGGGCGCTTTCCCTGATGATAACGTCCAGCCTTTCCTCTTTTACCGGGCCATCGCTGAGATAGCCGATGAGGTTGGCAAATTTTGACGATACCCTGATGCTTTGCCCATCGGGGCCGCTGATGCTGATATAAGTATTTGCAGGCGTTTCCATCAGGGCAATATCAGTATTAACCTGGCCATTATTATCGGGTAGTTTTTTGCTGTTGCTCAATACCGGGTTATCTGGCAAAAAGCCCATTTGATTGTTTTTTACATACTCCAGCGGCGGGATAATTTTGCTATCTGCCTTGCCAGAGGCTGGTGCCCGGTTTATTTGTTTTTTTACAATGGCAGCAGGTTGTTCTTTTTCCTGCGTTTCAGTGGCAGGTAACACTGCGGTTTCAGCTGTTTCTTTTACGGCAATATTTGCCGGGTTACTGGTGGCAGTATTTTTTGCAACAAATGGCAGGTCGCTATCTGTGGATTGTTTACCAGCAAACCACAGGGCTGTACCTGCTATGGTAATAATCACAGCAGCAGCAGCTGCTGCTGCCAGCCTGTAATTAATTTTTTTTATACTGTGTGCTGGCGGCATCGTTATAACCTTTGCACCAGCAGTATCCAATGCGGTACTGATAGCAGCCCATACACCAGCCGGGGGAGCAACTTCCTTTTCGTATAGTTTTGTATGCCAATTTTTTCCAGAAGCAGCATCCAGGCCTGCGGCAATCTCATTCCATAGCCCCAGGGGCGGGGTTGCTTCTTTCAGGTATAGTTCAGTTGTCCAGTATTCTGCGGTATCTGCCATTTCCAGCTTATGGGCAATATTATCCCAGGCTCCCGGTGGCGGAGTTTCTTCCCTGTCATAAATAATATGTTGCCAGTTGCCCTGCATGCTGTTTAAATAGTTGTTGTTTTCTAAAGAGATGAATTCATCCTTTCCTGCACCATTTTTTGTAAAAGCATTTTGGCCCTTGCCAGTTGCGATTTACTTGTACCCTCACTGATGCCCATTATTTCGGCAATTTCCTTATGCGCATACCCTTCAATTACATACATATTGAAAACCTGCCTGTAACCCGGGCTGAGCTCCTTTATCATTTTAAAAATATCCTTTTCTGCCAGGTTATCAAATGCACTCCACTCTTTATCTTCAAAGGTGTTTTCGTGTGTTTCTGTAACCGATTGTGTGGTGGTGGCTTTTCTGAAATGCTCTATAGATGTGTTCACAAAAATTCTGCGTACCCATCCTTCAAAAGAACCATCACCCCTGTATTTTTCCAGGTTTTTAAAAACTTTGATAAACCCCTCCTGTAACAAGTCCCTTGCGTCATCTGAAGTATTGCTGTACCGGAGGCATACAGCATACATTTTTGGAGAAAAACGGTTGTAAAGCGCCTCCTGCATGCTTCTGTTACCCGCAATGCACCCTTTTATTAAGTCGCTCTCTTCAATAATATGGTTGCTTTCTGTTCTCAAAATTCCCTTAAAAGTTTTTTTAACTGCTACTTATTGATTTTCAGCCTTTTGCATTAAAAAAATCACTAATTTCTCCATCGCTTTTTTCCTGTGGCTGTATATATTTTTTTCTGCTATGTCCATTTCCGCAAACCTTTTCGAACTTCCATGGGGAATAAACACCGGATCATAGCCAAAACCATTGCTTCCTGCCCTCATTTTTGTAATGCTGCCATTACAAATACCTTCAAAAAAAAACTCATCCCCATCCAGCATCAGGGAAATTACGGTTCTGAACCTGGCCTCCCTGTTATCTTTATCCGCAAGATTATGCAAAAGTTTGTCAATATTCTGGTTAAAATTACGACCGTCACCTGAATAGCGGGCGCTTTTTACTCCCGGTTCACCGTTAAGGGCTTCAACCTCAAGCCCGGTATCTTCGCCAAAACAGTTGCTGCCTGTTAACGCAAATATTGTTGTTGATTTCTCTGATGCATTGGCTTCCAGCGTGTTGTGTGGCTCCGGTATGTCAATATCAATACCTGCTTCCTGTAATGTAATTACGTTAAACCTGCCGCCCAGTACAGCCCGTATTTCGGTTACTTTATTTTGATTATTGGTGGCAAAAACCAGTTTTTCCATTTCGTTTAAATTGCAGGCGAAGTTAAGCCCTTTATCACAGGGAGAAAATTTGTTTCAGGCAGGTCCAGAGTTTACTTTTTTCCATTTTGTCGGCCTGCAATTGCAGTAAAGAGGGAGCAGCAAGATAAACCTGGTTATTGTACCGCTGTACCTGGTAATGTGGGAAAGAAAGGGGTAATTGAAGTACTTCGGGTTCGGGTCCAAAAAGAAATATTTTTTCTGCCAGCAGGCTGCTTTCCAGCATTTTGTAATCTATTGGCTTTTGCCGGGCAATATTTACCAGGGCTATATCAGCCATAGTAAGGCTGCAGGCAGTTAAAATGCCCATCAAAAAATCCAGTTCGTTATCGGGCAGGTACAATGTGTCCTGGGAATGCACCAATATGGCAATCCTGCGTCCGTTTTTGCCAAGGAATGCAATATCATCCGCCGCCGGACCGGCAGTTTGCCCCGGCTTTTCTTTTGCATTCAGTGCAACAAGGCTTTTTTTAAACAAATCCTGTATAACAATTGCCGGAAGTTGAATATTATCTAAACTCATGCTGCAAAACTTTGTACCGTTTTTTTTTTCGTTTCTTTGTGCAAAATTAAACAATATGATTGCAGCAGCCGGTATAAATATTACGAGGGCTACCCATAGTAAGATTAATGATATGAGCCTGCAAAATATCCCTTTCGGGAAACACTTTACCGATCACATGCTGGAAGTGGATTTTGTTGACGGGGAGTGGAAAACGCCGCAAATAAAGCCCTATCAGCCTCTGGTGCTGGAGCCATCGCTGGCAGCATTGCATTATGGTCAGGCTATTTTTGAAGGAGTAAAAGCATATAAAAGTGCTGATGGTAATGTGGCTATATTCAGGCCGCTGGATAATTTCAGACGTTTTAATATATCTGCCGAAAGGATGCAGATGCCGCAGGTGCCGGAGGAGATATTTATGGAGGGCATGCGTGCATTGATACAACTGGATATTGACTGGATTCCTGCTTACGAGAACCATTCACTGTACATAAGGCCTTTTATGTTCAGCAGCGACGAAATGATTGGCGTTAAGCCAAGTGAGCAATACAAGTTCATGATTATTTTGAGCCCTACGGGGCCATATTATGCCACACCCATGCGCATTTATGTGGAGGAGCAGTATGTACGTGCAGCACCCGGTGGCGTTGGTTATGCAAAAGCGGCCGGCAATTACGGGGCGGCTATGTATGCCACAGCACAGGCCAGGCTCAAGGGCTACGACCAGGTATTGTGGATGGACGCTCATGAGCATAAGTATGTGCAGGAGTGCGGCACCATGAATGTATTTTTTATCATTGGCAACACGGCCATTACGCCCGGCCTTGAGTCGGGCACCATATTGGCCGGCGTTACCAGGGACAGCGCCATAGAAGTGCTGAAAGATATGGGTTTTGACGTGCAGGAACGTCCCCTGAGCATCAATGATATCATAGATGCCCATAAAGCCGGTATTTTGTACGAAGTTTTTGGTACAGGTACGGCAGCCACCATATCGCTGATAAAAGAACTCCGGTATAAAGATTACGAAATGAGTTTTGATGTGACAAAATGGCAAACAGCTCCTGAGCTTAAAAAGAGACTGGATGCCATACGCTACGGACAGGTGCCCGATACCCGTGGATGGATGTGGAAGGTATAATTTTACTGAAATAGACAGCCCTTTTACCGTTGAAAAGGGCCTTTTTTTTATTTTTTTTAAAGAAAAGCCTAATTTTTTAAAGGTTATTTTTCCGTTTGTAAAACTAAACTCCTACCTTTGCCGTCCTAAAAATAAAAGGTTTGTAATGCCTACTATACAACAATTAGTTAGAAAAGGAAGAGAAATTATCAAAGCAAAGAGTAAATCAAGGGCTCTGGACAGTTGTCCGCAGCGCCGTGGTGTTTGTACAAGGGTGTACACTACTACTCCTAAAAAGCCAAACTCTGCTTTGCGTAAGGTAGCCAAAGTGCGTTTAACCAATAAAATAGAGGTTATTGCCTATATACCCGGTGAAGGTCACAACCTGCAGGAGCACTCTATCGTACTGATACGTGGTGGTCGTGTGAAGGATTTACCAGGTGTACGTTACCATATTGTACGTGGCAGCCTTGATACTGCTGGTGTAAAAGACCGCAAGCAAAGCCGCAGTAAATACGGTACCAAGAAAGAAAAAGCCAAGAAATAATTGATTGGTTCAGTAATATTTAAGTAATCAGTAATAAGTAAAATATTTTTCGATGAGGAAAGCTCAGGCCAAAAAGCTCCCGTTAGCACCGGATCCGAAGTTTAACGACAAGCTTGTAACACGTTTTGTGAACAACATCATGTGGGAAGGTAAAAAAAGTGGTGCATTCACTATTTTTTACGATGCAATTGAAAAAGTAACCAAGCAAACCGGCGAAAATGGCTATGATGTGTGGAGGAAAGCACTGGCTAATGTAACCCCATCTGTAGAAGTTCGGAGCCGCCGCATTGGTGGTGCCACTTTTCAGATACCTGCTGAAGTACGTGCAGACAGGAAAATATCTTTAAGTATCAAATGGCTGGTACGCTACAGCCGCGACAGAAATGGACGCAGCATGGCAGACAAATTGGCCAATGAAATTGTAGCAGCAAGCAAGGGCGAAGGCGCTGCATTCAAAAAGAAAGAAGATGTACACCGTATGGCTGATGCCAACAAGGCGTTTGCTCACTTCAGGGTATAACTACAGCATAAATTTTTTTAACAGCCATGTACGAAAGTATGTGGCTTTTTTAATACAACAGGGGGCATGTTTTTCAGGATGATTTTGAAGACAAAAAAACGCCCGGGCAGGCATCCGGCCTGCGGGCACCCCCCCATTCGGCCATTTCATAAAGCATATTGCCACGCAGCCTTTGTATAAACCACTGGCAAAAAATAATTGTATTATTATGAAATGGATACCAAAACACATAAATTTTCTGTATTTTTAACAAAGGCTTATGAACCAGATAAAAGTTGCCATAGCAGACGATCACAAAATTTTCAGGAAGGGGGTGATACTTTCCATGCGGACATATACAAATATCAAGTTTGTGATGGAGGCAGAAAATGGACAGGACCTGCTGGATAAAATACCCGAAGCTGCCCCGGATGTAATACTTTGCGACCTCAAAATGCCCGTAAAAGACGGGATAGATGCTACTAAATACATTGCCAAGCACTTCCCCAATATACGGGTGATTATACTTACCATGTACGAGGATGAGCGCTTTGTGGGGCACCTGATGGATTGTGGTGCGGCGGGTTACCTGCTTAAAAGTACCGACCCCAGCGAAATTAAGAATGCCATTATGGATGTGATGAGAACGGGCTTTTATCTTAACCCCTTCGTTAACCGGGTTTTAATAAAAAAGAACTTTGCCAAGCAGAAAATCAATCCTACACTTACCAGCGAAATAGTATTGAGCGACAGGGAAAAGGAAGTACTTACTTTAGTTTGTATGGAATTTACCGCCAGTGAAATTTCACAAAAAATGAGTATCAGTCCAAGAACTGTGGAAGCCATCAAAGACAGGCTGATGGAGCGCTTTGGCGTAAAAAACAGTGTGGGCCTTGTGTTTTTTGCCATGAAGAACCAGTTAATTGATTAAACAATCGGCAAATATACCAATGTGCAAATTGGTATGAAAAATCGGACCTGCGTTTTAAATTGGAAATTATCCGGCCATAAAGTTTATGTGTTAGCCATATTAGATATTACCAAATTCTGTTCTGTTTATCTGTGCATTTGCAAATTTTCACATTTTCCCATTTGCACATTAATTAAAACAATCCAAACAGCGTACTGTCTATTTTAGTAATGATTTGCCCCAGGTGCTCCTCATTTTCGGCAAATTTATTTTTATCTGCATCTATTATCAGCAGTGGTCCTTCCTTGTAAGTATTTATCCAGCTATCGTAAAATTCGTTCAGTTTTTTCAGGTAATCCAGGCGGATGTTCTCTTCATACTCCCTTCCCCGCTTCTGTATCTGTGCCACCAGGGTAGGTACTGATGCTTTCAAGTAGATCAGCAAATCGGGTGGCTGTACCATCGATTTAAGCGTTTCAAAAAAAGTATAGTAGTTGTCAAAGTCACGTTTGCCCATCAGGCCCATGTCGTGGAGGTTGGGGGCAAAAATATTCGCATCCTCGTAAATGGTGCGGTCCTGTATCACCGTTTCTGTGCCACGGTGAATTTCCAGCAGCTGGTTAAGGCGGCTGTTTAAAAAGTAAATCTGCAGGTTAAAACTCCACCTGGGCATGTCTTCATAAAAGTCATTCAGGTACGGGTTATGGTCTACATCTTCAAATTGAGGTATCCAGCGGTAATGCTTGCTCAGCATTTCGGTAAGGGTGGTTTTGCCGGCACCGATATTACCCGCTATTGCTATATGCTTTGGTTTTTTTGTTTTAGCCATAATTACATTTACAAATCAACATTTGAACAGATGACGAACTACGAATGTATGCAGTCTTTTTTCTTGCAGCAACTTTTTTTATTTAATTGCAGCATCAGCGCCGGCTGATGCTCAGCGCATGATATCCGCCTCACAGCTTATACTGCTTAATAAGTAAGCCCCATGGCTTCCCTTACCAGTTGCATAGTTGCCTTTGCGCTCACCCTTGCTTTTTCGGCCCCATGTTCCATCACTTTGTGCAGGTACTGCTCATTGGCCAGCAAATCCTTCACTTTTTCCCTTACCGGGGCAATAAAATTCACCATGTCTTCTGCGAGCTGTTTTTTTAGATCGCCATAGCGGATGGTGCAGTTATTGTAATCGGCTTCAAACTTTGCTATTACATCCGGTGCAGATACCAACCCCATCAGCAGGAAAATATTCTCAATATAATCAGGCTTGGGCGAATCGGGTGCCTGCGGGCCGGCATCTGTTTTTGCCTTCATTACTTTTTTGCGTATATCAGCATCCTCATCAGCCAGGTAAAGGGTAGAAAGCTGATTTTCGCTCTTACTCATTTTGCCGGTACCATCCAGGCTGGGTACTTTTATCAATTGCTGGTTATAATTAAAAGCCAGTGGTTCGGGAAAAACCTCCCCATAACGGTGGTTAAATCTTTTAACAAAGTTTCTGGCCATTTCCAGGTGCTGCTCCTGATCTTTGCCAACAGGCACATAGGTAGCCCTGTGAAGCACAATGTCGGCAGTTTGCAGTACCGGATAAGTAAGTAGTCCTGCATTTATATTGTCGGGCTGCTGCTTGGCCTTGTCTTTAAAAGTAACGGTTTTTTCCAACTCACCCATGTAAGCCAGCATATTAAGATAGAGGTACAATTCTCCGGTCTCGTATAAATGGCTCTGGCAGTACAGTGTAGCCTTTTCGGGGTCGAGGCCGCTGGCGATATTCTCTGCCAAAACCCTCATCACATTGCTTTTCAGTTCTTTTGTATCCGGGTGGGTGGTAAGAGAGTGGAGGTCGGCCACCATAAAAAAACACTCAAACTCATCCTGCATCCTGATATAATTGCGTATAGCCCCGAAGTAATTGCCCAAATGCAAAAACCCGGTAGGCCGTATGCCACTCATTACTATTGGTTTACTTACGCTCATAACGGCTGCGAAGATAAGGAAACTTAGATGTTCGGGTTCAATGTTGAGCAGCAGCAGGGCTTAAAGTTTAAGTTTAAGTGTCAAATCAGGAATGTGCCCCTTTTTTTGATTCCTCATTTTATTCAATCCTTTAGTCATTACAATTCCTTTTTACTGTTGTGCCGGTAGTATTCAAGGGCCAGCCAGTATTACAGGGCTGGAGTAAATGTATACATAGTACAGGTTTCTTCATAAAACTGAAGCGGATATGTGTCCCCAAAAAACTTCTTAAGGGTTTTTTTTGAAACCCGCAAATAAAATGTATTAAAGATGAGAATTGCTGTCTTAAAACGGGAAAAATAGGGTATTCCGTAACTAATATGAGGCACGCCACATAGGAATGGCCTTGCATTACTTATATTTTTGTTTTGTAATTAAGAGGGAAAGAAAAAGGAACACGGGGGTAAAAAAAAGACAGGTTAAATTTTTACCTTTTTCAATCTGGGGGGATACGGTTACTGGTACCGTTTTAAAAAGCAGGATATACTTACAATTTTTTTGCACTGTATCAATTCACTGCTATGGCGGCATGGCAGAGGTATGTAAATTTTAAAAAATTAGTAACATGATAACACAACAAAATTCAAAGCAAAAGTGGTTTGTAATCTACACCAGGCCCAATCACGAAAAAGTGCTGGCACAGGAAATAGGCCAGATCAAAAGTTGCGAAAGTTACCTGCCTGTAAAAAGTATCCTGCGAAAATGGAGCGACAGGGTTAAGAAAATTGAAGTACCCCTCTTTGCCAATTATGTGTTTGTAAAAAGCACCAATGAAAGCAGGGGACTCATGTTTAATGTTCCCGGTATGATACGCTTTGTATCCTTTGAGGGAAGACCTGTAACCATATCAGACGGTGAGATAGAACGGATAAAAGTAATTGAATCAAATGCCAGATCCATTGAAAATGAAAGTTATCACTGTGCAGGAAGGGATGTGACCATCAGCCGTGGTGCCTTTGCGGGCATGACAGGCAAAGTGATAAAAAAAATGAATGAATCAAGGTTTGTTATCAGGGTGCCGATGCTGCGCCAGGCAGTATCTGTACAGATTTCTGAAGAAGATCTCATTTTTTAACCGGCCATTTTTATCTCTTCGTTAACGGGGTATATTATTTTTTGCGTAAGCGCATATTTAATAAGACCAATAGTGGTTTTAACCCCGATTTTCTCTTTGAGTGTCTGCTTTATTTTCTCAATGCTGCTCACACTCATAAACAGTTCTTTGGCAATTTCCTGGGTGGTCTTTTCCTGCCACAGCAGCTTGAATATCTGGTGGTGAGCAGGATTACTTTTCAAAAGGGGCGTTTCATCGTGATGTTTCAGCCGCTCCCTTGCCTGCCAGAACAAAGTGTCTTTAACCAGTTTGTTTTCGTACAGGGTATTATTTGAAGCATATTCAATTGATTCCCACAATTCGGAAATATCAGCTGTCTTTGGCAGGTAACCATAAATTCCCATCTCCAGCATATTACTCACAATTTCCGGGTCGGTGCAGGAGGAGAGAAAGATCACCTTGATATGCGGATAATCATTGCGCAGGGCCTGCAGTGTTTCAATGCCGTTTTTCCTGGGCATGTACAGGTCAAGTAAAACGATGTCAACGTCTTTGCCGGGCAAAAGACTGAGCAATTGCTCGCCGTCTTCAGCATCAGCAACAACTTTGATACCTGATTTCTGGGTAATGATCTCCTTCAGCGCTTTCCTGAAAATAGTATGATCATCTGCGAGTGCTATTTTAATTAGAGCGACCATAGTGTGTTTATTTTAAAGTTTACAATTATCGTTTTGATTAATAACTTTTAACACAACAAACTTATGACTAGAGAAAAGGCTTTTAAAGTTTACTACACCAAAGGGCTTATTTGTAGTTCAAAACCGGTTGAAAACGGGATAAAACCGTCAGCTGCAAATGACAAAAAGGAGGGCACCGTTGCTTTGGCCAAGGTACAACGGTCTCCGGCTGGTGGAATCATTGCTTTTGTTCTGAAAATCCGGAATTTTTTCTCAGTACGGTACACTCAGTTGAAAAGGATGATTTCCCCCAAAAAAATGAGCGCCAATGGTAAAGAATGGCGGATCATTTACCGGGCATACAGGAATTATGATCACTAATAAATAATAACACAAAAGCAGCAATCATATCATTAAAATTATTTGGCATGAAGGATTCTTTGTTTTCATTAAACTTGCACACAGCTGCAGAAACGGCCGGAGACTCTGCCTCGGCTTTTCAGCAAATTGCTTTATCTGCCACCCAGCGATACCTGCTGCAGGTGCAGAAAAACAACCCGCTTTGTTCGGCTCATAATGAAGGGGTTGCAGTAGAACTTGACAAAGGCACAGACCTGGGCAGGTTGTATGATGCATTTGCAGGATTGATGAAAGTAAATACACAACTGGCCACAAAATATGACACGGTTGATGGTGTTTCAATTGGAACAGGCATACAATGCACTCCTGATTTTATCGTTACCAGCTTTGAGCAAAGCAGCAGTGATGAACTGGTAAAAGCCATTAATGCCGAATACAATACAGCTTTCGACCTGTCAGTATCCTGCATGCGTATTCGTGTATACCTTGCCGGCGACAGGCCCCCGGTAATGCTCGTAATGATTCATCCGATTGCCTGTGAGGGCTGGTCACGCAGGCAATTCTGGGAAGAACTGGTGCGGCAGTATTCAGGCAAAGCAGCAGCAGGCACCGCACAGGGGCCTTTATACGCTGCCTTTGTTGAAAAAGAAACCGCATATCTTGAAAGTGAAGAAGCACAGAATGCAGCCAGTTTCTGGAATACAACACTCAGCAGTGGTACCGGAAACATCAAAGCATCTTTTCAAAGTAATGAGATACTGTCTCTCAACAGCCTGGGCGAATATAGAATTCCCATCAATTATGATAAGGTAGCTGCTATAAGCACACATGCAGGTGGTGATACCGGTATATTTGAAACGCTTTTTTCCATTTACCAGCATACAATCGCCAGCTTTACCGGGGAGCAGTTTTTTATCGGCACGCAATGCCTGAGCAGATCTTCCCGCTTCAGGGAAGTGGGCGGTTACTTTGTAAAACCGCTGGCTGTTCCCTGCCATATCAACTATAACCTTACTTTCCTGGACCACCTGAGGAATAACCAGGCTTTTATCAATGAGAGCAAGCAATATGCAGATTACCCGTTTAGCAGCATGCCCGGCGAAACAACCGGCAATGAGCTGAGCAGCGGGTATTTTAACTATTTCTTCTCACTCCGCAACAGGTTTTTTGATCTCCCGTCAAGGCCGGGAAATGGCGGCGATGCAGCTTCAGATCTTTATTACACTGTACTGGATATATTGAAAAAAACCGATGCCCGGTATATGCTTCACATGGAAGTGGCAGGACATAAGCACATGATGAATGCCGTATTTCATTATAATACATCGGTAATAAGTGAAAATGACATACAGCAAATCAGCAACCGGTTTTCTGCAATGCTGGATGCTGTTGCTGCAAACCCCGGTTTAACGCCCGGAAAATGGCTGTTACAGCAGTCCGGAGAAACCGGTTTCGCAAAAAAAATTGCCGGGGAAGAACCATACCGGAATTATGATACCAGGAGGGGGTACAGTTCGCAATTTGCTTACCAGGCAAAAAAATCAGGTAATGCCAATGCTGTAACTGATTGTGAAGGCAAATGGTCCTATGCGGAACTGGATGAATATGCGAACAGCATTGCAGTTAATCTTATTCACTATTTTGAAACGGCACAGGATAATCATACGGGAAAAAAAGTGATTGCCGCAGGAATTGAAAGAGGCAGGGAACTTACTGCCCTTGCGATAGGAATATGGCGGGCTGGTTATGTATACATGCCCGTTGACCCCTCACTCCCTTCCTCACTGATTGAGCATATGCTTGAAGATGCAGAGGCCGGCTTATATATTACGGATACTTTTATTGAAGGCCTTGCGGTATCCCAGGTTTTGTGTACACCTTTTTTTAATAAACCTAAAAAACCGTCAGTTGCACAGTTACCTGCGGCAGATAACGGGAATGATGGATCGTACATCATGTACACTTCCGCACAATCAGAAGGGCTCAGTGGCGCTCTTATCAGCCAGCAGGGTATGCTGCAGCATATTTATTCAAAAATTGACAAACTGGAACTGGATAAAAACAGCAGGGTGGCACAAACAGCTTCACAAAGCTGCGATGTATCTGTATGGCAAATGTTTGCACCACTGCTGTGCGGGGCACAGGTAAGGTGTTACAGCAACAGTGAACTGATGGATGGAGAAGCGTTTGTTGCACAAGTGGAAGAGGATGCTGTTACAGCATTACAGGTGATGCCCGTATTCCTCCCTGTATTTGCAGGGGCGGTTGAAAGTATAAGGCCTTCTTTTAAATCGCTCAGGCATCTTGTAACAACAGGGGAAGAGCGGTTGGATAATAATTTATTTAACTGGCTGAGACAGTACCCGCATACCAGGTTAGCAAATTGTTATGGTGCCGTAATGGCCGGTGGTAATATTACAATTGGTAAAGAACATACAATAACTAAATACCCGCAAGTGCCTGTATGCAGGGCCATGGCAGATATGCAACTGTTTATGGTTGATGAATACGGCCGCTTATGCACACCGGATGATGCAGGTGACGAAGCCTGGGCAGCTATAATTGATTACCTGGATGCTGAAAGCAGTTCAGACACCCACAACGGTCTGATACCCATAACAGGTGGTGGCGGGCAAATTCCGCTGCTGTTCACCTTCTCTTCAGGTACCACTGATGGGTTACACCTGCACATTGAGGATATGGCAAAATTTATTGAAGAAAACACATCTGTTTCTATTAATGATCTGTGTTATACCCTTGGCAGGGAGAATATTCACTATGGATGCAGGAAGTCGTTTGTGGCAAACAGCAGGGAAAATTTACTTGGGCAAATGAAGGAATACATCAGCAGCGGTGAAGAAAAAAATGATATGAGACCTCCTGTAAATCCTGTACTGATTTTTTCAGGAGCAGACTCACTTACTTATGATACAGTAGAGCTTTGGTGTAGGGCAGATGCTCATTTCAAAGAGATTTACCGCTATTATCTTGAGCAGATAACCGTGGGTATGGAACGCACGGCTCCTTCCATATTCAGGTTTGTTTTCCAGATAGCTTATTACGATTATCTTAAGCATCATGGCATTGCAGCCACACGTATTGCAGGTGTGGATGCCGGTCAGCTAACAGCTGCGGTAACAGAAAACATCATTACGCTTGAGGAGGGGGCATCAAAAATTGAATTTAATAAAACCGATATACCCGGTACAGATGAAATGAAGGCAACAGTTGAAAAACTCATAGCTGTTCACACCCGGTCGCAAAAACCTGTTTTTATCGACATGGGCCTCAATAGCTGGGTAGCAGGAGCATTGGAAAAGCATCCTATGAATGGCAGCAGTTACCTGTTGTTTGACAGGGGGATACAATCACCGGCACAAACAGTGGCTTTACTGCAATCGCTTTTGTACGACAATAACATTGAAAACCCGTTAAGGTTTTTCGATTCCCGGGATGGACAATCTGTAGAATTGCCATTCCGGAAATTTACCCGGTCACAATGGAGAAGCGATGAACCGGAATAACATACCGGCATCAGCCCGATTGTGGCAAACGGAATAAACTGGTAATGATTAAAAAGAACGGGGGATAAAAATATAGAACAATAAGAAAGGAGTAAAGATAAAATGCGGGGGACTTCATCGTTTTGGTGCACTAAGCCAGGGGCTTGGCCAGCATTCCTGGCTTCCTGTGCAAATCCAGAATGAAGGACTTCGCACCATATTCAAACAGGTGCGTACAGTCTGGAAGTAATCTGTTATTCTGATGAAGGTAAATAAGCCGGTTGCCCGGGAGAGGCAGCCGGCACTTACCGGGCCTTAAAGTGATGTTTTTTTTTGCAGAAACGGTTCGTAAGGTTGATGAAAGCAATGCACTTGCATTCAAAAAACCAGCAAGCCGTCTGCGGATATAATTTCTTAATATTTTCATACTATCTGATCATGGACACATTAACTATTGACATTATTACACTTTATTACAGCATTAAGCATGCTGAAACATGGATTTATTATGCCATACTTTCAATAATCCTTTACTACTTTGCCGTAATAATTTTCCAAAGAAAGATTGCCGGCTTTAAAGGACTGTACGATACCCGTAAGCCTTATTCGGCAGACAGGCATACTGTACATACAAGTACTGTTGGTTTGCCGGGTACAATGTCAGAGCCTGAAACGCCCTCCCTTGCTACGCATGAGGATTTCAAGTACAAAGGTGAGCTGTTCCGTTTAAGGGATAAGATGGAACAACTGATGAAGGAGGAGAAGCTTTACCAGGAGCCCGAACTTACCCTTGGCGATCTTGCAAAAAAATTGCAGACCAACTCTTCTGTACTCAGCCGGGTAATCAACCAGTGCTTTATGCTTAATTTTAATGACTATATCAATAAATACCGCGTGGAAGATGTAATTGCCAAAATGAGCAACCCCAAATTCAGCAATCAAACATTACTTTCCATAGCTTTTGATGCCGGTTTCAACTCAAAATCAACTTTTAACCGTGCTTTTCTCAAGTTTAAGGAAACCACGCCCAGGTACTATTACCAGTCGTTAAACATCGAAAAATAGTCAATGTATAAAATGTGATGGCCTGCAGAACTGTTGAGAAATTATACCAAAATGAAAAATATGGCAGACCGATTTGGTGGTTTGCTTTTTTTTGTTTAGTTTTGGTCTGTAATATATATCATTATTATGGCATACGCATTAGTTACCCCCGTCAAAGAAAGTGTTAAGGAATTGAGATTG
>JANMIG010000070.1:0-59401 GCA_031375675.1 Chitinophagales bacterium
TTGTTTCTTTCTTCATATGTAATTAAATTTAAAAGCGAAATGGGAATGAAACAATACTTGGATTATTCTATACGGGATTCTATGGTTTGACATAGATCACCATTAATTTCTGTAAAGGCTTAAAAAAAAGCACATTCATTCCAATCAGAATTTGGGAGGGGTTTAAAACTCCATTTTATACATGGATTTTACAAATCGCTTATTGGCAAACAAGTTAGCAAATAATTTCTTTTGTGCCCCAAACATTGAATTTGGGTTAACATTGGACGGCATATTTATAGTACAACTGACACCACAATGCCTCATGGCAGCCAGCATTTCAAGCTGATTAGTTTTTAGTTTGGAAGCTACGCTGCTTCTTAACCTTGCTGGAATAAAAGAATCCTCTCTGCTCATACGCAGCGGGGATTTTTTGTAATAACAGAAAGAAGAAATGTATAAAATGCCGGTTTGTGCTTTCCCTGATAAGCTGCCACAGCCTGATAAATTTTATTGATGCAGTGGAGATACGGTCATAATGGTCACACAATTTATACCATTTTGACTTATAGATCAGGCCAATAATAAATGGTGTAATACCGGCATGCATTGCGCTTTACGCTTTATCTATTGGTCTGTTTTCAATGCATAGTCGGTATTGCAACAGTTTTACCATTCGGACAGTAGTAGAAACTTAGCGATTGTAAATCAGGATGAGCAATTGATATGCAAAAACCAATGTAAATACCTTCCGGATCAATCGCACATAAAAAATGAAAATGGTACTGCTGGTTACCCTATGCAAAGAGCGCCAGCAGAAATGAGCATTAAAAAACCGGCCAGTATATTTTGGTAATCCATTTGCTGGTGTCCGTTTCTGCAAGCCTGTTGGTAATAAGCGATTGAAAGGGTTTTGCCGGTGCTGTATAATTATAGTTACCGCGGTAAATATTTAATTGATGCAATGAATATTCTATGGTGGCAGGGCCGCCCTTTATCTCCGTAATCAGTACATTACCCGGCACCATCCGTTTGATACTGAATGCATTTGTTTCCGGCAGTTCCCTGCTGATGGGGATGGCCACCATGGTTTTAAAACTGATGCTGTCTTCAGTAAAAATATGCAGCATGGGAACATTGGTTGCTGTAACACCCCCGTTCCTGATGTATTGCTCCAGTTGCTGTATCATTCCGTAAATGATGGCATTGCCCGGTATTCCTTTTGTGGTTGAGGTGGCAGTTATCAGTAAAGTATCTTTTATTTTTGTTCTTTCTACTTTGATGTCATAAATATTTTCCATACGCTCAAGGAAACTCTTCATTTGGAGGAGAACATTCCCCATATCGTTTTTTATATCCGCAGCCTTGCTGTAGTTACTGATACGGGAAATGGGGTCAGCACCACCGGGAAGGGAAGTCGACCACACCACTTGCATACTGTCTGTACCCAGTGCTGCAATTTCCAGCTCCGTATTGAAGGTGTTACCCTTTTTGGTAATATTCATCATTACACCCTGGTACAGGGGGGCGGTGATGGTATAACTGCCATTGTTAAAAGTTAAAGCGGTATCCCCGCCGGGCCACCATTTAGCAATGCCTTCTTTTTGTTTTACAAACCGGTGAACACCCTTTTCATTGGCCCTGATATTCATGACCTTCCTTATTTTGATGGTAGCAGGAATAAAAATATACACCCCGGCTGTTGCAACTGCAAGGGCCAGTAATAGCCCTGTAAACCACTTTTTCATCGTTTTTTTCAAAAATATTGATTACGCAAACGGTTGCGGATGCGCAGTTAATCAGTATGCAATGATAATTAAGTTTGAGCAAACAAAAATGCTTTTTACCCCCTGCTGCAGTGCTGGCTCAGCGAAAATTCTGTGGCAGGATATTTTTCCCCATTCCCCATTTAGGCACTTTTTATTTTTTTAACTGCTGCGGTATTGCTGTAAAGATTAATTTCGTGTGCCACCGGCAGCACAGGATTGATAAAATAATATGGAGGTAAATTTGCAACATACAACCGGGCAACAAACATGCTGAAAAAAAACTGTACCATAGCGGGCATAGTACTGATGTTTTTTTCCGTTTCCTGCGGAACAAAAGCACCGCTCTTTCAAAGGGTGGATGCTGCTGAAAGCAATATATCTTTCAGCAATAAAAATGAAGATACAGACAGCCTCAACATTCTCGACTATCTCTATTTTTATAATGGTGCCGGTGTGGCGGTTGGCGATATCAATGGCGACAAACTGCCCGATATATATTTTGCTTCCAATATGGAAAGCAGTAAACTCTACCTTAACAAGGGCAATTTTGTTTTTGAAGATATTACAGATGCTGCTGGGGTGGGTGCCAGGGGCGGCTGGACCACCGGCGTAACCATGGCAGATGTAAATGCTGACGGGCTGCCGGATATTTATGTAAGCAAAGTGGGCAATCACAAAGCCAATACCGGTGTGCTGTATTTTGCCGGTGCAAAAAACCAATTGTTCATTAATAATGGCCCCAACGCTAAAGGTGAGGTCAGTTTTAGTGAAAAGGCAGCAGCTTATGGCCTCGACCTGCAGGGGTACAACACGCAGGCTGTTTTTTTTGATTATGACAAGGATGGAGACCTGGATATGTTCCAGCTGCAGCATTCCATACACCAAACGGATACTTATGGTGATACCAGCCTCCGCAACAAATACAGTGATATCAGTGGTGGTAAACTGATGCGCAATGATGGCGGACATTTCACCAATGCTACAGCAGGCAGCGGCATCATCAGCAGTGCATTGGGCTACGGCCTTGGTATCAGCGTGGCCGATTTTAACAATGATGGCTGGGATGACATGTACATTGGCAACGATTTTCATGAAAATGATTATTATTACCTGAACCAGCGCAATGGTACTTTTAAGGAAATGAACGATACCGTATTTGGCCATGAAAGCAATTTCAGCATGGGCAATGATGCGGCTGATATTAATAACGACGGCTGGATGGACATCATGACGCTGGATATGCTGCCTGCTGATGAAAAAGTATTGAAGAGCAGCCTGGGCGATGTGGAATTCAGCGAATACAACAACCTGCACGGCAGCGGCTATCACTACCAGTATTCCAAAAACTGCCTGCAGCTCAATACAGGTGCAGGTATGCGTTTCAGTGATATAGGCTTGTATGCAGGAGTGGCAGCAACCGACTGGAGCTGGAGCACATTGCTGGCCGATTACGATCTTGACGGAAAAAATGACATTTTTGTAACAAACGGCATCAAACACCGGCTGAACGACCTTGATTACATAAAATTTATTGCCAGTGGCGAAATGAAAGATGCCCCCGGCGCTAAAACACACGACAGGCGTAAGATTGAAAAAATGCCCGACGGCAGGTGGCACAATTATATTTTCAGTGGCGAAAAAGACCTCACATTTAAAGACCAGTCTGATACCTGGGGGTTTGATGCGGCAGGTTATTCAAGCGGTGCGGCTTATGCCGACCTGGATAATGATGGTGACCCCGACCTGGTGGTGAACAACATGAATGAGCCGGCCGGTATTTATAAGAATACTGCGGTACATGATACTGTACACAATTATCTCACACTCGCCTTTAAAGGCAGTAAAACCAACCCTTTTGGAACAGGGGCTAAGGTGTTTGTATACAGCGGCGGCACCATGCAATACCGCCAGCAGCAACCGGTGCATGGTTTTTTGAGCAGTTCAGAACCGCTGCTGCACTTTGGCCTGGGAAAGAGCAGGGTGGTGGACAGCCTGCTGGTAATTTGGCCGGATAATAAAATAAAGCGCATGGTGAGCATCGTAAGTAACCAGCAGTTGCTGCTGAATGAACTGGATGCGAGGGATTCCGTTGCTGATATGGAGGCTTTTATTGCAAGACAGCTTGGGGCAAATAAGCCTGCTGTATTTACTGATATTACCAGCAGCATTAACCTGCCTTTCCGGCACAGGGAAAATCTTTCTTTTATTGATTTTAACCGGCAATGGTTTATTCCTCATGAGTTGTCAACTGCGGGGCCTAAGGTAGCGGTAGCCGATGTGAATGGCGACGGGCTGGATGATTTGTATGTATGCGGCGCCAAGCTGCAGCCTGGTGAATTATTTGTACAGGATAAAATGGGCAGTTTTACTTCCGCCAGCAGGCAGGTATTGAGTGCCGATTCTGTTTGTGAGGATGTGGACGCAGTATTTTTTGATGCTGATGGCGATACCGATATGGACCTGTATGTGGCCAGCGGGGGAAATGAGTTTTACGGAAAAGCAGTACAGTTGGATGACAGGTTATACATCAATGATGGCAGTGGTAATTTTACCAAAAGTACGGGACTGCCCCCATTGCCAGAAAATAAGAGCTGTGTGAGGGTAAGTGATTTTGATGGCGATGGCGATATGGATGTTTTTGCAGGCAGCAGGGCCAACTCGCAGATTTATGGAGAAATACCCATATCGTACCTGCTGCAGAACGACGGAAAAGGGAATTTCAGCATTGTTACAAACGCAGTGGCACCCGGGCTGGAGTTGATTGGCATGGTTACCAGCGCCGCATTTACTGATGTGGATAAGGACGGCAGACCGGACCTGGTGGTTACCGGTGAGTGGATGCCTCCGGTGATTTTTAAAAACAATGGTAAACAATTGGTGAAACAGGCTGTACCTGCGGCAGCAAGCGGCTGGTGGAGTGCTGTATACGCAGCAGATGTGGACGGTGACGGGGATGAAGACCTGCTGCTGGGCAATTATGGACTCAACAGCAAACTAAAGGCTTCTGAAAAAGCACCATTGCAGATGTACCTGGCCGATGTGGATAACAACCAGGTGCAGGATCAATTGCTTGCAGTAAACCGTCATGGCAAAAGCTATCCATTTTTAGGCAAGGAAGACCTGGAAAAGCAATTGCCCTATCTCAAAAAAGAATACCTGGGCTACAGCAAAATGGCAGGTAAAACCATCACTGAAATTTTTGGCAGCCGCCTGGATAAGGCAAAACGTTTTGATGCCACTGCCTTATCATCACAATTATGGCTGAATGACGGCAAAGGCAATTTTACCGCAGCACCCTTACCGGTGCCACTGCAATGGGCGCCTTTGTACAGTTTTTTCATGGCCGACTTTAATAAAGATGGTAAAACAGATATGCTCAGCGGGGGTAATTTTTATGGGGTAACCCCTTATGAGGGCCGGTACGATGCTATGCTGCCAACGCTGAGCTATGGCAGGGGAAATGGAGTATTTGCTGCCAGCTTTCCGGCTGAAAGCAGCCTCAGAATTGATGGGGAGATAAGGGATATCAAGACCATTGGCCTCACCGGCGGGCGAAAAGCCCTCATTTTGGCTATTAATAACCAGCCGCTCCGTTTTCTGCAATATTAGCAGGGTAAGCCACTAAGCCGATGCGTTAAACAATACGTTAAAATTGATGAAAAGTGGATAGCTTTGCAACCAAATAAGCATCTTTGTACTCAAATACAATAAAATAAGTCAAATGAAAAAAAATGTACTGGTTCTGATGGCAGTTGCGGCCGGTTTTGCAGCAACAGCTCAAACGTTTAAACCTGCCGTAAAACTGGAAGCAGGAAAAAAATACAATGTAAACACTGTTACCAAGGCTAATATGACACAGGAAGCCATGGGCCAAACGATGGAAATTCCCATTGAAACCTCTGCATACCAGCTGCTCGAAATTAAAGCTGCCGCAGCCGAGGGCTACCAATCTGCGAGTACCACACAAAGGATTGTATTCTCGGCCAGTGTAATGGGGCAGGAAATGAATTATGACTCTGATAAGAAAGAAGACCGGGAAGGTAAAATGGGCGAAACCATGAACAATATGGTAGGCAAACCCACCACTTTTACAGTAGGAAAGGATGGTAAAATAATTGAAAAAACAGTGGTAAAGCCCGAAGCCCCCAAAGCTGAAGCAGGCCAGGCTGATATGATGAGTGGTATGCTGAGCAATATGGGCCTGGCCCAGGGTATTGCAAGTCCCGCCTTCAATCTTTTTCCGGATAATAAGGAAATGAAAATAGGCGATACTTTTGTTGAAAGCGTAAGTGATGAAAAAGATGGTAAAACAAAAACCACCACTACTTATAAGCTTGCTGCAATTAAAGATGGTATTGCAGAATTTGAGTTTACAGGAAACGGCAGTATTGAAAAGAAAATGGAAACGCAGGGTATGGAAATGAATGTTGTAAGCGCTACAAAGTTGTCAGGAATGATGCTGGTGGACATTGCAACCGGCTTATTGTCAAAAAAAACCACTACTACCGAAACAACCGGTAATATTGAAGTATCTGGTATGCAGATACCCATCACCGGTAAAGCTACCACCACGGTGGAAGTGGCACCTGCAAAGTAATGTAAACATCAATTTTTGATAAAAAGCCCGGCGATTGCCGGGTTTTTTTGTGGGTATTGAGGCTTGAGCATAAGATGACTGCATTAGGAGCAAATGATGGGGGTACTCTTTTGCGCCTTTAGCGTTTCCCTGCGTACTTTGCGATACAATTTTCTTTGTATTTCCCTGTTTTTCACCAATTTCAGTGGCATACTGAAAGCTGCGTAGCAATCTGATTACTCAAAAAGAGACAGTCACATTCCTGCGAACATTTACTGGCACAAAAAAACCGGAACGAATCCCGGTTTTATACTAGACCTCTTGCATTAATCAAAAATGCTATTTAACTCGTAGTTGTAGATACCTGCAATTAAGTTAACCCTCAAGCCAAAGCGTTTCCTTCTGTTGCGGTATCTTTCCCCCAATATTCGAAAGACCTTTAATTCCCTTATGATATGTTCTACTTGAACCCTGCTGCTTGAAACTTTATGGTTATAAGCCTTTTGTTCCTTGGTTAATGGCCTTTTTTTACTGTGTTTATATGGGAGTGCGCAGTTGTTATGGTACTTCCTTATGCCTTGATAGCCAGAATCTGTTTGCGTATGGACACAAGGATGAATATGCACCTTGCTTTCTTTGAATATCCTGAAGTCATGCTTGCGGCCACGGGAAATAAATACGCATATAATCCTGCCGTCTTTTCCTACTGCTAACTGCGTTTTTTGGGTGTGTCTTTTCTTTTTGCCGGAATAATACCGACGCTGTTTTTTTTAGGGCGTTCTATTGGACTTTCCCCAACATCAATTAATACCACAGACCATTTTACCGTTGATTTTGCCAAGGCCTTCTTACCCGGCAGGCTAAAGGCATTGCTTTGGATGAGTATATTCTCAATGTCGGTAATAATACGCCAGCACTGTGCTTCACTTATGCCGTAATCGGCCGCTATATGCATGAAGGTGCGATATTCCCGGTTGTACATCAACATCATCAATAACTGATCTTCTACACAGAGCTTGGGGGCTTTGCCCCGGTTGGGATGTTTACGCCGCTGCTCCTTTACCGTTTTGACAATAAAACACATTTTGTCAAATGTGCTGCGTTTTACACCAGTTAAACGTTGGAACTGGCCTTGGCTGAGATTTCCTGGGAGTTGTTTCCATTTCATGATTCAATTTAAGAACTTCCCCTAATAGCCTAATACACAGAGTTTTCTACATATGTTAATATCCTCTAATGCAAGAGGTCTAATGATATGTTGTAGTATTAATTGTGCGAAAGCATCGTCATGGTAACGCCATAGCCGGTTTTATAGCCGGGGCGACCGGGCGTGGGGGGCTGGTACTCTCTGTGTAAGAAGTTGCGGTATACCAGTCCTATTCCTTTGGCATATTTTTCAATACCCAGGTTTTTTTCGCTGTAGCTGTTCAGGTCGGCAATATTGCCAATTACTTCGTCACGCTGGTTCACGGTAAAGGTATTGTTTACTGCCACACCATTCAGTGTTATGGTGGCATCCATATTTTCATAGGTATAATCCCAGTCATCCAGGTACTTCACGTCAGAATTAAGCGAATAAGTATCGATGTAGGTATTGCCCTTCCAGGAATAAGCATCCCTCAGCGGCTGCCTTAACTTGATATACCGCTGATTATTTTCGATAAACTCCACCCCGTTATCGGTGGGTACCGTCATAAAAGTATTATTGGCCTGCCATGCTTCGGTGGCCGTTTTGCGGATAAACCTGAAAATGCGGTAAGCCGGGCGGCCCAGGTTATCCGTAATCTGTGCAGCCACTGAATCCTTGGCAAAATAGCTCACCACAGTATCTTTTTGCCCAAAATTGATGTACAGCAGGGAATCCAGCTTGTAAATCACATATTTGCCCGGTTGCTGCAGGTTAAAATCTTTCAGGTCGCCCAAATCAAGCACTTCAGTTTTTTTGCTGCAGGATGCCAGCAGCAAAAAAGCGGCGACTGATAAAAAAAATAATTTCCTCATAAATGCTAAGTTATTATAGTAGACCCTGCTGCAAACCAAAAGGCTGCATATTTCTTTGTATAATTCCACCACCAATTACATCATCCCCTTCATAAAATACGGCACTCTGCCCCGGGGCAATGCCCTTTACATCTTCATAAAAACGCACATTTACCCCATTTTCGTATATATACAGGTTGGCAAGTGCCCCTTTATCTTTGTAGCGTATTTTGGTAATGGCTTCCTGACCATCCGTTATTCCGTCGTATTTTATCCAGTTTATTTTGGTTACGTTCATTTCGCTGCGGTTCAGGTCTGCTTCTTCGCCCAGTACCACAGTATTGGTTTCCGGCACTATGGCGGTAACAAAAACCGGCCTGCCCAGGGCAATATCCAGTCCCTTGCGCTGCCCCACGGTATAAAACGGGTACCCCTTGTGGATGCCCAGTATTCTGCCGCTTTTGTCCACAAAATGCCCGCCATTCACTTTTTCTTCCAGCCCGTTTACCCGGCGCTTTAAAAAGCCACGGTAGTCATTGTCTGGTACAAAGCAAATTTCGTAGCTCTCTGCTTTTTTGGCCAGTTCGGGGTAACCAAAGTCGTGTGCCATCTGGCGGATGGCCGTTTTATGGTAGGTGCCCAGTGGCAGCAGGGTGCGGCTCAGCAGGTCCTGCTGCAGGCCCCACAGCACATAGCTCTGGTCCTTGGTATCGTCAATACCCTTGCGGATGAAGTAGCGGCCATTGCTGTGCTGGTGTACCTGTGCATAATGCCCGGTAGCTATAAAATCGCAGTTCATCGCATCGGCACGCTTTAGCAGGGCCCGCCATTTTATATGCGTATTGCACATTACACAGGGGTTGGGTGTGCGGCCGGCGAGGTACTCATCCACAAAGTTTTCAATTACAAAATCGCCAAATTCTTCCCTGATATCCAGTATAAAATGCGGAAAACCATGCTGCACAGCGGCTGCACGGGCATCGTTAAAGCTGTCTAAATTGCAGCAGCCGGTCTCTTTTTTACCGGTAGTACCCACGGCTGTGGCATAATCCCATGTTTTCATGGTAATGCCCACTACCTCGTACCCCTCATGGTGAAGCATAAGCGCCGCCACGGTACTGTCTATACCGCCGCTCATTGCCATTAAAACCTTTCCCTTACGGCTCATAAAATCTAATTGTTTGCAAAGATACGTTTTTAGCAGGGAGTGGGATTGACGAGATAGGGAGATAATGGGGGAACATAAGCAGCAGGCAGCAAATGAGATTTTGGCTGAAATTATTTTACCTGATATTAAAAAAGCAGTATCTTGGCATTGCTACCGCCCGGATCAGCATTGCGATAGCCTATACCACCAATATTCTTTAATACATTTTTGGCGATTAAAAAAAGGGGTTTTTCCTGTTTTTTTGGGTGGAGGAAAGTGGTATTTTGAAATACATACTGGCAACAAAGGTTTGCATAGACTTACAAACGGTTAAAAACAGAAGATGAAAACAACTTTGTATAATTGGTATTCAAATATTTAGCGCTCAGGATTTGTGTATCTTTCTGAGTTAACTGCAACCTTCAACAACATCTTCTACGGAAATGACAGTAAAAGAGAAATCAACAATTCAAGAGCAACTTGCGACACTTTATCTTAGGTTAAATGGATACTTCACAACAGGATATATTATTCACTCTGACGAGAAGAAAATTGAAGGCGAACTTGACATTTTAGCTATACGTTTTCCTTTTCACAAACAAGACGATACTGAACATAATTCTTCTGGATTTTTAGAACTTACTGGAAGCATAGACGTCATTATTGCAGAGGTGAAAAGTAAAGGACAATCATTACAATTTAATAACTGTTTAAAACAGCAGACTAATCTTGTACCATTACAGAAACTTCTCTTGTGGATAGGAGTTTTGGAAGACGATAAAATTTTAGACATAGCAACAGAATTGAACACTCTTGTTCAGACCCAAGAAAATTCGCAATTAAAAACATTTCGTTCTACAAAAATCATAACGACAAGTTTTGGCAATTTGACAATCAGGCCAATTTTATTTAGCCCTGAACGTATCAATATTAACAATACAGACAAGTTTGTTAATTGGACAGAAATAAACGATTTCATTTGGCTATGTTTATGCCCTGCAAACACAAGAGAAAAATGTGGAACTCGTTATGACTTTACAGCGTGGGGGCAAGGCTTCAATCAAATAATTAGGGCTTATAAGGACAGACAAAAAACTCAAAGTAAATTTAATAGCATTGAAGAATTGTATGAAGACATTAAGGAAAAGCAACAATAAGTCATATAGTTAAAATCGGTTTGATTGCAATTGGGGCTGATGGAATAACTTGAGCATTTGTGCTTCTATAAACTTTTATACTAAATTAGAATATTATTACTTCTAAGTTCCACCTGCGGTAAGTCGGGAACCTTTGGCAGTAAAATCAAAAATATAACCAGAAAATATGACATTCATTACTAGAAATGGACTAAAAATATTTTACAGAAGAACTTATATGGAGAAAGGTGTAAAATCTATTAACGAAAGCTTAGAAAGAAAAAATTGGTCAAACTTCACTGGGCAGCTAAATATCTTTCTTTCACATAGCCATTTAGACAACGATATTATTGAACAATGTGTAGTCTTTTTTGATAATTTGGGTGTAGAAGCGTATGTTGATTGGATGGATAATAAAATGCCATCAATAACAGATACTACTACTGCAAAAAGAATTAAGCAAAAAATTATTGAAAATGATAAGTTCATTTTAGTCGCTTCTAATAACTCAGTTAATTCAATATGGTGTAATTGGGAACTTGGCTTTGGTGATGCGCATAAATTTCCTAAATGCATTGCTGTTTTTCCAGTAACTGAGGACGACGGTGAATGGATTGGTAAAGAATATTTGAAAATATATCCCAGAATTGAACTAGAACGCAACAACAACATTCATGAACCTAGAATAAGTGTCGTCGTGATATTTCCTAATGGCACTAAAATACCATTTGAAAAATGGATTGAGTTTGAATAATATAACCCTGTAACCTTTTTCAATGCTGTGTCTGCCCGAACAGTACTTCAACAATCAGGTTATTGCTCAGTGGGACAAGGCAGTTTTAGAATAATTTTAACCAAATAAAATACAAAATATGACACTTTTATTTTCAATGCCCGGAGGTTCAGAATGGATTTTGATTATTATTTCCTTTGGCTTCTTATTGACCATGCCTGTTCTGGCCATTGTTTACTATTCTAAGTACAAAGAGCAAAAGCGGCAGGTAAAACAATTGACAGAAGAAAAAAACGATTTGTTGAACAGGCTTTTAAAAGACAAATAATGAAAGCATTTGGTTACATTGTTTTGACTTGTCATCTGCTGTTTCGTGAGGACACGAACCAGGGCGGAGGGAGATAATGGGGAGGGATATGCGGCGGTTGTTATCAAAATGCAAAAAAGCCGGACGATACCGGCTTTTTTGTAAATAATTTTCTACCCAACTTAAAGGTACAATGCCCTGAGTGCTGTAACGTCAGATGCAACAAATTGACGGTCGCCACCGCAAGAGTAGCAAGCCAGCATCCATGAACCAGCTACAACTCCAGAAGGTGTACCGGGAATCAGCACGGCACCAACGCCATCAAATTGCTGACCTTCAGAACCACCGGCTCCGCAAGAGTATGCACGGTTGAACCAGTCTGTATGACGGAAACCGATACAGTGACCCATTTCGTGTGCCATAACTGTAGTAGCAGTACCACCGCTGCAAGCCTCAATACCTGTACCCATCTGGATAAGGTTAAAGGGGTTGCCGCCTGTTGGGAAACCAGCTACTGCACCAGTTCCAGAAATTGCAGTAACACGGATGTTGGCTGCAGAGCCGGGGGCAAGTACAGAGAAGCGCAGGCGAAGTCCCAGGTTGTTGTAGCGGGCTACTGCACCCGACAACACATTTCTCCAGAAAGTGGTGTTGAGGTTGGTAGCCAGTGCAATGGTGATAGTACGGATGCCGGGAGCAGCCGGTAAAGTCACCAGGTTAAAAGTTCTCCATTGTTCTTCACTTGGAACACCCGCTGTGTTAGCACCGGCGAGCACATTTTCCTTTGAAAGGAAGATGTCGCCCTCAACGATGTAACCGCCATCAACTTTTTTAAGGTCAGAAGCGTCAAAACTCATTGCTCTTACTGCGGCCCTGTCAGCAGCAAGCGGATCGGCTTTGGAAACGGTGTCTGAATTTTTTTTACAAGAGAACATGGTCAGCGCTGCGAAGGCCATGAGCCCGCAGGAAATGATAGTTTTTTTCATTTGTTACTGTTTTTTTTTGGTTAATAAAAATGATAACACAAAACTCAATCATAAAAATCAATTACACGTTTTATTCAGTACAATTCGATAATACGTTAAGTACATTTGATTTTTTGGGCTGTAACAATTCCGGTGCCTTGTAAGAAAAAGAAAATGCGATACAGGTTGTTTAAAATTCAAGCAGAAATTGCAGGTTTCAATTAAACCATTTATATTTAAATAACCAAAGCCAGCAGTATGAAGTACTTAGTCCGGTATTTTTCCGCTTGTCTCCACTAAACAGCACTTCAGTAAGTAAGTTGTTGCTAAGCGGTTACAGCATCTTTTAAATTAATTTTTAACCAAATAAAATACAAAACATGACACTTCTATTTTCATTGCCCGGTGGTTCAGAATGGATATTGATTATTATTTCCTTTGGCTTCTTGTTAACTATGCCCGTATTGGCTATTGTTTATTATTCTAAGTATAAAGAGCAAAAGCGGCAGGTAAAGCAATTGACAGAGGAAAAAAATGATTTGTTGAACAGACTTTTGAAAGACAAGTAATGAAAGTATTTGCTTACATCATTTTGACTTGCCACCTGCTGTTTCGTAAGGACAGGAACGAAGGCTTAGATTTAGCGGCAAAGGCCAGCAGCAGGGGAGAAGGCGTTATTAAATACTAAAAGTGAGTTTGGCCGTAATGACAATCAGACAATTATTATTTGCGGCTCTGTTGATCATTTTGCCATTAAATTTATTGGCAAATGATTATTATACAGCAACCTCTGATTTAAAAGTAAGAAAGGGGGCGGGGAAAGAATACCCGGTATCATTTACTTTGCCAAAAGGACAGCGGGTTGAAGTCTTATCCCAAAATGGCACCTGGTATGAAGTTAAATATTCAGGGGAGACAGGGTATGCCAATTCAAAATATCTGAAACCTTTATCTTCTGATACAAAAATCAGTACTGATCAGCAATCAAAGAAAAGTAATGCTGTCCTTTACTTTTTGATACTCTTGGGGTTGATCGCTTTTGTTTGGTTATTACCGGTTTTAGCAATCATCTTTTCCGGCAAAACTACTTTTGGCGAAAAAATAGTATGGATATCAGCTGTTCTTTTTATATCGTGGTTTGCATGGATTTTTTACATTTTTTTAGCACCAGTTAAAAAGAAAGACTGATCTGTTAATCAGCATTCTTCCGTCAGGTTGTATCTGACACAGCTCAGTGCGCTGACCCGGTGTTGAATTCTAATTTACTGAAAAATCTTTAATGGATGGATAGCGGTTAAAAGCCGCTGTGTCCCGTCAGTTATCTTATCTAAAGTTGAAGATATTGCTGGCGGAAACACAGCGGCGAAAATTACAGTATTGCTATTCTATAATGATCTTGGTCAATTTTGACGATTCGTCCCTGTCGACCTGCAGTATGTAAACGCCCTTTGTCAGCCCATTGATATTGAGCTTATACTGCATGTTTTTTGTTTCGGCATTTTTCCACTGGCGCACTATTTTATTACTGTTCGCATCAAATAATGATATGATAGTTTGCCCTTTTGAAGCTTTGATCCTGATGGGCGAAATAGATGCGGCCTCTGTATTACTGCTGCTCTTTTCATCAGCAAGTAAAATAGAAAGATTGATATTGCCGCTTGCAGGGTTGGGCGAAGCTGCAATGCGGAACTGGGGGCAACTGCTGTATACGGTTATGCCATCCTGCCTTGCAACACCGCATGCATCGGTATAATTAAGTCTCACAGCACCACCGCCTTTAACACTAACGCCTGTGGATGGTGAAGAGGGAGTACTGATGGTTATCTGGCTGTTGGTGCCAAGGTAATTCACTGTCCAGCTCCAGTTGCTACCCGCAGTTGAAGGGGTAGTATTAAGGAACCATTGCTGATAACCACCCACGCAACCATTGGTGGTGCTTGTAATAGTAACTCCGTTATTAACTGTTACTTCAGAGAGATAATTACCAGCCGTAGCCCTTATTGTAACAGCGCCCAGCGAAAATGTACTGAATGTGCATGCGTTGGTACCCTGTCCGGATACAATTGTTGCACCGCCAGACACCACAGACCAGGTAGGGGCCAGGCAGGTAGTGTTTGTTAACAATACTGTGCCCGAGGTACAACCCACTGTGGCAGCAGGTGTTTGTATCCTGAAATAATTATCTATAAAAGCAGCCCTGGGCCCGCCTGTGGCAAATACTGCCCTTGCCCTGGTTCTTTGCCCGGCTGTGTAAATATTCATGCAAAGGTCATTGGTATAATCCATATAATTCATGAACATATCGCCATTTGTTGTGTTGCCGCAGGTACGGCGGGGGAAGGCAGGACACCCAAAGTTAGAGGTCTGTTGAGTTGGGGTATCACCAACCTGGTCATCTCCGCAATTGGCATCGCCCCAAATGTGACGCAGGTTAAGCCAGTGGCCTATTTCATGAGTTGCCGTTCTGCCCCTGTGGAATGGTGCCACTACATTGCCAACCCTGCCCATCGATGTGGTATTAATAACAACTCCATCCACATTTGGGTTAGCTGCAAAGTCGGCAGGAAAAGTAGCATAACCAAGAATACCTCCATTCAACGTGCAAACCCAAATGTTGAGATACCTGCTCGTTGGCCATGGGTCTTCACCGGCAATAGCAGTCATTTTTATGCCTGTAGCCGTTTCATTAACCGTTTGATTGGCATTGAGGGTAACGGTGTAGTTTGCACGGCTTGTCTGCCTCCTGAGTATACCGGTTGTTGCATTGCCATTGGGGTCCTGGCAGGCAAGCCTGAACTCAAAGCCCGGGTCGGAAGCAACGCCTGCAAAAGCTGCAGGGGTATTTGTCCTGTCGGCATTCAGGCGCCTGAAATCTTCATTCAAAACATCAATTTGTGATTGTATCTGCGCCACGCTGATGTTTCTTCCTGTTCCAACCGCCTCACCCTGGTGCAGCACATGCACCACCACCGGAATGGTAATCACACCATTAAGGTCACTCAGCCTTTCGCCGGCATTGCCAATACCTGATGCGAACCGGGAGGTGAAGTTTTCAAGGTCAATGTACCGCTGGTACCTGGCCGGTTCCTGCGATTTCATGGTGTTGAGGTCAAAGTTCGATGGACAGTTCCTTTTTTGTGCAATGGTCAGCATCGAAAAAAGGAGCATGGAGCATAGAATAGTGATATGTTTCATTGTGTTAATTTTTAATCTCCGGTTTGTACTGTTACAGTCCCGGGTAATTGTGTAAAAAAAATTGATTTATTACAACAGGTAATTTGCCACGCAGTTGCATTAGCATGATGATATTACAGTGCATGACTGAAATCTGCAGGCGGACTGTTGTCCCTTAGCAGGTGGTGTTTAAGTATTTTCATGTTTCTAATATGGTGCGACATTCAAAATCTCAGCCGGTATATCAGCAATATCCGGAAGTCAATCGTTTTTATTCAGCTGAATAAAGTTATGCGTTTACCGGCAAATGAAGAAAAGGAATTTTGCAGGATTGTTTGCACCTCACCAATTTTTCAACTGCAATTTTTCCTGTAACAGACTCATCTTAACAGTACTTTTATAATCAGGTGATTGCTAAGCTCAACATGGTGATCAGTTGTATCCTGCCCTTTGTTATGTTTTCTCATTTGTCCATTAACCTTATCTTTATCCCCCAACAAAATAAATATTATGAACCGATATATCCTCCTTGCCCTGCACACCGGCTCCCTGGTGCTGTTGTTTTTCGGGTTAACGATTGATATGCTCAAAATTGATGTGTCGGCTGAGTTTATCATCAGCATCAACCTGTTTAACGAAAAACGCAGTGTGCTGGGTACACTCAAAAGCCTGTATGAAAGCAGTAACTACTTTCCCTTTTTTCTTATCTTTTTATTTGGTATTATAGTGCCGGTAGTAAAATCGGGAGCCATCTATTACCTGCTTCTGGCTAAAAAACCTGCCAGCCGCTGGTATAGTTTTGTAAAAGGCATCAGCAAATGGGCCATGGCCGATGTATTTGCCATCAGCATATTTGTAGCTTTTTTGGGTGCCAGGGCCATGCAAAACACTAAGGCGGCACTGCTGCCCGGTTTTTACTATTTTGCCGCCTATGTGCTGGTAAGTGCTGCCATAGCCGCATTGCTGGGTAAATTAATGGCTAAGCCTGCCTCAAACAATCCATAAATTGCCGATATTTGCAGCGCTTAACAAGCCCGGCATACAAGTATTGGCAGCCGGTAACCAATTAATGACCATTTTGCAATGAAGGATTTTCAGTTTATCACCAGTTCGCATCCCAGTTATATAGAAGGATTGTACAATGACTTTGTAAAAGATCCCAATAGTGTGGATGAAGACATGCGGAGTTTTTTTAAGGGCTTTGATTTTGCGGTACTCAACGGTGCCTCCGCCCCGGCAAATGGCAATACTGCCACTGCTGCTGCGCCCGTTGCGGCCGGTATGCTGGATAAGGAATTTGCTGTGTACAAGCTGGCAAGGGCCTACCGTAAAAAAGGGCACCTGGTGGCCAAAACCAACCCCATCCGGGAGCGTAAAGACCGTGGCGCCATGCTTGAGCTGGAAAACTTTGGGCTGAGCGAAGCCGACCTGGCTACCGAATTTGAAGCGGCTAAATTCTTTGGCCTGGGCAAAACCACACTCCAGCACCTCATCAACCACCTGCAGCAATGCTATACCAGCCATGTGGGGGTGGAGTACAGCGCACTGAACGATATTACCAAAATTGAATGGCTGGCCCGTGAGGTGGAAACCACATTGCTGCGCCCGCTGCCGCTGGAACAAAAAAAACGCATCCTGCTTAAGCTGAATGAAGGGGTGATGTTTGAAAAATTTCTGCACACAAAATATATCGGTCAAAAACGCTTCAGCCTGGAGGGTGGCGAAACCACCATTGCGGCGCTGGATGCCATCATCAATACTGCCGGTAACAATGGCGTGCAGGAAGTGGTGATTGGCATGGCCCACCGTGGCAGGCTGAATGTGCTGGCCAATGTAATGGGTAAAACCTACGACAATATCTTCAGCGAGTTTGAAGGGGCTTCTACGCCGGATACCACAATGGGCAGCGGCGATGTAAAGTATCACCTGGGTTTCAGCAGCGTGGTGCAAACGGCCGATAACAGGGAAATGTACCTCAAGCTTTGCCCCAACCCCTCTCACCTGGAAGCCGTTGATCCCGTAGTGGTGGGTTTTGCAAGAAGCAAGGCCGATGTATTGTACGAAAGCGATTATGATAAAATACTGCCCATACTTATCCACGGCGATTCATCCGTAGCAGGGCAGGGTATTGTATACGAAGTATTGCAAATGAGCAAGCTGCCCGGCTACTACACCGGCGGTACCATCCACTTTGTAATCAATAACCAGATTGGTTTTACCACCGATTTTGATGATGCCCGCAGTGCCGATTATTGTACCTCGGTGGCAGCCATGGTGCAGGCCCCTGTACTCCATATCAATGGCGATGACGCAGAAGCCGTGGTAAAGGCCAGCGAAATTGCCACCCGCTACCGCCAGGAGTTTAACAGCGATATTTTTATTGATATGGTGTGCTACCGCAGGCATGGCCACAACGAGGGCGACGAACCCAAGTTTACCCAGCCGCAACTGTATGCACTGATTGACAAGCACCTGAACCCAAGGGAAGTGTACACACAGTACCTGATGCAGAATGGAGAAGCCGATGCACAGGCCATGGCGAAGGAAATGGAACAGGGCTTCTGGAGCCAGTTGCAGGAGCGGCTGGATAATGTAAAGCAAAATCCGCTGCCCTATACCTACCAAAAACCGGAGGAATGGTGGAAGAGCCTGCGCCGGGCCAAGGCCGATGATTTTGATGCCTCACCCGTTACTGCCATCACCGAAGCAGATTTTACCATGCTGTACAATGGCCTGATGAAATGGCCTGCTGATTTTAAACCCCTGCGCAAGGTGGATAAAATGATACAGGACAAGCTGAAACTGCTGTCGGACGAGCAGAAGGTTGACTGGGCCACCGGCGAACTGCTGGCATATGGCAGCCTGCTCGTAAGCGGCATGGATGTGCGTATGAGCGGTCAGGATGTGAAGCGGGGAACCTTCAGCCACCGGCATGCGGTGATATACGATGAGAATACCAACGAGGGATATAACCGCCTCGATCATTTTAAAGATGGGCAAAAGCCCTTCCGCATATTCAATTCACTGCTGAGTGAGTATGCTGTGCTGGGTTTTGAATATGGCTACAGCATGGCCAACCCCAATGCACTGGTAATATGGGAAGCTCAGTTTGGGGATTTTTGTAATGGTGCCCAAACAATTATCGACCAGTTTATAGCCGCAGCCGAAACAAAATGGCAGCGCATGAATGGCACAGTAATGATGCTGCCGCATGGCTACGAAGGGCAGGGGCCCGAGCACAGCAGCGCCAGGATGGAACGCTTTTTGCAAATGTGTGCCGAGCTGAATATGGTGATTACCAATATTACCACGGCCGCCAATTTTTTTCATGCACTGCGCAGGCAGCTGGCATGGCCCTTCCGCAAGCCGCTGATTAATTTTTCGCCCAAGGCCAACCTGCGCCATGCAGGTACCTACAGCACGGTAAGCGAATTTACCAGCGGTGGTTTTAAAGAAGTGATTGACGATGCTTATGTAAAAGATGCAGTAGCGGTAAAAAAAGTATTGCTCTGCAGCGGTAAAATGTATTTTGACCTGGCCGAACGCCAGCAGAAAGAAAACCGCAGCGATGTGGCCATTATAAGGCTGGAGCAGATTTACCCGCTGCCGCAAAAGCAATTGGATGAGCTGTACAAAAAATATGGCAAAGCCATCTGGTACTGGGTGCAGGAAGAGCCGCTGAACATGGGGGCCGCCTCCTTCCTCAGAATGAATGTAAAGAATATCAATTTTTACGTAATCAGCAGGCAGGCAAGTGCAGCCACAGCAACTGGTTACGCCAAAATTCATGCGAAGGAGCAGGCAGAGATCATCAGTACGGCGTTTAGTATTTAGCGTTGAGGTATTATTTCCGCCAGCTCTTACCAGTCGGTGAAAATTTGAATTACAGCCATTTAGTATGGCATATATTGGAAATAGTTATATTTGCAAACAAGCATGAAGGGTCAAACTGGCAGTAACACGGGAATGTATTTACGGTATCCGGCTTTACAACAGGTTGCCCAAAAACAATTTTTTTAGAAGAAAATCGTAATATCAAGCAAATGGAACAGGAAGAAAAAGTTACCTCAGGCGTTAAAATGCGGTTGCAGCGTCACGGCTCAAAAAAAAGAGCATTTTATTTTATTGTGATTGCCGATGCCGAATCCGGTGATACAGGCAAGTTTATACAGAAGCTGGGCACATACAACCCGCTGACATTTCCTGCCACTGTTCAGATTGACCGCCAGAAAGCACTCGACTGGCTGCACAAGGGAGCCCAGCCTACGGACTCTGTGCGCCGTATACTTTCACTCAAAGGTGTATTATACCTCAAGCACCTGCTGCGTGGGGTGAGCCTGGGTCTTTTTAACGAAGCCGAAGCCATGGTGAAATTCAAAGCCTGGAGCGCTGAGCAGGATGCACTGTCAGCAAAACGCCAGGAAGCACAAAAGCGGCAGCGCATGGCCAAGCGTGGCGGCAGGCCTGGTATGCGTAAACCGGAGTATGGCAGCAGGCCCTCTTATGATAACGGGGAACAGCCGGATCAATAATAATAGAATCGCTTTTACATACTGTACATATTAACAGTGGTGATGACATATAGCAAAGGTTTCTGTACATTTGCAGCCAAATTTTACAGGAATAACGCACATATATGTTTAATTCACTCTCCGAAAAGTTAGAATCTGCCTTTAAGAACATCAAGGGCCAGGGCCGCATTACCGAACTCAATATTGCCAATACGGTAAAAGACATCCGCCGTGCGCTGGTGGATGCCGACGTAAACTATAAGATAGCCAAGGAATTTACCGATAAGGTAAAAGAATTGGCCATCGGCTCCAAAGTATTGCTGTCAGTGAATCCCGGCCAGCAAATGGTAAAGATTGTTCAGGATGAGCTGACTGAGCTGATGGGTGGAACTGAAAGTGAATTCAACATCAGCGGTAACCCGGCTGTTATACTGATTGCAGGCCTGCAGGGTAGTGGTAAAACAACTTTCAGCGGAAAATTAGCCAATTACCTTAAAACGAAAAAAGGCAAGAGCCCCCTGCTGGTGGCTGCCGATATTTACCGCCCGGCGGCGATTGACCAGCTGGAAGTGCTTGGCGGACAGATAGGCGTAGATGTATACAGCGAAAGGGAAACCAAAGACCCCGTAACCATAGCGCTCAATGCCATCAAAGAAGCAAAATCAAAAAACAAGAACGTTGTAATTATAGATACGGCAGGCCGCCTGGCGGTGGACGAAGTGATGATGACCGAAGTGGCCAATGTAAAAGCTGCGGTAAACCCCACCGAAATTTTGTTTGTGGTGGACAGTATGACGGGCCAGGACGCAGTAAACACGGCTGCCGCCTTTAATGAACGCCTTGATTTCAGTGGTGTGGTACTCACCAAATTAGACGGCGATACCAGGGGTGGTGCGGCACTTTCCATCAAATACACCGTAAACAAACCCATAAAATTTGCCAGCAGCGGCGAAAAAATGGATACCCTGGATGTGTTTTATCCCGAAAGGATGGCACAGCGTATACTGGGTATGGGTGATATTGTGAGCCTGGTAGAAAAAGCCCAGGAGCAGTTTGACGAAAAAGAAGCGGCCCGGCTGGAGAAAAAAATCCGCAAAAACCAGTTTGACTTTGAAGATTTTAAAACCCAGTTGCAGCAGATAAAGAAAATGGGTAACCTCAAGGACCTGATGGGCATGATACCCGGTGTGGGCAAACAAATCAAGGACCTGGATATCAACGATGATGCATTTAAAGGCATTGAAGCCATGATCAACTCCATGACCATGGAAGAACGCCGCAACCCCGACCTGATCAATCCCAGCCGCAAAAACAGGATTGCCAAAGGCAGCGGCAAGGACATCAACGAGCTGAACCAGTTTATAAAGCAGTTTGAGCAAATGAAGGGCATGATGAAAATGATGAACAAAATGCCAATGGGACGTATGCCGGGCATGGGTAAAAGGTAATGAAATTGCTTAAATTCTGTTAAAAAAGCCGGCATTTTGCAGCTATGCGGGCATAATCGGCCATTTACTAAATCATCCGGTTTTAAAATTTGGAATTTTTAATTCCGCTTATTATCTTCGCCGTCCTTTCGGAATTTTCCGTAAGGGGGAATTGAAACCTATATTTATTCACAACCAAAAAATTTCTATTTTTTATGGTTAAAATGAGATTGCAACGTCATGGCTCAAAGAAAAGGCCATTTTACTTCATCGTAGTTGCCGATGCACGTGCCCCACGTGATGGTAAGTTTATCCAGAAATTAGGTACGTACAACCCGCAAACGGTTCCTGCAACAGTGCAGATTGACCGCCAGAAGGCGTTGGATTGGCTGCACAAAGGTGCACAACCAACCGACACGGTTCGCCGTATCCTTTCTTTCAAAGGTGTGCTTTTCCTCAAGCATTTGCTGCGTGGTGTAA
The DNA here is from genome assembly GCA_031375675.1 of Chitinophagales bacterium. GTDB lineage: Bacteria > Bacteroidota > Bacteroidia > Chitinophagales > Chitinophagaceae > Ferruginibacter. The sequence goes on from JANMIG010000070.1 coordinate 22,185, forward strand.
GTCTTGGCTTATTTGACGAGGCTACTGCAATGGAGAAGTTTACAAAATGGAGTTTAGAACATGATGCACACGTGGTAAAACGTCAAACCGAGCACAAAAAAGTGCGCATGGTTAAGCGCAGCGGCCAGCCTGTGGTGCGTAAAGTGGAAACTGCCACTGACGAAGCTCCTGCAGCTGCAGCCGAAGAGACCAAAACAGAAGAATAAGATTCGCCTCTGTTACGTTAATTCATCGGGCAACCTCTTTATGGGGTTGCTTTTTTTCTGCCCTGAAAGGCAGATTCATGGAAATTGCAGTACAGAGGAAAGTTGATTTCCGGATGAGTTGATACAGGAATCCTTTGAGAGTACACGCTACCCAATCAGCAAATAAAAAAATTGGACAGATAACGGCGAATGGACCTTAACTCCCTTTGCAACAAGATTTCTCCGGGAATTTGAGTGCAGGTTGTAACTGCATAAAAGCACAAACCCTCCGCCAAAATTTTTAATTCCTAATTTTTAATTCTTAATTCCAACTCCCCTTCCTCCTATCTTTGCAGCAATGAATGAATATTTTAAAACCGGGAAACTGGTAGCCACTTACGGACTGAAAGGGGAACTGGTGTACAAGCACAGCCTGGGTAAAAAAACATCCCTCAAGGGGCTGCAGAATATTTTTATAGAGGAGGGCAAAGATATTTTTCTGCCGCACTTTATTGAAAGCACCAAAATAAAAAGCGATGATGAAATCTGGCTGAAATTAGAAGGTATTGATACCAAAGAAGCCGCACACAAACTCACCCCGAAAGAAGTATGGCTGGAAGCGGCCGATTTTAAAAAATTTGCGGCCAAATCAGCCCCCATATCACTGCTGGGCTACAGCCTCATCAGCCAGGAAGGCGACCTGGGTGAAATACTGGAAGTGATAGAGCAACCGCACCAGGTATTGTGTACCATCAGCTATAAGGGTAAAGAAGCACTGATACCCATTAACGAAGCTTTTTTAGAAAAAATTGACAGTAAAAACCGGAAGGTATTCATCAATTTACCAGATGGGCTGCTGGATATTTACGAATAGGAATTGCTTCAATAGCTGCATTGTTACTGATCAGCCAGCAGTACTTCATACACCGGGCTGAAAAGATACAGTTTGCCGGTTTTTACTTCGGTACATTTATAGCGCTTGCGTATTTTTTCGCCCCGCCTGAAAATACGGCCGCCTTTAATCACAAACAAATCTCCCTCTGCTAATTGCTCCACCAGCAGGGCACCAGTTTTTTTAACATCATACCGGTACAGCACCCGCAGCAGTTTTTCATCGGCACAACTGCTGGCAGCGGGGTTTTGCAGGGTAAGCATCAGTGTTTTTTCAATATCAGCCGGGAATACTTTTTTAAGGATGAACTGTGCCAGAATCTTGCTGAATTCATTTTTCCATTCCATGCCATGGGCCTGCACCCGGTGACCAAAGCGCTCGTAGGTAAACAGGTGCGCCAGCTCATGCAGCAGGGTAATTAAAAAAGCATATTTATTGAGGCTGCCATTTACGCTGATGCGGTGGTTTTTGCCCAAGTGCGAATGCCGGTAATCGCCCAGCACTGTACTCCGTTCACGGGTTACCGTTAAATGAACCTTGTAGTGCTGCAGGTAATACAATACCCCTTCAAAACTCCCCTCGGGCAGGTAATCCTGTAATTGTAAAAGCGGTGCTTCCTGCTTAGCCATTTTTTTCCCGGTTCAGCTTCATTACGCCGGCCACTTCGGCAGCCAGGTATACAAGGTATAAAAACATGGCAGCAAATACAGCTGGTTTATTGATGCCTTTGCGCACAATCATAATGTATACCAAAAACACTACCAGTACCAGCATCATCTTTATGAACATGCTGCCCATCACACTCCGTATAAACACATTTGGATTGGTATTTTTTAACGCCGAGCGCTGCAGCAAAAAAGCGGTAAGGCTCACCAGGAAAAAAAGACAATTGGCTCCCATCAGCATGTACTGGTCTACCCCCCAGGCAGCAAAGCGCTGGCCAAACAACAATAAAAGGGTATTGGTGAAAATAAATACCATCACCATGGGTAAAATAAACCTCCGCTGTTTGTTCATCTGTTTTAGTATTAAAAAAAATTATTGGTTTACTGCTGCCACCACTTCACTGTTAAGCTCCACAACACTGGCTCCCATGTGGCATTTCCCGTTAAATGAAGCAGTAGGCTCCATTTGCAGTTTACCTGTGTAAATATCACCGTTAACGGATGCCTTGCCACGCAGGTTAAGCAGCCCCGCCACTTTTATGGTACCCGTAATCCTGCCAAGCACATCTGCCTGTTCACCGTCAATATCCCCTTCCACCGCACCTTCGGGGCCAATGAGTATTTTAGCCCTGCCTTTCAGGTTGCCCCTCAGCACACCGTCAATGCGTATATCCCCGTTGCTTTCAATATTACCTGTAATAACAGTACCTGCACCAATAATGCTGTTGGCGCCGTCAGGGCTTTCGTTAAATGATTTGGATTTTGAGTTGAACATGATAGTGGTTTTAGTAATGAAGTAAGTAGTATATTAAATTTCTGTTATCTGTTGCTCTGCGGCCTGTTAATCATCGCTGTTGTCTACCCTGGGCAAATTCAGCTTATTGGTATCCAGTTTTGGCACATTGCCCGTGAGCACTTTCTTAATATCATCTAATTGACGCTGGTTGTACTTAAACGCATTTTCCAGCGAATCAGTCCGTATTTTCAGTGTTTTATATTCCTTCACCTGCTTGGCATCGCCATAGCCCACACCCGGCAGGTAATATTTTAAGGGCGTAAATACAATCAGTGCAACTGTAAGCCCCACCAGCAGTACAAATAGAGTGCTGAGTGCCACATATACACTTACCCTGCTCAGCCTGAATTTAACCACTTCCTCATAAGTATCCTCGTTCATTACCACCAGCCGGTACCTGTTGCGCAATCTTTTTAAAGTACTGTTTGCATCTAATTTTAACACGGTAATTGTATTATTTTTACTGAAATACAGCAAGCCCGTTTTTTTACCAGGCAGGTCAAATATTAAACAGTCGTTAAAATTAGCAAAACGCAGCCTATTATCTGCATTATGTGCCAAAAAAATCCGATATTTATCCGATTATCTAAGCTCTTAATCCATGTTTTGTAAAAAGATACCGTTTATTGTTTGTTTATCCCTGCTCAGTGCTGCAAGTGTACCATTGATTGCACAGCCACCATCGTGGACGATAGACCTGCTTGGAAAGGAAAAAAAGCCGGAAAAGTTTGAAAATAAAAAACTGGGTTCTGAAAAAACAGAGAATAAAAAATTCACTTTTTTCAGGCATTTTGTGCAAAACAATATTACCCGCTATAATTTTTATTTTAACGCAGCCAATAAACTGGATGCCATTGTGGAGCGGGCCAAAATAGCCCAGCAGAATGATTATTCAAAACTGCTTCCCTTTTACCCCTATTCTCTCGATAATACAGCAACACAGAGTGCCGACCTGGATTCTGTGATCATTAAGTCAACCGCCGGTATTTTGCTGCACGACCTGCGTAACGACTGGGTGGATAACCTTTACCTGCTTATTGGCAGGGCTTACCTGCTGCGCAAAGATTTTGATTCGGCTGGGATGACTTTCCAGTTTATCAATTACAACTTGTTTCCGCGTAAAAAAGGAGAAGACGACAGCCGTGTAGTGGGTACTACCAGTGCAGCAGCCAATGGTAATGTGATCAGCATTGCCAACCCCGAAAAAAGAAATTTCATCCAAAAAGTAATGACCAAGGCGCCGAGCCGAAACGAATCGCTGGTTTGGCTGATACGTAACCTTACTGAACAGGAAGAGTATGGCGAGGCTGCAGGCCTCATCAATACCCTCCAGAATGATCCTAATTTTCCCAAAAGGCTCAATCCCGATCTGGAGGAGGTTACAGCCTACTGGTTTTACAAACAGGGCGAATTCGACAGTGCTTCCCTGAGGCTGGAAAAGGCATTGAGTAATGCCGAAACAAAGCAGGACAGGGCCCGCTGGGAATTTTTGCTGGCACAGTTGTTTGAAAAAGGCGGACAGTATGCACAAGCATCCGACTATTACGACAGGGCATCCAAACATACCGTTGACCCGCTGATGGATATTTACGCCAAACTGAACGATGCTAAAATGATGAAGGAGGGCGGCAATGCCAAAGAACTGGACAACAGCATTGATAAGCTGGTGCGGATGGGCAAAAAAGACAAGTTTGAAAGTTACCGGGATGTAATTTATTATTCAGCCGGGCAGATAGCATTGCAAAAACCTGACACTATTGAGAGCATCAACTTTTTCTATAAAAGCCTGCATTACAATACCGGCAATATAGCGTACAAAAACAAAGCTTTTTTGCAACTGGGCGATATTGCTTATGAGCAAAGAAGGTACAGGGACGCTTTTTCATGGTACGACAGCCTGCAATCGGGTGATACCAGTTTTGCAGATGTGATTGCCAAAGTGCAGGCAAGAAGAAATGCACTGTCTGAAATCGTACAAAAAATTGATATCATTGAAAAGGAAGACAGTTTGCAGCGCATTGCAGCTATGGCCCCCGCCGACAGGGATGCTTTCCTGAAAAAATTGTCAAAAAAACTGCGCAAAGAGCGTGGGTTAAAAGAAGAGGACAACAGTGGTGGCAGCAGTGGTCAGATAAGTTTTGCCAGCGAAAAAAATAAGCCGGTCGATCTTTTTGAAAACAATGGCAGCAAATCCGGTGCCTGGTATTTTTATAACAGTTCGCTGAAGAGCAGGGGTTTTAATGAGTTTAAAACAAAATGGGGCGACAGGACAAACGTTGATAACTGGCGCCGCAAAGCAGCCATGCAGGCAGCTCTGTCTGGTAATAACCCTGCTACATTGCCGGCAGACGGAGGCAAGCTGAAAGGCGAAACCAAGGCCGAACAAATAGCGGCAGAAGATATTACAGCAGACGGGTTGCAGAAAGACCTGCCGCTTACACCCGAAAAACTGGCTGCAAGCAATGCCTTACTTTCTGAGAACTTATACGCACTGGCTAAATTGTACCAGCAGCAACTGGAAGATTACGAACAGGCCATTGTTACGTATGATGTTTACCTGGACCGCTACCCTGACAGCCTGCATGAGGGTGACGTGTACCTGAACCTGTTTTACTGCTACAGCAAACTGGGCAATACCGCAAAAGCGGCGTACTATAAAAACCTGCTTACAGGCGGTAAGTTTGCCGGAAGCAAAGCCGCCAAAATGATTACGAATCCCGGGGCTGTAAACCCCTCTGCCAAAACACCGGCAGCTACCAAAACGTACGAGGCCATTTATAACATGTTTATAGAAGGCAGGTTTGATGAGGCACTGGCACAAAAGAAAGCCGCAGACAGTATTTATGGTAAAAATTACTGGTCGCCGCAATTACTGTATATCGAAGCAATGTATTATGTAAAGCAGCGCAATGACAGTACTGCTCACCTGGTATTGAGTGATATTGTAAATCTTTATCCAAAATCCCCATTAAAGGCAAAAGCACAGAACCTGATGGATGTGCTTAAACGGCGCAAAGAAATTGAAGACTATCTTACCAAACTGGAGATAACCCGTGCAAAGGAAGATGACCCCATAAAGGTGGATAATACCGTAACGCCGGTTACAAGACCGGTGCAGGGGCCTGTGGTGATTAAACCCAAAGACAGTGCAGTCATTATAACACCACCGGTTCAACCAGTGGCAAAAGATACAGTTAAAAAAGTGGCCCCGCTGGTAAGTGGTCCCTTCCGCCTGGATATAGCAGCACCGCATTATGTACTCATGATACTGGATAAGGTGGATCCTGTGTATGTGAACGAGGCAAAAAACGCATTTGTAAGGTACAGCAGGGAAAGCTACAATGCCGAGCCGCTGGAGGTAAATAAAGACACTTTGGATAAGGACAGGAATCTGCTGGTATTTGTGAAGTTTCCGGGAGCCGATGCAGCATTGCAGTATTATGAAAAGCTGAAACGGGTTGCACCTTCGGAAGTGTCGTGGCTGCCTGCTGCCAAGTATTCATTCATCATTATATCAGAAGACAATCTGCAGCGGCTTAAAATGAATAAGGATATTATTAATTACAGGAAACTGCTGAATACGCAATATCCCGGCAAGTTTTAATAGCACCGGCCCAGGTTAAAACCCGGCGTAAGGGAGCAGGCTAACTCTTGTTAGTAAAGAATTTCTTGCTCCGGGTTCGGTCGCCGGGTTGAAACCCAGCGTAAGGGAACAGGCTAACTCTTGTTAGTAAAGAATTTCCTGATCCGGGTTCGGTCGCCGGGTTACATTGTCCAGGTTCCATTGCCCTGGGTTTCAACCCAGGGAAAAAAAAATAACAAATAAAAAAGATGAAAAGGTCAGTTAAAATATTATGGCGTGTATTTTTTACAGGGTTTTTACTTTTTGTACTGCTGATGGTGGGCGCCAATTATGGGCTGCTGGGTACAATGCCTTCTATAAAAGAGTTGCAGAATCCTGAAGCAGACCTGGCATGTGAGGTTTACAGCAGCGATGGAAAGCTGATGGGAAAGTTTTATGCAGAAAACAGGAGTGAAGTAAAGTTCAATGAGATTTCGCCCAATATTGTTAACGCTCTGATTGCTACAGAAGACGTGCGTTTTAAAGAACATTCAGGTATTGATGGGGAAGCGCTTGGAAGGGCCGTTTTTAAACTCGGCCGTGACGGAGGTGGCAGTACCATTACACAGCAGATAGCCAAGATGATGCTGAACCAGGGGCGTGGCAACATGATTACCCGTTCGTTTCAGAAATTAAAAGAGTGGATTGTAGCGGTAAAGCTGGAGCGCAATTTTACAAAAGAAGAATTGACAACACTGTACCTGAACAGGGCCGCATGGGGTAATCTTTATGGTATACGCAATGCATCAAGGGCATATTTTCAAAAAGAACCAAAGGAGCTGAATATTGAAGAAGCAGCTGTGCTGGTGGGGATGTTAAAAGGATTTATTTATGACCCCATACGTCACCCGGACGCATCGCTTAACCGCCGTAATATAGTAATCAGCCAGATGGAAGTGGCCGGTTACATTACTGCCCCGCAGGCAGAAAAGTTGAAAGCAAAACCTCTCATTACCAATTTTAAGCCATTGGATGAAGACAAGGGAATAGCCCCTTATTTTCGTGGGGTGCTGGCTGATACGCTCAAAGCATGGTGCAAAACACACGTCAATCCCAAAACCGGCGAAAATTACAATATGTACCGTGACGGGTTAAAAGTATATACTACCATCAACTCAAAGATGCAGCAATATGCTGAGGAGGCTGTAGTGCAGCATATGCCGGTTATACAGCGCAAGCTCAATTCAATCTTAAAGGGAAGTGGTGCCCGCATGTGGAAGGGGCATGACAATGTAATAGAAGCTGCCATGAAGTATACCGAGCGGTGGAAAAACCTTACAGAAGATGGGTTGACACCGGAGCAGATCAAAAAAACATTTTATCTGCCGGTAAAAATGAAAGTATTTGCCTGGAATGCCAAAAGGGAAACAGATACAACACTTACGCCCTTTGACTCTATCAAATACCATAAGCAGCTGATGCAAACGTCTTTTGTGGCTATTGACCCCAAAACAGGCGCTGTAAAATGCTGGGTTGGTGGCATTGATTATAAATGGTTTAAGTTCGACCACGTTACTGCATCAAGGCAGGTAGGCTCTACATTCAAACCGTTGCTGTATACGCTGGCGGTTCAGGATGCCGGTTATGGCCCGGAAACGCCCATTGCCGGCGGTTCCATTACATTGGGTGGTAAAACCATTACCGGTGGTGCAGGTACAATGGCGTATTGCCTGGCACAATCCAAAAACGCAGCAGCTTACAGGCTGATGCAAACCATTGGCCCGAAACGTACGGTAGAGTTTGCACATACCTGTGGCATCAAGGCAAATATTCCTGCCTATCCATCCATTGCGCTGGGTGCTGCCGAGATACCCATGCTGGAGATGCTGCGGGCTTATACCATGTTTCCAAATAAAGGGTACAATACCCAGCCTGTATTGCTCAGCCGTATTGAGGATAAGAATGGTAACCTGTTGCAGGAGTTTATACCTGAAATGAAGCAGGTGATAAGTGAAGCTGATTCTTATACAATGGTGAAACTGATGGAAGGTGTGGTGCAATCGGGCACAGGTAAAGCGCTTAATGGATACGATATACCCGTAAAAAAAGCAGGTAAAACCGGTACCACCAATGATAATGCTGATGGCTGGTTTATCGGCTATACACCCGAGCTGCTTGCCGGTACCTGGGTTGGTTGTGATGACCCTTTCATCAGGATATATGCCGGTACATCAGGGGGTAATGAAATGGCTCTTCCTAAATGGGGCTATTTTATGAAGAAAGTGTATGCTGATAAAACACTGGGTTATGGAAAAATGAAGGATTTTGACAAACCGGCAGAAATTGACAATGACCCCATATATGCAGATCAGAATTTTGCTACTATTGTAAATATGAGTGATGGCAGCAACTATACCGAAGATGAAGGCAATGGTGATGCCAATGATTTTGTTGATGAAGGTGCTGGTGATAATGGAGCCGGTGACATGGTTGAACCGGATGTACCCATTGAAAGCCAGATAAAACCAGCAGTAAAAGATACAGGCACCACTACCCCCGGGAAAAAAACGGACGATAAAAAAGAGCAGCAGCCGGTACCCGCTGTTAAACCTGCGGATGATAAAGCTAAAAAGCTAGCTAAGCCCGAAAAGCCCAAACCTGCAACCGGAAGTAACGATTATTAATAAGCGTATTAAAATACAAAAGCCATTTTCAACTGAAAATGGCTTTGTTTTTTGGTGGGTAATCGAGGGGGCTCGAACCCCCGACCCTCAGAATCACAATCTGATGCTCTAACCAACTGAGCTACGACTACCGTTTAGCGGACGGCAAAATTAATTAAAAAACCGGCTACGGGCAAAAAAAATACATTTTGGAACGGCTTTTTATTTTACGTTACTTGCAAACAAATAAAAACTATGCACTGGACAAGCTATATTATACCTGTTTTATTATCAGCTTTTACAGGCTGGATAACCACCTGGATAGCCATTAAGATGCTTTTTCATCCACGCAAACCGTTGAAATTTTTCGGGATGACGATACAGGGTATTTTTCCGAAAAACCAGATGGAGATAGCCAGAAAGCTGGGCCAGGTAGTGAGCAATGAGTTGTTATCGTTTGCAGAAATTGAATCTAAAGTGACCAGTCCTGAAAACCTGCAGAAGCTGAAACCGGAAATTGAAAAGCATATCGACACCTTTCTCCGGGAAAAATTACCGAAGGTATTTCCGGTCGCATCAATGTTTATCGGCGATAAAACCATTAACCAGCTTAAAGAGGCTTTTTTAAATGAACTGGAAACCCTTTTCCCTGTTTTGATGAAAAACTATATGAATGAGCTGCAGCACGACCTTGACCTGGAAAAGATCATTACCGAGAAAGTAGCCGGCTTTTCATCAGAAAAACTGGAGGATATACTCAACCAGATCACTAAAAGGGAATTCCAGTTCCTGGAAGTGGTGGGAGGGTTCTTTGGTTTGCTTATCGGGCTGCTCCAGGTATTGATAACTGCTGTAACATCATCATAAACCAGCTTCGGGCAATTTCCCACAGTTATACAACCACTCATCCCGTTAAACACCTGTTAATTAAACTTTTGGGGGCAATTTTGGTTATTATTTCCACTGAATATAAAAAAATGAACAGAATAATTAAGACTGCCCTAATGTTTTTACTGGTTGCTGCTGCAGCAAAAGTGCAGGCACAGTTCCCTGGCGGTGGCGGACAGAATATGAATATCGGCCATTTTTATGGCAAGGTGCTGGATGTGAATGGCAAGCCTGTTGAAGCTGCTTCGGTACAATTAACACAAAACAAGCTCGATTCGGCTACAAAAAAGCGCAAGGAAGTGGTGGTTTCCGGTATGCTTACCAATAAGAAAGGAGAGTTCAGCCTCGAAAACCTGGGTGTGCTTTCTATCTATAAATTAAAAGTAACAGCTATTGGATACAAGCCTGTGGAGCAGAAAGCTGTATTTGAAATGAATATGAGTGGTGGCGGTGGAATGAGCAGCATGATGAATGGAGTGGATAAAGACCTGGGAAATATAAGGCTGGCCGTGGATGAGCAGCAACTGCAGGGCGTTACTGTTACCGCCACAAAGAGCCTGCTCACCATGAATATAGACAGAAAAGTGTTTAATGTAGAAAAAAACCTGAACAGTATTGGCGGTACAGCGGTGGATGTAATGAAGAATGTGCCCTCGGTAAATGTGGATATTGATGGTAATGTAACACTGCGCAATGCTGCACCACAAATATTTGTTGATGGCAGGCCCTCTACGCTTACCCTCGACCAGATACCCGCAGATGCGATAGCCTCAGTAGAGATCATTACCAACCCATCAGCAAAATTTGATGCCAGCGGAGGAGGTTCAGGCATTTTGAACATCGTATTGAAAAAGAACCGTAAAGCGGGCTACAACGGTAGCATAAGGGCCGGTATCGACAGCCGGGCCAGGCCAAGCCTTGGTGGAGATATCAATGTAAAGCAGGGTAAGGTAAACGTATTTGCCAATGCCCAGGTGGGTATGCGCAAATCCATCAGTACCGTTAACACATTGCGTACCGATTTCCTCAGTAATGGAGTAGCCAACCTGCAGCAGGATAACGGCCCTGTTAGCAAAGGTTTTTTTGCTTTTGGCAGGCTGGGGATGGATTACTTTATTGATAACAGGAATACCATCACTATCGGAGGTAATATTGTGAGGGGGCGTTTTGCAACCGAAGATGCCATCAACATCAGCAAGGATACTGTAAGGCTGGTTAACCCCAGCAGGGAAACTGGTTTCCGTACAAGCGATAATATCGGTAACTTCAGAAATTACGGAAGCAGCCTTGGTTTTAAACACAACTTTGCCAAAAGTGGTAAGGAGTGGACAGCAGATGCCAACTTTAATTACAGCAAAAATGACAATACAGGTGATTTTCTTACCCAGTACACCAATACCAACAGTGGTGTAAAAACTCCATTGTTTACCGAGCAGTCAAGGGGTGGGGGAACTTCTAAGTTTCTTACCATGCAAACAGATTTTGTAAACCCCATTACCAGCACCAAAAAGGTGGAAATGGGTGTAAGGGCTGCTATCAGGGATTTTACAAGTTTTAACGACAACTATTTTATGAGCCCTTCCGGAACGCTGATACTGATACCCGGTGTAAACAACCGTTACCAGTTTAACGATAGGGTTTTTGCCGGATACACAACCTGGTCACAGCAGTTTAAAAAATTCACTTTCCAGTTAGGTTTAAGGGCCGAAAGTTCACAATATACCGGTGAGTTAACCACTACCAAGGCAAAGTTCAGCAATCAGTTTCCGCTGAGCCTGTTCCCGAGTGCATTTTTTACGTATAAAATCACCGACAAGCAGGACATGCAGCTGAATTACTCCCGTAAAATAAACAGGCCCAATTTTTTTCAGTTAATCCCATTTGTTGACTTTACTGATTCCTTGAATCTTTCGCAGGGTAACCCTGATCTGATACCGGAATTTACCAATCTTGTTGAACTGTCTTATCAGAACCAGTATGGCAGCAATAACAACAGTTTTTTGCTTACCGGTTATATGCGCAATACAGACAATCTTATTACAAGAAACCAGTATAAAACGGGCAATCCCAATCCTGCCAAGACAGACAGTGTTATCATTAATACGTATGCCAATGCCAACCGCAGTTTTACACTTGGGCTGGAGCTTACAGGCAAAAATAAAATTGCCAAATGGTGGGATTTAACCACCAATATCAACCTTTTTAATGCAGCATTAAAGGCAGGCAACATTGCTGGTGCGGTTAACAGCAGTCTTTTCAGCTGGTTTGTTAAAATCAACAATAACTTTAAACTGCCCAAGAATTACTCCATACAGCTTTCAGGCGATTACCAGGCCAAAACCCTGCTTCCACCGAGCAGCAGTGGTGGTGGCGGTGGTGGCCGTGGCGGTGGCGGTGGTATGTTTGGCGGCGGTGGCGGTTTTGGGCAGCAGCCTGCATCAGCACAGGGATATATCAAGCCACAGTACGGCGTTGATTTTTCAATCAGAAAGGAGTTTTTAAAAAACAATGCGGCATCTTTAACGCTGCAGGTGAATGATATTTTCAGAACCAAACTGAGTGCCACTCATTCGGAATCAATATTTTTTATACAGGATAATGAGCGCCGCAGGGATCCGCAGGTAGTAAGGCTGAATTTCAACTGGCGTTTTGGTAAATTCGATATTTCACTTTTTAAACGCAAGAATTTACGTGGCGAAGCTGAAGGTATGCAGAACGGTATGAGCGGAATGCAGCAGTAAAGAGAATTGTAAACAAAAGTAAAAAGCTACCCGGGGGTAGCTTTTTTTGTTACAAGGGTACGGATCAAAATCATTTTAATATAGTTGCTTCGGCAGGGTACATGATTTCTAAATGGTTTGGGTAGTATTAAAAACGTACTAGTACCACAAAGTAACGGGTATTATTGGAGGATGAAAACACCCATTTTACGGTTATGTACAATTAGAGTATGAGCGTGTAAGATATGGGGTAAACCGTGCAGTCTACTGTCCAAATTTTGCCAGGAATTCATCCCGGCGGCGGCTGGCCACTTCAATACTGGTACCATCGTCCATCACCACAAAACCTCCGCGGCCCCTGTGGTATTTTTTAATACGGTTCAGGTTGATGATATGAGAGTTATGTATCCGGCAGAATATGCCTGTGGGGAGTATTTCTTCATAGTCTTTGATGTTTTTAGAGGCGGTTATTTTTTCTTTTGAATCTGCGTAAATAATGGTGTAATTACCACTGGCTTCACAGCGGATAATGTCTTCCACTGCTATGAATACAATACCATCGGCAGAAGGTAAAGCTATTTTTTGCAATGGTGCCTGGCTGTTTTTAAGGTTACTCAGCAGGTTACCCAGCTGCAGGTTGATGTTTTTTCCTGCTATTTTTTCAGCAGCTTTTTTAACTGCCGCTTTCAGCTCATCAATATTAACAGGTTTAAGCAGGTAATCCAGTGCGCTGTATTTAAAGGCTTTAAGGGTATAGTCATCAAAGGCAGTAATAAAAATGATCTCAAAGTTCACCGGCATCAGTTTATCCAGCAGGTCAAATGCATTTCCATATGGCATTTCTATATCCAGGAAAAGCAGTTCGGGTTTCAGTTCCCTGATGATGGTGAATGCAGCCCTGGCATCCCCCGCTTCGCCGGCAATCTCTATCTGGGGGCAGTAATCCTCCAGCAGCTTTTTTAGTATCCTTACATTTTTTGGTTCGTCGTCAATTATTAGTGCCCGCATGATGCTTAGTTATTGTTTTCTGCCGGTATTTTGTAAAGGTAAGCTTATTGTAACTTTTGTACCACATGGCACACCGCCATCATCAAGGTCTTCCACGTGCAATAATATTGCCATTTTTGTATTTTTATTCAGTAAGTCGATGCGCTGGCTGGTCAGTTGCATACCCCTCGATTGGTATTCGATGTGTTTGCTGCTTTTATAAGCCTGAGCTGCGGCACGACCTGCCCCGTTATCAATAATGCTACAAATTAAGTGATTAAGGCCTAAAGAAATGTTAATTTCGATCAGTCCTTTGCCATTTTGTTTAAGCCTTATACCATGCCTGATGCTGTTTTCAATAAACGGTTGCAGCAGCATGGGGGGTAAAAATATTTCATCCTTTTGAATTGCATTGTCAATGGTGATCAAGTAATCGAATTGATCTTCAAACCGGTTCTTTTCAAGCGTCAGGTAGGTATCGAGAAACGACTCCTCTTCAGCAATACTTACCTGGTGCCTGCTGGAGTTTTCCATTGTTTGCCTTATCAGCCTGGAAAAACCGGTAATGAATTTATTGGCTCCGGCCACGTCTTTGTCAAATACGTATTGCTGTATTGAATTAAGGCAGTTGAAAATAAAATGCGGATTCATCTGTGCTTTTAATGCCTGCTGCTCCAGTTCAGCTATCCTGCTGGCTGTATCTGCCTTTTCCCTTTCTCTCAGGCGTATGCGCTTTGTTCGCAGGCTGGCAAGCCACCAGGTAAGGCCCAGGGCTGCGGCCAATACCAAAATCCTGAACCATAATTCTTCCCGGATGGTTTTCGCAATTTCAAACCGCAGTGTGAGTATTTCACTTTTTGCCCCGAATTTATTGGTTGCCTGCAGCAGCAGTTCGTAATTGCCCGATGGCAGTGTGGGGTACAGCAGAAAATTTTCCCTGGTTGTTTTCCAGTCATCATCAATGCCAGAGAGCTTATAACTGTAAACGATATCGCCGGCCGATTTATAAGATATGCCCACAAAATCGAACCTGATATTGTTATCCTTGTGTTGCAGAAACAGTTTTGCAGAATCATACTGCAGCTCTTTGCCAGAAACGGTTATGCCCAGCAGGCGCAGGTCACAGCGGGAATCATTGCTTATTTTTGCTTCATTAAATAAGCTCACTCCCCTGGTAGTACCTGCATATACATATCCGTCTTCTGCATATACTGCATGAATCATATCACTTGCCAGGCCATCTGCAGTTGTATACCGCATTACCACCGGGCAGGCAGTATCTTTTATATTGATTTTATTGAGCCCCCTGTCTGTACCTACCCACAGGTAATCGCCATCCGCATACATTGCCCTTACAATATTTCCTGTGAGACCTTCTTTTACAGAAATGTTCCTGATCACTTTTTTACCATCAAAACATACCACGCCGTTGTCATTGGTACCTATCCATAATTTATTTTTTGTATATAATAATTTTGTAATCCTGTTGGCAAGTAGGGGGTCGGTATCAGCAAAATACGTCAATTTACCTGCACTATCTGCATATTTCAGGCCTGCTAATGTGCCTATATACAAGCCGTTACCTGCAAAGCACACTGCTGTTGCACGCCCCCTGAAACCGTTGAGTATCGCACTTTCCCTGCCTTTTACCCGAATAAAAAATGTGGTGGAATGAGATGCTATAACTGCCATTACAGTATTGTCTGCCTGTTTGCGGATATCCATATCCTTCAGGGCATAGGTAACACTTAAACCCCCGGAGATGTTCTGAACATCGCCAAATGCCAGGTTGGTACTGTAAAGGCCGTCTTCCGCAAGGCAGTACAATCTTTCTCCGTTAACGATTGTTTTGATTATTTTTTTTGAACTTATATTTTTCAGTATCAGGTTCTTTTTCTCGCCGCCGGATAAAGGGTCGAATGTATAAAGCTCCTCGCCACTGCTGCCTGCAATGATGATATTACCTGATTTGATCAATGAGAAAATCTGTTTGGAATCAGGGTTGCCCTTGAATTCAATGCTCTTCATTTCCCGGGAATTCAGGCGCCATATGCCGTTTTCCTGAGTGGTAAACCATAAGTACCCCTCGCTGTCTTTTACTGTGGCAGTTACATTCTGTCCTTCAAGGTAACGGGATATCGTTTCCTGTCTCTGGCAATTGTATTCTATAACTCCTGTTTTTGTATTCAGGTAAATTAAAGAGTCGGTGATGATGCTGATCCAGTTGAGGCCTTTTGGAGTGGCCATTTCATCTGTTTTTTTTGAGGTATAATTAAATATTCTGAGCTTGTCATCTGTCTCCGGCGAATTGCCGTATGGGTAAATAAAAAGGTTGTTTTTAATGTATACGGTTTTTGGAGTACCGCCATTAAAATTCAAATCCGGCTTTTCCTTTATTATTTTAAAGGTATCCGGCAAAATAATAAGCCTGTATATAAACCTGTTGAAACGGAGCGGATTAAAATTCTCACCCAGGAAAAGAAACATATCCCCTTTTGAATTTGTTCCGGAACCAACAGGCGTAAAAGAAGCAGAAGAAAAATCGGTAAGTGCCCTTAAACGGGATATTTTACCGTTTGGCCTTATCATGGTATTCTCGTTACTGCTGTTCAGGAGTATATCCCCTGCGGCATTTTCTGAAATATTTACCACATTGGCCGGCAGCTTCAGCCTGCTTAAAACAGCGTCATTTTTTATATTATGTATTTTGCCCTTACTGTAATAGCATATTTCATTTTTAAACGGTGCCATCCATATTCTTCCCCTGCTGTCAACAAACATCTTCAGTATCTCATTGTCCGGCAACCCGTCTGCCGTTGTAAAGTTTTTAAAATGTGTTCCGTCAAAGCGGCTCACACCGGTTTCTGTACAAAACCACAAAAAATTATCCCGGTCCAGTACTGCATGGTATACATTATTGCCTGCAAGCCCGTCTTTTATGTCATAGTGCTTATAAGAATATTGCTGGCTGCTGCTTTGTAAAAAACAGGCACCAAGCAGAAATACTAATAAGAAGAATTTAAATGTATTCAATGCCGGATTTATGATTTGCAGGTACTAATTTCAGTTATTTTTTGCTAACCGTCAATATTTAATGAGCGCATTTCAGGTTTTCGCCGTCAGCCGGGTTAGCTTTCACAACTATATCCAGTTGCAAAAATTTGGCATGCACTATTATTGTTTGCATAAAGGTGTTTTTTTGCTTAAATCAGGGCCGACCAGGGAATAAAAAAAAGCTGCCCCTAACGGATGCAGCTTCAGTTATTTTTGCAGTACCGCCTTTTAGTACTCATCCTCATTAAAGAAAAAGTCATCCTGGCTGGGATAATCAGGCCATATATCTTCCAGGCCTTCGTACACCTCGCCTTCGTCCTCGAGCTCCTGCAGGTTTTCTATTACCTCAATGGGAGCACCACTTCTGATGGCATAATCAATCAATTCATCTTTTGTGGCCGGCCAGGGCGCATCTTCCAGGTGAGAGGCTAATTCTAGAGTCCAAAACATCTTCTGTCAGGTTTAATTTTTTGCAAATGTATAAGTTCGTACGGAATAACCAAAAGTCTTTTATCAACGGAGAGGCCAGCCACCTTGCTGCAGGGGTAGCCGGCTGAGGTTTTTTAGGTGATTTTGGAGTGCAGCAGGTGATTATTCCTTATTTTCGGCCTATGTTAACAGCCACTGGTATTGTAAAGCATTATGGGTCCCTGCAGGTGTTAAAAGGGGTGGATATCAGCCTTAAGCAGGGGGAAATTGTGAGCATTGTGGGTTCTTCCGGGGCTGGTAAGAGTACCCTGCTGCATATCCTTGGCACGCTGGACAGTGCCGATAGTGGCCAGATACTCCTGAATAATGTGCGGATAGATAAGCTCCATGGCCGTAAATTAGCCGCTTTCCGCAATAGGCACATCGGTTTTGTATTCCAGTTTCATCATCTTTTGCCCGAATTTACAGCTTTGGAAAATGTATGCATACCCGGCTGGATTGCAGGAACAGCAAAGAAGGAGGTACAGGCAAGGGCCACAGAACTGCTTACGGGCCTCGGCCTTGGCAGCAGGCAGCAGCATAAGCCACAGCAGCTATCAGGTGGCGAGCAGCAGCGTGTAGCGGTTGCCAGGGCCCTTATCAACAATCCGCTGGTGGTAATGGCAGATGAGCCCACAGGTAACCTCGACAGTGCCAATGCAAGGGAACTGCACCAGCTGTTTGCCGATTTGTGCAGGCGCTTTAATCAAACATTTCTGATTGTTACCCATAATGAGGAACTGGCAGCCATCAGCGACAGGGTCTTGCATATGAAGGACGGATATATGACCAGCCAGTTATAATTGATCACCTGCATACCTTATCCTCAATGTGAAGGTGTTGTACCTACTACTTCAATTTCAAAAACCAGGACAGAGTTGGGAGGAATTTTAGCAGCTCTTGTACGGATGGCGTATGCCTGCCCCGATAAAATCACCAGTTTTATTTTTCCGCCCACCCTGCAAAACGGTAATCCCGTCTGCCAGCCTTTGATAAGGCGGCTCAATGGAAACCGGGCAGGCTTATCCTTTGTTTCATCAAAAATTTTCCCGTTGGCATACAAATAGCCTTTATAAAAAATGCTGATGGTATCACTAACAGCAACAGGGTTACCATCGCCCTCCTTCATCACTGAATAGTATACACCGTCTTTATAGCCCTGCATTACAGTTTTACCGGAAGCAGTATCACTATCCAGGATACTTTTTTCAAAGGTAAACTGCCTTGCACTGTCTATGTTGCTGAATGGTGCCAGCACTGGCGGGATAGTATCTTTTATTGACATGCTTTTCCAGTTTCCGTTTCTTTGCTGGTACCAAATATTACTAACTGGTGCTGTTTTTACTGATTTGCCCGGTGCTGCTATAAACCGGGAAGCTGTTTTAAGCGCCGTCCATATACCATTGACCCTGCTGGTGCCAACCAGTTTCCATTTGTTTTGCCCGGGCTGGTAAATGTACCCTGAATACAATGTGAAATTTTCAGCAGAGTCGCCAGTTGAAGCGATAAACAATTTGTAATATTTTTCACCTGAGCCATCAAATTCCCATGTCATTTTTTTTTGGCCGGTTAATTTTACATCCAGCCCCCTGGCTGCCACTTCTGCCTTTTTAGGAAAGCCAAACGAGCATTGATACTTATTTTTTTTCCTGTACACCGATAAAAACACCTGGTTGGCTTTAATACCCGAAAGCCACTTTATGTTGCCGTTTTCCTGTGGTGCCTCAACAGTTGCAATGAGCGAAACGGCTTTTGCCGTGTCGGGGAGACTGTATTCTTGCATTAAATCTTTTTGCTGGCCCAGTGTTGTAACTGCAGCCAGCAGTAAGCCCGGTAAAATGCTTATTTTTTTCAAGTTGTCTGAATTTTATATCCAAACATACGAAAGATATACGGCCCTTTTTAATCATTTGTATGGCGTAAAGGTTTTAACAGGCGGCGATGTACCGAACTGTTTATTATAATGAAAACCCGGGATGAAACTGCTGTCCGGTTGCCCTCTTTTATGAAAAATCAAAACAAGTTGCTGTGCTTCCCCTGCGCTTAACTTGTTTATTTTGAAGGATTAATTGCGGATGCTTCACAAGGGCAAAGTTAAAGGGCCGTGGCTTTAGAAGGAAAGATACAATCAGTCAAAAAAAAAGAACTGCCCCTGCTTGTGGCAGGGGCAGTTCTTGAAAACATTTTTTGCGTGAGGTTATTATTGACCTTTTACAATCGGCATAGTTTTCACTTCGCTGCCTGAAGTAATTTTCAGCACATAAGTTCCTGCTGCATAATTGGCCATATTAATCCTTCTTGTATTACCGCCTGTTGCACCGTTCATAGTGATATTCTGCAGAATCTTGCCAGAAGCATCAGTAATAGAAAGCAGTATATCAGCCGGGGCAGTAAGATCAATATTAAGTGTTGCAAAATCCTTTACAGGGTTGGGGAAAATAGCTGCACTGAATCCGTTTTTACCAGTCAAACGGATGTTTCTGATCTCAGTGTATACAAATCTTCCGTCTTTGTCTAATTGCTTAACACGGTAGTAAATAACACCATTTGCGTTTTGAACCAGTGCTGCAAGGTTGGCATCAGTCAGTTCATAACTGTTGCTTGCCTGGCCATTTGCTTTGGCAGCTACTGTTGCAATTTTTGTAAAATCAACTGCATTCACACTGCGCTCAATTTCGTATTTATCAGTCCTGCTGTCTTCGTTATCCACTCTCCATGCCAGCACCGCATCGTTGTTGTTCTTTGTAACGGTGAATGAAACAAATTTAACAGGGATTACGCTCAGAGGTTGCAGTGGGGCAAATGATGTTCCGGAGTTAATTCCACCAGGATCATTCACTACACCAACTGAACCATAAAACACGTTGTTTTGGGCGGTAATGTCTCCACCACCTCCCTGTATCAGTTCAAAGTAAAACATTGAATTAAAAAAGGCTCCCCAATTTGGGGCATCCCAGTTGTCGATGCGGGTGGTATTAAACCCGTTCGAATTGCTGAAATTGAGTGTCAGCAGCTTGTTGTGTGATTCAGCAGTCCAGGTAATAGTATTTACACCGGGAGTGTTTGAATTGTTGTTGGCAATAAAATCATAATGCCACCTTCCACCTTCGGCATAGGGTGCTTGGGGTGTCCATGCACAATCAGGAAGGTGATTGGTAACGATGCTTAACGTGGGCCTGTTGCCTGCTCCCGGGTCAACTATACTTAATGAAACAATAACGTTCTGTACGTGTACATTGGTCAACGCTACATCTGATTTTGCGAATACAGTTACCTGGTTAAGTGTTTCACTTACAACAGTAGCACGCATTGCATTGGATATCTGGCCCTGTGAAAGTAGTGCCGGAAGTAAAAGACCTAAAATTGCTATAATTTTTTTCATATCGAATGATTTTTATTTTTTTATTGGTGGATAATGAATTTTTCGTTAGTTATTAAAATGCTGGTTGTGATAAAACTGCACCTACAAGACCGCCAAGTGCAACGTTCAGTAATACGTTATTGTCATTTGCAGCACCCGAGTACCGTACGTTTCCGTTCATATTCAGGTCACTCCTGTTGTAAGTATTTGTGATAACACCCGCTACGTTACCGCCAAGGGTTATATTCAGCAACTGGTTGTTATCATTTGCAGCACCGGAATACCTTACATTTCTGTTACCATTGGCATCACCAGCCCACATACCGAAAAAGGCTGTGGGTGAAAGGGTTGCCATGGGGTTATTTGCTACAGCACCGGGGAATGCCTGTGTTTGAGCAGTGGTAAAGTTGTAAGCAGTGGTAGTGGTTTTAGCCAGACCCAATGTGGCGGCAGTACGCACACCCAGGTGGTTTCTGTGACGAACAGATACAAAATAGTTGCCAGCCGCAAAACCAGCCATATTTACCGGAGACACACCATCAGTTTCAACCAAATCGCCGTCTCTTTGAACCAGGGCAGCCCTTGAGCCTATAACTGCGCCTGTACCACCGTCGTGCAGTTGTACAAAAACCCAGTCAACAATGGCATCATTACCAGCAGGTGCGCCTGAGCCTACTATTGTGGTAAGGCTTGTTTCTCCGCCACCACTTCCGCTGTGGGTAAAGCCACTTGTAGCAGTATATGGTTCAGTTGTGGGAATAAGGTTCAACGTTCTCAGGTTGTCGCCCATCACACCAGTACCTGTATTAAATGGTCCTTGTAAAAATACTTTTGGAGAAACCAGCAGCGGGCTTAATACAGGGCGTGTGCCTACGGCAAAAGCCCCCATTGATGTAACCCCGGTTCTTGTATAAGTATATGGATCAGTACCAGCGGCAGCACCTGTCTGGCTGTTCAGCAAATCCCAGCCTTGGGTTGCACCGGCTGTTGGTATATAATATGAAATTCCGCCTTTTGTGCGGTTAAAACCTGCCAGCTCATCAGAAGCATTCCAGGTAGTTGTCAGGCTGAGGTTACTGCCACCGGCAACAGCCTCATTAATATCCCAACTGGCATCGGCCACTTCTTTGGTAAAAGCTGTACCGGTAGTTCCTGCACTCAGCACATTGGGCAGGCAAAGAACACCAATATCATCAGCTGTACCACTGTTGCTGATGGATACAGGATTGTAAGTAGTGGTAGAATTACCCACCGGGTAGGTAAAAGCAGCAGCACCGAGTGCATTTTTAATCAAACGGCCTGTACCGTTGGTTACAAAATACTTATTGATACCTGCACCGGTAATTGTTGCAGCAGGAGCTATTACAAAGTTAAAGTTGCCCTGCTGTATCTTGCCATTGGTAAAAAGCACGTCTGTACCGATTCTTGCATTTCCTGTTAATGTAGCATTTGCAGCATTGTCCATCTCAAGATTCGGGATGGTAAAGCCGTTCATGTTAACGTTCTGGTTGCCTGTACCTTTCAAAATTACTTTACCAGCGCCGGTAATGTCTGCACTGCTGGTAACATCCCCCTGTACAGTAACTATACCGCCAGTCTGGATATTAAAAGTAGCACCGCTGCTGATGAACAATTGGCCAAAACTGCTGCTGCACAGAAGCAACGCAACCGCCAATCCTGAAAAATGTAGTCTTTTTTGCATCTTTTTTTAGTTTTATTTACCTTAATAGCTTGATAAAAGTACTGATTACAACGTTAAAAATTGCTTTTTATTTAGTAAATGGTAACTTCTATTTCTGAAACGGTAACTTTTATGCTTGAAACGGATTACTGTACAAGGGTTAAGTTACACATTTACGTGTAAAATTAGGGGATTGTAATAGAATAAACAATACCACAAAGGGGTTAATTTCCACAAAAATTCACCTTTCTCCCCAAATCAATTTTAAATATCCTTCATTTTCCCCGAAATTTGCCAAACTTTTAAACAAGTTTATACATGGCAATCGAGATAAAAGTTCCAACGGTAGGGGAAAGCATCAGTGAAGTTACATTGGTAAAATGGCTGAAAAAGGACGGCGAATGGGCAGAAAGGGATGAAATTATAGCAGAGCTGGAAAGTGAAAAAGCCACTTTTGAGATAAATGCTGAGCAGGCAGGAGCTATAAAAATAATAGCTGCCGAAGGAGATACCCTTAAAATAGGGGATATTGTTTGCAGCATTGATACAGAAGCCGCAAGGCCCGAAAAAGCAGCAGTGCCCGGGCAGCCAGTAAAGGCTGCTGAAGCAGTACCTGCAGCCAAAGCTCCAGAGCAGGCAGCACCGGTTGCTGATGTAAAGGCCACACCTGTTGCAGCTGCCATCATTGCAGATAAAAAATTAGATGCCAAAACCGTAACGCCCAGTGGCAGCAATGGCAAAATCATCAAGCAGGATGTGCTGGAAGCATTGAACAATCCGGGCCGTAAACCCGGTACCACACTGTTCAGCAGGGAAGATAAGCCGGAAAAAATGAGCAACCTGCGCAAAACGGTAAGCCGTCGCCTGGTTGAGGCAAAAAATACCACGGCCATGCTCACCACCTTTAATGAGGTGGATATGGGGCCAATTATGGATATACGCACCAAATACAAGGACAAGTTTAAAGAAATACACGGGGTAAACCTGGGCTTTATGAGCTTTTTTACCAAGGCCTGCTGCTTTGCCCTGCAGGAATTTAAGGCTGTAAACGCTTATATTGACGGAGAAAATATCATTTACCACGATTACTGCGATGTATCCATTGCGGTGAGCGCTCCCAAAGGGCTTGTGGTACCTGTAATACGAAATGCCGAAAGCCTGAACATGGCCCAAATTGAGGCTAAAGTGCTGGAACTGGCCACCAAAGCGAGGGACAGTAAACTTACCCTGGAAGAGATGCAGGGAGGCACTTTCACCATCACTAACGGAGGTGTTTTTGGCAGTATGATGAGTACGCCCATCATCAATATTCCGCAAAGTGCTATTCTGGGCATGCATAAAATTCAGGACAGGCCAATGGCCATCAACGGCCAGGTGGTGATACGCCCCATGATGTACCTGGCACTCAGTTACGATCACCGTATTATTGACGGACGGGAATCAGTTGGCTTTTTGGTAAGGGTAAAAGAATTACTGGAAAACCCGGCATTGCTGCTTTTTGGTAAGGACCCGGTAAAAACCCTGCTGGAACTGTAATTTTTTTTGGCCAGGCAATGGTACAAAGCCCGTCTTCATTGGCGTCGCTCACTTGTACTTCAGCAAGTAACCCAGCCATCTATGTACGCAACGATACAACAGGTATGCTACAAGTTCAGCGGCACTAAACTGCAATAAATGATTCATCAATCTCACTTAAATACAGCAGTAACCGTACTCAATGCATATAATGGTGATATACCCTTCAGTCATCACATAAAAAAATACTTCAGCCATAATAAAAAGCATGGCAGTAAAGACCGCAGGCAGATCAGCACCCTTTGTTACAACTATTTCCGGCTGGGGCATACGCTACCGCAGGGCACTATTGAAGAAAAAATACTTGCTGGCTGCTTTTTATGCGGCGTACAGCCCTCCCCTTTACTGGAATATTTCAAGCCGGAATGGAACAAAAAAATTGCATTGACCCCACAGGAAAAATGCGGCATCATTGGTATTGAGCCTGAAGATCTTTTTTCAATTGCCCTGGGCTTATCCCATGCTCCGGGCTTAAGCCCGGAGCAAGGGAGGGAATTTTGTCTTTCCTTTTTAATACAACCCCGGCTTTACCTGCGCCTCCGCCCTGGAATGGAAGAACTTACAAAACAAAAGCTATCTGCCGCGGCTATTGGGTTTGACGAAATGAGCGCTAACTGTATTGCCCTCACCAATGCCACCAATGTGGATGGGATAATAGCACTCGACAAAGAGGCCGTGGTGCAGGACTTTAACTCTCAGCGCACTGGGGAAATATTTGAAAAAATTATACTTGGAAACAGCCCGGGCAGTAATGTTTTATCTGCCTGGGATTGCTGTGCAGCCAGTGGCGGAAAGTCAATACTGCTGTACGATGTACTCATGGGCAGGGTTAATCTAACAGTTTCAGATGTACGGAGTTCAATCCTGCACAATCTTGACCAGCGGTTCAGAAGGGCAGGCATAAAAAAATACCAGTGTTTTACAGCCGACCTGGCGGGGGATGATTATTTGATGCATAACAGTCCCGGCTATGATGTCATTATCTGCGATGCACCATGCAGCGGCAGCGGTACCTGGGCACGTACACCTGAGCAGCATTATTTTTTTGATGCAGCACAAATAGCCGTATACGCCGCATTACAGCAGAAAATCGCTTCAAATGCCCTCCGTCATCTTAAGCCGGGCGGTATTTTCTTCTATATCACCTGTTCTGTATTCCGCCAGGAAAATGAGGGCACAACAGATTTTATACAAAAGCAGGGCTTTCAGTTACTGCACCAGGAGCTGCTGGCAGGCTGGGATAAAAAGGCAGACACTATGTACATAGCAGTGTTTTCGGCACCGGGTAAGCGCTGATGCCTGCTTTTATCAGCATACAAATAAGGCTTATTTGTAATATTGTTCGTTAAATCACGTCATTTAATCGTAGTTTTCCTATATCGATAATCAGGTATATCTCCTATTCCGTATGCAAAAAAATATCGCCATCTTGCATCCTGATATTGAGTAACTTTACCCGCAGTGTAATAACTGCACAGCAAATAAACCCCTTAAAAAAATTAAATTCTGATAATTTGGAACCCATTAAAGTGATAATCTGCGATGATCATGTACTCTACAGGGCCGGTGTTAAAACGGCGCTGAGTGCCAAGAAAGACGTAAAAGTTGTAGCGGAAGCTGACAATGGCATGCACCTCCTCAACCTGCTCAAGATGGTTCCTGCTGATGTGATCCTACTGGATATACAGATGCCCATAATGGATGGTATAGCTACCTTGCCTGAACTGAAAAAGAATTTTCCGGATGTAAAAACGATCATGCTTACCATGATGGACGACCACAGCATGATTACCAAACTGATGGAACTGGGTGCCAACAGCTATCTTACCAAAACCAGCGACAGCGAAATTATTTACGAAGCCATCAAAACCTGCCACGACCAGGAATATTACTTTAATACGCTTACCAACAAGGCCCTGCTCTCAAACCTGAAGCAGCGCAATGCACCCGTGCAGCAGCGGATAATGATGGAAGAAGCCCGGCTTAACGATAAGGAGATCATGATACTGAAACTGATGTGCGAAGAAAAAAGCACAAAGGAAATAGCAGAAGTGGTGGAGCTGAGCCCCCGCACTGTAGAAGCCATCCGTGACAAACTGAAAGTGAAAACCGGCGCTAAAAGTACAGCAGGCCTTATCATGTACGCCGTAAAAAATAAATTGCTCGACGACGACCTTCTTTAACTGCTTATCCAAACAAACGTATACTTTTGCCCATAATCATTATGGGCATTTTTTTTTACCACAACGGAAAATTTATTAAAGAAGGTACTGCAGCCGTGGGTGCCGACAGCCGCGGGCTGCGGTATGGCGATGGGCTATTTGAAACCATTAAGCTGCTGAACGGCACCCTGGTTCATGCAGATGAACACTTTGCCAGGCTGTGGCAGGGCATGCAGGTGCTGGGTTTTGAAGTACCCCGGCATTTCACTCCTGATATGCTGGAAGATAAAATAAAAGAGCTTGCCGGGAAAAACGGGCATACGGCAGCTGCAAGAATAAGGGTGATGGTGTACCGGGGAGATGGTGGACTGTATGATGTTAAAAGCAATGCACCCAACTGCATCATAGAAACAATGGAGCTGCCTGCCGGTAATGGCACCTGGAACAGTAATGGCCTGGTGATGGGAGTGTACAGTGCTGCATTGAAGATTTGCGACAGCACATCGGGCCTGAAGCACAATAATTACCTGCCTTACCTGCTGGCTGCCATGCATGCAAAAAAGCAAAAATGGAACGATGCTGTATTGCTGAATATGCATGGCCGTATTTGCGACAGCACCATTGCAAATATTTTTATGGTAAAAAACGACATTGTATACACGCCTGCACTTAGCGAAGGCTGTGTGGCAGGCATCATGCGCAGGCAGGTACTGCAGGTGCTGCGCAGCAATGGGTTGGCTGCAGAAGAAATTCAGATTACCCCGCAACAGTTATTTGAAGCGGATGAGGTTTTTTTGACGAATGCCATTTACAATATCCGCTGGGTGAAGCAGGTGGACAGCGCTGAGTATGGCAATGCTCTTACACAAAAAATTTATTCCCTGCTGCATCAAACCATTGAGCTCCCCGCTTGTTAATTCAAACAAACAGGAAGTATGGATTCAGTTTCGGTTATGTGGTTTCGCCGTGACTTGCGGCTTACAGACAATGCTGCGCTCTTTAATGCACTTACAGCCGGGCGGCCGGTATTACCCATTTTTATTTTCGACAAAAATATTCTTGACCGGCTGGAGGATAAAGCCGACCGCAGGGTTGCATTTATACATGCTGCACTGGAAGAAATGCAGCAGCGGCTGGCAGCGATGGGCAGTACGCTGCAGGTATTTTACGGCACACCCGGGGAGGTTTTTGTACAATTGATGCAACAGTATGATGTTAAAGAAGTATTTACCAATCATGACTATGAGCCGTATGCTAAGAAACGGGATGATATGGTTGCCAACCTGCTGCAAAGCAAGGGCGGTATGCTGCATACGTTTAAAGACCAGGTGATTTTTGAAAAACTGGAAGTAACCAAGGATGATGGAAAACCTTATACCGTGTTTACCCCTTACAGCAAAAAGTGGAAGGCCCGGCTTACAGAAAAAGATACGGCCTCTTACCCAACAGAGCAATATTTCAGTAATTTTTATCAGCAGGCTGAACTGCCATTGATTACACTGGCGCAAATGGGTTTTATCAGTACTGATAAACCTTTTCCATCAAAACAACTGAATGAGGAACTGGTAAAAAAATATACAGAGCAGCGCAATTTTCCGGCTACAGACGGCACATCCAAACTGGGCGTACACCTGCGCTTTGGTACCGTTAGTATCCGCCAGCTGGCAAAAAAAGCAATTGGCCTGAATGAAACCTTCCTGAACGAATTGATATGGCGTGACTTTTATCACATGATATTGTGGAATTTTCCGCAGGTGGGCATGGGCAAGGCATTTAAACCTGAGTACGACAGGATTGAATGGCTGCAGGATGAAGCCATGTTTGAAAAATGGTGCCAGGGGCAAACCGGCTATCCCATTGTAGATGCAGGTATGAGAGAGCTGAATGAAACCGGTTTTATGCACAACAGGGTAAGGATGATAGTGGCCAGTTTTTTAACCAAGCACCTGCTGCTCGACTGGAGACTGGGTGAAGCATGGTTTGCAAAAAAACTGCTCGATTTTGATTTGGCAGCCAACAATGGCGGGTGGCAATGGGCTGCAGGCAGTGGTTGCGATGCTGCACCTTATTTCAGGGTGTTTAACCCAAGGCTGCAAACGGAGAAATTTGATAAAGACCTGAAGTACATCCGCAAATGGATTTCCGAACTGGATAGTTTCGATTACCCCGGTCCGGTAGTGGTGCATGAGTTTGCACGTAAAAGAGCGCTTGAAGTGTATGGGAAGGGGTTGAAGCAGCAGTAATGATAATAGTATCACCATAGCAGTTCGCAGACATGGCCAATCAGCATGCAACACAGGCTGGCTATTTTTGTGATTAGTTAACTGCTGCCAGTGTTATACCATACTCCAAACAATTACCCAACTGAACCCCAAAAAATTACATAAAAAAAAACTAAACAACAATAAAACAGGCAAAAAAATATTATTGCAACACTGTTTCAGATGCGAAGATTTTACTTGCAATTAGTTCATCTGCAACTTATCTTGTAGTGTGATTAAGACTTGTGCAGCACCTGATTTCCCTTTTGTTAACCCCTTTCCGGCAACACTTGTAATTATTTTATTTTAATGCATGTTAGCTATGATTCACTCTCTGCAGTATGTTGCAGCTACAGTTCTCTGCTTCCTGCATTGGAGGCTGTGGTTGTATAAAACTCCCCCATAGCTGTGTTCTGCACAGCTTACAACATATACAGAAACAACTAAAGTTATTGCCTTGCAGAAAGGTATAGCTCACTACTGCTTCAATTTTATTTAACCTAAAAACAATAATTATGTTAAAGCGCATATGTATATTTATTGTGCTATCTGTTTTCACCCAGTTAACATTTGCACAAGGTCAGAAGCTGATTGCTAAATTGGTGAATGACAAAAAAAACACTGGTGCTTCTTTTGCAGCCTTTTCTCCACTAACCGAAGATGCAGCACCCGGATTACTTAAAAGCCAGGCTTCGAGAACAGTATCAAAATCAAGTATCCTTACCATTGACAATGCCCGTATCAAGCAGTTGCTTGATACCAGGCCTGAAGCCATGAACATGAAAGTGTCATCGGCTATATCAGGGGATATGGAGCTGGAACTGGTAAGGGTAAACCTCTTTACATCCGACTTTTCTGTAGTTACGGATAAGGATGAAAAATTTGATGCTTTTGATAAGGAAGTTCATTACCGTGGTATTGTTAAAGGAAATGACAATACGGTGGCAGCCATAAGTATATTTGATAATAAATTGATGGGTGTTATCAGCCTGCCCAATGAAGGTAACCTGGTACTGGCAGAAATGGAAGGAAGTAATCCCGGCCATAAGCATGTGCTGTACAGGGATACGGATTTAAAAGTTAAGCCGGCTTTTAATTGCGGTACAGAAGACAAGCCTGAAATAAAGTATACCCGTGAACAACTGTTCAGCAGTCCATCGTCTGCTGCACGTGGTGCAGGTGCCAGTTGTGTGCGGATATATGTGGAAACAGATTTTAATGTATTCCAGAACCGTGGCTCTGTTGCCAATGTAAACAGTTTTATAACAGGTCTTTTTAACCAGAGTGCCATGTTGTACCAGAATGAAGGGATACCTATGGTGTTGTCGCAAATTTTTGTGTGGACAAGTGCTTCTCCATATAACACCAGCAGTTCTTCGGCATATCTTTCATCTTTTCAGAGTTTAAGGAATACTTTTAACGGCGACCTGGGACACCTGGTTGGCTTTTATGGTTTTGGAGGAATAGCTGCTGGCTTTACCGGATTGTGCAATACCAACCGTGATTTTGATCAGTGCATCAGCGGTTTGCAGGTGCCACCCTACCCAACTATCCCTACTTATAGCTGGAACGTATATGTGTTTACGCATGAAATGGGTCACCTGCTGGGCTCAAGGCATACACATGCCTGCGTATGGAACGGAACCAGTACAGCCATAGACGGCTGTTCCGGGTTTACGGAAGGGGGCTGTCCTTTGCCGGGTAGTCCTGCCGGGGGCGGTACCATCATGAGCTATTGCCATTTTAATGTGGGTATCAATTTTACTCTTGGTTTTGGACCACAGCCTTCAAACGTTATTCGTAACCGTGTGTTTGCCGCCAACTGTTTAAATGCCTGCGTCAACCAGCCCGCTGTGGATTTGTACATTAAAGACAGGCCTGCAGATAACGGTACGGAGCCGAACCCGGATAATATTATGTGGGCATCTGAAGATATATGGGTGCGCAATGCAAATGATGGCGGAACCGTACACCAGAATCCCAAGGGTGGATTTACCAATTACATCTATATAAGAGTACGCAACCGGGGCAGCCTGGCAAGTTTCAGCATGTCTAACGTAAAACTACGGGCATACTGGGCAAAAGCCTCAGCAGCATTAAGCTGGCCCGCACCCTGGAACAATACTGCCACCGGTTGTACACCACCTGTAACAATGGGTAATACAGTTGGCTCACTGCAAATTCCTGCAATACCTGCCAATGGCTCTACGGTACTGGTGTTTCCGTGGAACGCACCATTGCCTGCCAATTATAGTTGCTTTGGTGGAGACAGGTTTCACTTCTGCTTACTGGGCCGCATAGAAACTACCAATTATAGTCCCTGGGGTATGACCTTCCCCGAAGTAAACGGGCAATTGTTCAACAATGTTAAAAACAACAACAATATTGCCTGGAAAAATGTTTCTGTATCTAATCCGAATGGGGGCTTCAGCAGGCTGGCTAATGCAAATGCTGCAGATGATGGTACAGAAGACAGGGCCATGTTTATTGTTGCGGGTGAAAATACCACTGGCATAAAAGGAGATATTGTAAGAATGGATTTTAATTTTGAAACAAAACGTGAAATAGCTGCAGACGCAACGCTCAGGCCTAAGCCCAGTGCTGTAATACAATTGGATAAGGAGCCGGTTAATATATTCCCGGTTGCCCAGGTGCAGGCTCCCATTGTGGTTGGAGCTGATGCAAACGAGTTTGATGATGTAAGTCCTACGCCTTATAAATTCATCAACATAAACAATAATGTGTGGGACTATGCTGAAGTATGGGTGGATATTGGTGCCCTGTACGATACATGGGATAAAACTGGCGTTTACGTTGAAGAACTCCCTGATAAAGCACCATCAGGCAGGCCATGGATAAAATTGCAGAAACCCACCGCTGCAATTACAGGTGTGAGAGTTGCAGCAGACCAGGTACAGGCTGTTACCGTTAAGATTACACAGTTTGCCGCAGCAGTGGCTGGCGGAGAAACCCAGTTTGATTTTGATGTGACAATTAAGGATCCAACAGGTAAAGAAACAATCGGGGCCGAAAACTTTTTGGCTACATTGGGTACAGTACAAGTTGCCCCGCTTAAACCTGCCGGTGCCAGAACTGCCGTGACAAATAAAGGCGAAATCAATGATGCTGATATGACAGTTAACAATACCGGAAAGAGCGTTAACATCACCACCAGTATTAAAGATCCGTTCGAAGCCAATATATTTGACCAGGCTGGAAAATTGGTTGAAAGAAAAAAGTTTACCGGTAAAGCTGTAATTGGCGGTAATAATCTTGCCAAGGGAATTTACCTTGTGTCAATCATAAACCAGCGGACAAAGGAAATCTATAAAAAAAGAATTTTTGTGGATTGATAACCAATGTCTCTTGTTTTAAGCTGATGATAGTTAAGCTTTGTGCAAAATTTAATCTGCATGTTTAAATAAAAAAGGGGGTATCTCGTTGTACGAAATACCCCCTTTTAATACTGAAGTTTTCAGATTCCTGCTTACACCTTATCCTCCCTGTCTTTCAGCTCCTTAATCTTATCCAGCGCACCGGCCACCACATCGCACATGATGGTGTACAATGCACCATGACTGGGGTTGGCATAAATATGTTCCAGCGCTTCGTTTTCGTTGGCAATTACCAGTGTGGGCACATCGGGATTTACTTTAGCAATACCCTCTTTCAGCAACCCGATGATTTCTTCTGCTGTGCGGCCACGCAAATTTTTATCGCAGCGGATGATGATCTCATCAAAATACGCAGCAGAAATTTCACCCAGTTCACGTATGTCTTCATCCCTTCTGTCGCCGGTACCGCTGATAACACCGATATGCCTTGGATAATCTAATTTGCTCACAAAATCGCAAAGCAGCCGCAGGCCATGCGGGTTGTGTGCAAAATCGGCCAGTATGGTAAAATGCCTGAAGTTAAAAAAGTTCAGCCTTCCCGGTGTTTGCGTGCTGGATGGTATAAAAGTGGTGAGGCCCTGGCGGATATCATCAATGGTGATGTCCCTGTACAAATAGGTAGCCAGCACCGCAGGCAATGTGTTGGCAATATTGTGCATGGCCTTGCCCTCATACGTAAGCGGAATGTCTTTTGCCGGCATCACCCTTATCTTCCAGTTGCCTTTTAGTAAAGTAATGAACCCGTTTTCAAATACCGTAGCCAGTCCGCCTTTATTGCAATGTTCTTTAATGCGGGGATTATTTTCATCCATACTGAACAATGCCACATTGCATTTCAGGTCCTTGCGCATATTGTACACCAGGTCATCATCGGCATTTAATATGGCGTACCCATGCGGAAACACAGTTTCCGGCACCACTGCTTTTACTTTAGCCATTTGCTCCAGCGTAGTGATGCCACCCAGGCCCATATGGTCGGCTGCCACATTGGTTACAATGGCCACATCGCAGTTTTGAAAAGCCAAACCGGCTTTTAAGATACCCCCCCTGGCACATTCCAGCACGGCAAAATCCACGGTGGGGTCTTTTAATACAAATGTGCTGCTTACCGGTCCGGTGCAGTCGCCCCGCATCATCAGCTGGTTTTGTATGTACACGCCATCGCTGGTGGTATAGCCCACTTTTTTGCCGGCGCTTTTGGCTATATGTGCAGTAAGCCTGGTAGTAGTTGTTTTGCCATTGGTGCCGGTGATGGCAATAATGGGTATGCGGCCGATGCTTCCTTTTGGAAACAGCATATCAATTACCGGTTCGGCCACGTTGCGGGGGAGGCCAAC
Organism: Chitinophagales bacterium; assembly: GCA_031375675.1. Classification (GTDB taxonomy): domain Bacteria; phylum Bacteroidota; class Bacteroidia; order Chitinophagales; family Chitinophagaceae; genus Ferruginibacter. The sequence continues at coordinate 54,837 of JANMIG010000070.1, forward strand.
AGCAGGTTCAATATGCATCCGGAAACCTGGTGCCGCATTTACTTCCAGTATGGCGCCCCCATTTTCAGTGACAGGTGTGCGCAGGTCGGTAGCCATAATATCAATACCGCAAATGTCCAGGCCAATGATCTTGCTGATGCGTTCGCACATGAAAATATTCGTCGGGTGCACTTCATCAGTTACATCGGTGCTGGTGCCGCCTGTACTCAGGTTGGCCGTGGGCTTCAGCAGTACCAGTTCATCTTTGGCAGGTACCGTTTCCAGCGTATAGCCCTTGTCGTTCAGCATCTTCCAGGTAAAATCGTCAATGGTAATCTGCGTCAGCACTTTCTCATGCCCGTAGCCCCTGCGTGGGTCCTTATTGGTTTCATCAATCAGCCACTGAATAGAGTGTTCACCATCTCCGGTAACGGCAGCCGGTGTACGCAGGGCAGCACAAATGAATTTATGATTGATCACCAGCACCCTGAAGTCGAAGCCGGTGATGAAGCGCTCCACAATTACACTGCGGCCATATTTTTGTGCCGCTTCCAGCGCCTGCACTGCCTGCTCCCAGGTATTGATATCGGTGGTGGCACCCTTGCCATGATTGCCATCCACCGGCTTAAGCACCAGGGGATAGCCATACTTGTCAATGGCATCCTGCAGCCCGGCTTCTGTACGTATAATAGTGCCGCTCGGCACGGGGATTTCTGCTGCTTCCAGCAGGTTTTTGGTTTCTTCCTTATCACAGGCAATATCCACTGCTATATTGCTGGTGGTGCTGGCGATGGTGGCCCTTATCCTTTTCTGGTGCACCCCATAACCCAGTTGCACAAGGCTGTGCCTGTTCAGCCTGATAAAGGGGATATTGCGTTTGGATGCTTCTTCCACAATGCAGCCTGTACTGGGCCCCAGCCGGGTATCTTCCCTTATTTCACGCAGTTGCTGTATGTCTTCTTCAAGATTGTATGCTTCGCCCGAAACAAGTGCTTCGGCTACCCGTACGGCTGCTTTGGCCACATATACGCCGGCATCTTCTTCCATATAGTTAAACACTACAAAGTAAACCCCTTCTTTTTCATTGGCACCACGGGTACGGCCAAAGCCGCAGTTCATACCCGCCAATGTCTGCATTTCCAGGGCTATATGCTCAATCACATGCCCCATCCAGGTACCTTCATCCACCCGCATAAAAAAACCGCCGGGCACACCCTCACTGCAGCGGTGGCCATACATGGTAGGAAACATTTTTTCCAGCCGCTCCCTGAAACCGGGAATGCTGTTGGTAGGCTGCTGCTCCAGCTCCTCCAGGTCGAGCTTCATCTGTATCAGTTTGTTGCGGCGCACACTCCAGTAGTTGGGGCCTCTTAATACTTTCAATTCCAGAATCTTCATAATGCAGTTGGTTATGTTAGTGAATATTACTCCGGCAATTGGTTGTTAAGGCAGTCCCGTATGAACGGGATTGCGTCGCAGTCCGTTCATCTTTTGGTTATCATGGCAACAATTACCTTAAACGTTCAACAAATACCCGAAAGTGGAAATTACCAAAAAATACCGAACAAATAAATTCGCCAGCGTAAAATGTATATTTTTTTTAAATATGCCTACCTTCATCATTCATACAACCGTAATGCTAAACAGGAGAAAATTTTTAAAACAGGCAGGTCTTGGTTCAGGAGCAGTACTGGCATCCGGTTACCTGCATGCTTCCCATTATGAAAATGCAAAACATATTTTTGCAAAGCACAGCGATGACAGCCCCGGTCAACTGGCAGCTGATGAAGATTTCTGGTCTTATATACAGCAGTGCTATACCATTGCCCCGGGTTTTATTAACCTTAATAATGGTGGTGTATCTCCTGCTCCCAAAGTGGTGCAGGATGCCATGAAGCAGTATTACGACCTCAGCAACGAGGCACCCAGTTATTATATGTGGCGCATACTGGATATGGGCCGTGAACCACTGCGTAAAAACCTGGCCGGGCTTGCAGGGTGCAGCCCGGAGGAGATTGCCATGCAGCGCAATGCATCGGAGGCACTGGAAACAGTCATATTCGGGCTGGACCTTAAAAGAGGCGATGAAGTGGTGTTAAGTAAACAGGATTACCCCAATATGATTTCGGCATGGAAGCAAAGGGAAGAAAGGGATGGAATAAAATTAGTATGGGTAAACCTGGAGCTGCCATCGGAGGATGATGACTACCTGGTAAACAGTTTTGTAAGCAGGTTTACCAGCCGTACAAAGCTGGTACAGGTTACCCATATGATCAACTGGATAGGGCAGATTCTACCGGTAAAAAAAATTGCCGCTGCAGCCCATGCACGGGGGATAGAAGTACTGGTTGACGGGGCCCATAGTTTTGCCCAGTTTGATTTTACCGTTCCCGGCCTGGATGCTGATTATTTTGGTACCAGCCTGCACAAGTGGCTGGGCGCACCCATTGGCACAGGCATGCTGTATGTGCGTAAAGACAAAATAAAAAACCTGTATCCGCTCTTTGGCAGCGGGGATGCTAAAAGTACCGATATCAGAAAATATGAGCACCTGGGTACAAGGCCATTTTTTATTGAACAGGCCATTGACAAAGCCATTGACTTTAACGATATGATTGGCATTAAGCGGAAAGAAGCGAGGCTGCATTACCTAAAAAATTACTGGATGGAAAGGGTGAAAAATATACCCGGTGTAAAGCTGCATACTTCTTTTAAGCCGGCATATGGCTGTGCCATTGGCATGGTATCGGTGGAAGGGAAAAAGCCAGCTGATCTTGACAGCTTTTTGCTGGATAATTACAAGATACATGTGGTGGGCATTGAATGGGAAAATATCAAAGGGGTGCGTATAACGCCCAATGTGTATACTTCTATTAAAAATTTAGACAGGCTGGTGGAGGGTATTGCAGATTTTGTGAAAAGGCAGGTATAACCGGCGAATGTAAAACAGGAGGTATTCTGTTACAAAGCAGTTGTTTCAATTTTATATAAAAGATATTGCTTCATATATGCCGGGTACTGTGCATTTTTTTTACAAATGAGAATGGGCTTACTGAACCTGCCCTCAACTTTCCCTCTCACCACTTTTTAAGCGCCTTTGCATCAACTGTTTAATTTGACGGGCAGACCTTTTAAAAATAATTAAAATATGAGGTTTTCCTCAATTAACACCCGTTAATAACTACACGGGCTGTTTAAGCAGTGATTTCCCTTATTTTTGTACCAATCACAAAAAAAGCTGAATGCAGTTTGCTAAAGGAAAGTTAGTAGCCATTGGTGGCGCAGAAGACAAGGGGGCTGAGCAGGATAAGGGTGATCTTTACCGCTATAACCTCAATTTTTTTGAACTGGGTATCCTGCGGCGTATTGTGGATGAAGCCGGTGGCCCGCTCAAAAGGATAGAAGTGATTACCACAGCCAGCACCATTCCTTACGAAGTGGGAGAAAACTACCTGAATGCTTTTGGCAAGATGGGCTGTACCAATATTGGCCTGATGCATATCCGTAACCGGGCCGATGCCAATGAACCGGAATACATTGAGCGTATAAAAGAATGTGATGCCGTGATGTTCAGCGGGGGCAACCAGTTGCGCCTGAGCAGTACATTTGGCGGCACTGCGTTTCTGGAGCTGGTGATGAGCCGGTATATGAACGATGAGGGCTTTGTGGTGGCAGGCACATCTGCAGGTGCCATGGCCATGAGCAATACCATGATATATGAAGGTAATGCAACCCGTGCCCACCTGAAGGGCGAGGTGAAAATAACCACCGGGCTGGGTTTTATGGATGATGTGATATTTGACAGTCATTTTGAAAAACGGGGGCGTTTCAGCCGCCTGGCACAGGCAGTGGCAGCCAACCCCTCCTGCATAGGCATTGGCCTGGGTGAAGATACCGGTATGGTGGTGACGGGTGGCAATAAGATGGAGGCCATTGGCAGCGGGCTGGTAATTATTGTAGACGGACACGATATCCGCCATTGCAATATCGCAGATATTCCTGATGGCAACCCCATCAGTATTGAAAATATGAAAGTACATTTTTGTGAGCATGGCAACGGTTACCTTGTAGCCGAGCGCCAGTTCCTGCCCGAAGCCTCTGAAGGCGCTGTTGTAAAAAAACAGGTAAGTGTGGAGTAAGCCCGGTACAACTTATCCTTTAGTTACGAATCATCTTACCGCCTGCAATTCTTATGCAGGTGTATCATTTGCCCTGCTGCTGTGCATGGGCATATCCCTTATCATTTCTTCATGTTTGCAGTAACTGGTGTTTGCAGAACCACCGGCTGTTTTTTAATACCTTCCCCCACAGCATAGCTGATTCATTACAGCCATTCCCCGGTTTCATACCGCCAAATCATGCCTTGGTGTAACCGATTTCCATTCCGCTGGCCGGCGGTATATTTTCGTTATGTAATTCATCATCACTACTAAATCAAAAAAAATATGAAACAGTCAAACAGGCTTATTTTAAGCAAAGTAACCATCGCTACACTCAACAGGCAAAAAATGCAGTACACACCAGGCGGTAAAATGGGTGTACAGGCTTACATGGATGTAATGAACATTGATACAAATATCCCTACT
>JANMIG010000109.1:0-1793 GCA_031375675.1 Chitinophagales bacterium
ATGAAAAACAAGTTCTATGAAAACTATGCACTCTTTGAAAACGCAGTTGACAAATTTTTTCAAACATTTGATAACAACATTAATGAGCTGAAATCCTTACTAAATTTTAAATTCGGAATTATTAAAGCATATTAGTATAAACCAGCAGCATCATCACATCGGCATTTCCATTTCTTTTTTGCTGCAGGGAATATTGTAAGGGCACCGCACTTCAATATTATGTGTAAAGGAATTTTTTTTGCCTGCCTTCACCGTAAATGTAAACAGCGGTTTTTTCCATAAAGCATGCAGGCAGCTCAGGTCAAAGTCTGCCGCATTGGTACTGGGTTTGTTGTAACCAAACTCATTGATGACTGCATAAGTACCCGGAGCCAGCAATACTGTGTATTTGGACAGGGCATTAAAATTGATGGTTTTGATTATTTTACGGTTCCTGGTGTTTAGAGTTCCCCGGATGATAAAGAAATTTGCTCCGGAAGCGGTTTTCGGTTTCCTGCTTTCTTCCAGTATTTCCGCGGGTGGATTGGCACCTCCGCAGTAAGGCTCCGTTTTAGTAATGGTAATGGTTGTTTTTATTTTGCCAGCCTGGGCAAAAGCAGCCGTTGAGGCAAACAGGGTAAGCAAAAAAAAGATTGTTCTCATGTATATAATTTTATTTTTTGGTAGCTGTTCTAAAAAAATTAACAGGGTGTATATTCACTACTGCTGATTATTTACGCCTATTTCCAGCCTGTTTGCAAAACTGCCACAGGTACAAAAATACATCAATGTCTTTAGGGAAACTGTGTTCGCCGCCATTTACCTGCAGCAGGGTAATAGTGGGTCTGTGTTTTTTACGGTAGGTAAACCTGGTGATGGTGCAGGTATCCGAATGGTCGGTATCAGGCAACGGAGCAGTTTCAGGGTTGCCGGTATAACCTGCCAGCCCGGCCCAGTAATTGAAACTGCCAAAGGAGCTGCGCACCACACCAAAGCTGCTGTTGCTTACAAACATTTCGCCACCCTGCCAGGGGTTCACCTTATCGGCTGTGCCATTTACAATGAGCACGGGCAGTGCCTTGCCGGCCATGGTACAGTCGCAGGAAGCGCTGTCGGGCAGATTGCCTACAATGGCTGTAATGGCTTTGATTTTATGCGGCATGGTAAGGCCCAGCTTGTAAGCCATATGGCCGCCGCCTGAAAAACCTGCAGCAAATACTTTACCGGTATCAATCCCGAATTGGCGGTAACAGTGCTGTATCAGTGCAGTAAAAAACGCTTCTTCGTTAATATTTTCCTTATTGGCCGCAGAAGTGGCATACCGGCGGCACTCATTCCAGAAATGCTGGTACCCGTCAGGATACACCATCAGTAGATTTTCCTGAGCAGCAATGGCCTGCAGGCTTGCAGCATTTGCTGCCATGTTTTGGCCGCTGCCGCCGGAGCCATGCATCAGCAGCAGCAGGTTGCCATGCTTCAAGCGTGCGGCAGGTGGTTGGTAGCTGAACGTACGGTAATGCCCCTCAATGAGTAAAGAGTCGGTAACCAACTGGGCCTTTGCCGTAAAAGCGAGCAGCAGGAAAATGATGCAGAACAATTGTTTCATATTAAAGTGATAAAGATACTCTTTGTTATTAAATTTTTTAATGGCTTAATTGTCATTCTTTCCGTACAGGCTAACTTGTATGGCGTGGATATGCACACAGGGAGGTCCCGAGTGCAAAAAGGGGTTTCAATGGGTGCATTTCAAATTTTCACCGGCTGGTGGAGACACGAGCCAGGGCAGACAGCCGTGGTCGGTGTCTCCACCGACA
>JANMIG010000018.1:0-45507 GCA_031375675.1 Chitinophagales bacterium
CTGAAAGACCTGAAATCCTTGACGAGCCTTGATTTAAGCAACTGCGACAGCTTACAAAACATAGAGCCGCTGAAAGACCTGAAAGCTTTGACCAACCTAAATTTAAGAGAATGCATCAGCTTACAAAACATAAAGCCGTTGAAAGACCTGAAATCCTTGACGAGCCTTGATTTAAGCGACTGCTTCAGGTTGCAAAACATAGAAGCGCTGAAAGACTTGAAATCCCTGAAGAGCCTTGGTTTAAGCAACTGCGACAGATTGCAAAACTTAGAAGCGCTGAAAGACCTGAAATCCTTGACGAGCCTTGGTTTAAGCAACTTCGACAGTTTGCAAAACTTAGAAGCGCTGAAAGACCTGAAATCCTTGACGAGCCTTGATTTAAGCAACTCCTACAGGTTGCAAAATATAGAAGGGCTGAAAGACCTGAAATACTTGACGAGCCTTGATTTAAGCAACTGCGACAGATTGCAAAACATAGAAGCATTGAAAAGTCTCACCCCCGATATCGTACAAGAAATAAACTTGAGGTTTTGCCGTGATATAACTAAAAAGCAAATAAAGGAGCTTAAAAACGTCCTATCAAAAACAGAAATTTGGCATACCTTATATTTAGATAATTAATAACTACCAACAGTAATAGCCAAAACATAGATAGCCAACCTACCCCAGTTCACTTTAGTTTCCCCCGCCACTCTTCGCTAATATCTTCGCTGCTGTCCGTATGTCTCCGACTACGGACAAACAAAACATAATCAATTGTGTACGGAAGCACCCACCATATTCTCCAAAGCAGCAATAATAACTAACACCCCTATCCCTTCTTGAACTGCTCCCGTAAAAAAGCAATCTCATCATCCTTATCTTTCATCATTTTATCAAATACCTCTTTGTCAATAGTATAGGTATTATTGCTAACACCAACTGTATTGTTATTGTATTTAGCATTTTCATGGTTATTAAAAGTGCTGTTATACACCGTGCTGCCAAAAGCCACAATATCCTCTTCCTTTACATCTAAGGCTTTGGCAATATCGGCCAGCCGGGCAAAGTTTACGTCGCTTTTGCCCCGCTCAATATCGCCGTATGCAGTTACGCTAAGCCCAATCATATCGGCCACGGCTTCCTGTGTGTAGTTTTTTATTTCCCTTATGCGGCGGATGTTGCGGCCTATTTCTAACATACTCATTGGTTTTATACAATCCCGTTTTTTGGCGGTAACAGTACCGGTTTACCTGCCTGTTGCGTTGCTGTGGCAAGATACAAAAATAATGCACAAATGCCAAGGCGGTGGACGGTTGACAGTGGACGGCTGACAGGATAGCAGTTTAATAAAACAAGCCCTTTGGGGTTTACGGAGCCGGATTTTGTTGATTGTGACATATAAGTACCAACTGGCGCAGGACTCTGTCCTGTGCTGCGGTGTTACTTAGGCTGCATTAAGCAGGTTGTTGGTTTAGTAACGGCAGGCAGCAGGACAGGAGTCCTGCGCCAGTGATTTCTGCCAGCGCTTCAAGGGTTTTTGCGTTGGCGGCAATGGCTGCTGCGTACGCCAGCGTCTGACGGACCCCGCCCAAAGGCGGCGGGGCCTCGTCTGACGATGGCTAAGAGCTGGGGCGCACGGCTCAATAACCGGGGCAGCCTCAATTAAACGGCGGATAAGTAAAACTGATTACCACAGATTTGATGTACAGCAGGCTGCCCCAGTTGATATTGGTTCCCCCGGCATCTACCGGGTAAATCTTAATGATGTAACTATTGATGGCATTGTTAACCGTGGCAGGCCCTCCAATACCGGCAAAGCCACTGTAAAATGAACCACTTGCAAAAGCAGCGCCTGAATTGGCCGAAAACAGCACAGTATTACCGGTACCGTTGGCAGGAGTACTTACCAAATCAGCTTTTAGCCCTATGGCTGCATTATTATCGTAGGCATAAAAAGTCATGGAGCTGATTACAGCCCCGTTGGGCAACTGCACCGGTGCCACAAGGGGTGAATTGATAGTACTATTGGTGATGGTAATATCGTTATACGGGGTAAGCGGCGTAGCATCCAGGATATAGTCGGCAGCAGATCCGTTTCCATTTACGGGTTGAAAAGCCGCTGCCGGTACATTCACTACACCGCTGGATAAATTCTGACCCCAACTGGTATTGCCCGCCGCATCGCTGCGCAGCACTTTGCCTGCTCCCTGGGTTCCGTTGGCAATACGCAGGTTACCTATCAGGTAGGTATTACCAATGGCATGAATGGCTGTATCTGTACCAAAAAACTTACCGCCTGCCCCGCTTTCGCTGTAGCCCATAATGGCCGCATTGGCAAAGGTGAATACAATGGGGGATGATTCGATACCATCCTGGTAAATGCCACAGGCATAGCCCTCCAGGGTTTTATTACCGCTAAAAATGGCACTGGCTATACCAGCATAGGGACCTCCACCAAAACCCGTGGTATTTTGAGCCATAATAGCCGTACCTCTGTACAGGTTGTAGGCAGCAAAGGCCGAAGTACTGTCAGAATAAGCCGAGATCCCCACGGTATAGCGTCCGTTGATACCATAGGCTGAAAAAGCTGAATTGTAACCGGTTTTCCCAAAATTGCCGTCATACTCAGCGTATAATGCGTTGCCACGGGTGTTACCCGTTTGCCGCTGGCGGAAAAATGCTGCCGGGTTGCTGCCATTATTGGTTAAGCTGAACAGGGCAGCTGCGGGGGTATAGCCGCTACCACCTCCTGTACTCTGGCTGAATGTTTTGCGAAAGGGGATTTGCAGGGTATCGCTGCCCATCAGTTTCCAGTCGGCGTCAGCCTGGTTGTAGTACATGTACTTTTTAATGGTGCTATCGTACACCATCAGCCCATCCGGCACCGGGGCAATGGCCGTTCGTTGCGCCGTGGTGAGCCTCGGTATCAGCAGCCCCTTATTGGTACTGGTAATGTCAAGCATCGCAGATGGATGAGCAACAGCAGGCGAGCCGGATATGGCTACACCGGGCTGGGCGGTTGTCAGTAATCCAAGCAGGCATCCAAAAAATGCCAGAAAAATATTTTTACCCATAGCCTTATATTTTATACGCTAAAATACCTGAATTTTATTGCAAGTTGAAATGATACCGCAGAAATATATAGCCCATACACGGCTGCTCAAAACCTTAATGCCTGAATTAAAATTTCAGAATTTTGTAATTTAACGATACGCCTGTTTAAAGTTCAGCATGCTCAATCAGGCAAAAAGTGTACTATTCCCAGGAGTGATTTTTGCCCCAACTAAGGAGCCCGGTTAGCACAGCAGCTAAAGGCAACATTCAATTGCCCGGTATCCTTAGTTAACAAACCTAATCAGTTTACGGAACCTGCAACACATTAAACCGGCCTCACTTACCACTGTTACTTTAAAATAGCAGGGCTGTTTATGCCCTTTCACCATGCAAAAATGTATGCAGTAGGGCAAAGTGTCTTTTATCAATAATAAAAATTAATTAAAAATACATAAATGATTAATTATCAATATTTTAAATACATAAAATAAATGAAAAAATAAGAAGTGGAAGGGGAAGTTAATTCTACTTTAACTTAAACATAAAAAATTGTTAGTCAATTTATTATAATAGTTTATCAGCTATTAAAATACAATTAATGTCAGTATGTCGTAATGTAATTTTTATAACGCAATACATACGCAATCCCTAACCTTTAAAGCACCACACATACCTACTGCCAAAAGCTGTTCACCCACCCTCCTTATCTTCTTCCTGTTCGCCTTTAAACCAGGCAATACCATCTGCTTTAGTAGCTGCAGAAATGGGCTACGGAATTTTTTATAAGGCGTAAAGCATTCTTAAAATGAAACTGCACAGCCCGGCAATCATACTTGTATAGCATTCTCCTGGTTGCTTCGCAATATATTTATGTTTACAAATTTCTGAAATAAAATCCCCTGCCTTACTACTGTCATATAATTTTTTTTGAATATTTACCGCAGATTATATAGCTTTGATGAATGAAAAAAACCTGATGACTTCACCTTTAAAAACCATGAACCATATTAAAAAAACCTGATCAGTATTCATAACCCAACACCTGGTTTAAGCCCAATCAAATAGTGCTGTTTCAGTTAGTAAAACGCAAAAAATCAATTTATTTTTTATAACCAAATAGTAACATCATGGCTACAATTATGAGAAAAAATGCCTGGAACAACAATGGCACATTCGACAACCCGGATCTTTTATGGTATGCAAAAGGAGTGCAGGTAATGCAGGACCGTCTGTTGAGCGACCCTACCAGCTGGTGGTTTTTTGCAGCCATACACGGCCAATACATAGTGAATAACGATGACCCGGGAACTGCGCCACCCACGGGCTATCCCAATTGGGCTGATATTCCTGCTCCACCCAATGTGCCCACTACCCCACTTCCCTCGCTGGATTCAATGAATATGTATTGGGACCAGTGTCAGCACGCCGGTTGGTTTTTTCCACCCTGGCATCGTGGGTATCTTTACGCCATTGAAAATGTACTGCGGGATATTGTGAAAAATCTTGGATGCCCCTACGAATGGGCTTTGCCGTACTGGAACTATTTTGGGCCGGATAATGAATACCAAATACCTCCGGCTTTTACACAGAAAACGATGCCCGATGGCACATTGAATCCGCTGTTTGTTACGGCCAGGTATGGTCCAAATGGCGATGGCAACATCTTTGTACCAATTCCTCCTGTATCACAACAGTGCCAGCATGCAACCGTATATACCGGTGATACCCCCAAATTTTATGGTGGTGGTGAAACTGGTTTTGATCATTTTGACAGCAGTACAGGTGCCCTTGAAGACAACCCTCACAACAAAGTACACGTATATGTAGGGGGTAATTCAACATCCTCCAGCTATTGGGGCCTCATGAGTGATCCGGGCCTGGCAGCGCTTGATCCTGTTTTTTACCTGCATCACAGCAATATTGACCGCATGTGGGCAGCCTGGAATGAGGCTGGAAACAGTAACCCAACCGATACCAACTGGCTTAACGGGCCAACTGCTTCTGGAGACAGACATTTTTATATGCCCAACCCGGATGGCACCCCCTGGAATTATACCCCGGAAATGGTGAACAGTATAAGCCAGCTCAACTATACGTATGAGGATCTTTCGCTGGGAGTAACTGCGCCATTAGTGAGCAAACCTGCACAGCGATTGCGTAATTTAGCTGTAAAGCTTGATAATGTTAATAATGTAAAGAGTATGGATAATACTGCTCAAACAGAATTGGTAGGCGCAAATATTGCCCCGCTTACGTTAAATGCTTCAGGCGCACGTACTACTGTTAAGCTTGATAATGCTGGAAAAAATAAGGTAGTTAACAGTCTCAGGACGGCTTCCGAAACCAATTTACCTGATGAAGTGTACCTGCAGCTTGAGGGGGTAAAGGGCAATACAGATTCGAATATCTACACAGTTACCGTAAATCATCATTATGCAGGGCATATCTCCCTTTTCGGGCTTCGTATGGCCTCTGCAAAAGACAGTAAGCATGGGGGTGCAGGGCTTACTATAAGGCTTGATATCACCAATATTATTGATCAATTGCACCTTGACAACGCCCTGGAATCTGATACGCTTGATGTACTGATACAGCCGGCCGGCCCGATGATGGTGGGTGGTGAATGTACCATAGGGCGGGTGAGTATTTACCGTAATGGCCAAAAGTAAACCTATGAAACTGTCAGTAAGGATTCAGAGAAAAATCAGTATCGTTATTGTGGGGTTAAGCCTCCTTGTATGGGTATTGCTGCTGGTAAACCCGGGACATATCATGGGAGTTGCGCACTGCCATGTTTCAGACTCGGGGCCCTCAGCAGCATCACTCAAAATGTTGCTGGATATGAACCCCATATCTTCCCTGCTCGCAGGCTGGGGATTGATGGTTATAGCAATGATGCTTCCAAAACTGATTACGCCTATCCGGCACATTTATGCACGCAGCTTAAAACGACGCCGCTTTCCGGCTGCACTGCTCTTTGTATTGGGGTATACTGCAGTTTGGATGGCAGTGGGCATTTTCATGATTGCTGCAATACTTGGATTGCACCTGTTGCTGCCCAATTCCTATATCCCCGCAATGGCACTGGGCATTATTGCCCTGGTTTGGCAGTTTTCGCCCATAAAGCAAAGATGCCTTAACCGTGGGCACGACCATTGGACTTTGGCGGTGTTTGGGTGGGCTGCTTACCGGGATGCCCTGCAGTTTGGCATCATGCACGGGGTATGGTGCGTTGGGGCAGGCTGGGCATTAATGCTGTTGCCTATGCTGATGCCGCAGGGCCACAATCTGGCCATGATTTTTGTAACCTTTATTATGCTCAGTGAGCATTTTGAGCATCCAAAAATGCCACGCTGGCGCATTGATTTTCGTGGAAAAATGTTCAGGCTCATTGTAGCGCAAACACAAATAAGGCTCAGGCAAGTGCTGAATTTGGGATAAATACTTGCGAAAAAGCGGTCAATATGCTTTCAAAAGCTGTATTGACCGCTTTTTATATTGTGTACCAGCAACCTGGTTACTATTTCTTCAATAGTGGCAGCTCCCGGTTATCTGCCTGCGTAAAAAGAACAACAATTGCTGCAAATATCTGATTAATGCAAAAAGTACATTACCAATTCACTTTGGGGTTTGGTATTACCCTATTTATACAACCTGCCCCCCAGTAGCTGCCCCATCAGCACATGAGCAAATCAGCAAATCAGCAAATCACCCCATCATCTCATCACCCCATCATCTCATCATCCCATCAGCATATCATCCCATCATCAAATCAGCACAACTTGTACCGCCTATGCGGTATCAGCAAATCATCCCATCATCTCATCATCCCATCAGCAAATCAACAATATTTCTGTCATTACTCAGCCTGGCTACTTTATTTTGACCACCCAGCTTGCCAATGCGCTTCATATACTCAATAAAGCCATTTTTATTAACCGGGGTTATTTTTAACTGGCTGAGGATATTTCCAGCTATCAAATCATCGTAATACACATTTTTAAGCCGCATCGTATCATCCAGTTTTTGGGAAAAACCTTCCAGGTCATCAGGGGCAGTTTCAAATTCAATAAACCATTCATGATAACTCTTACCGGCATCCTGAGCCACAAACGGGGCTACTGTAAATTCAGTTACACTGGCCGGAAAATGCTGCAGGGTTTCCAGCAAAGCCGACTCCACTTCCTCCCCAATAACATGTTCTCCAAAAGCCGAAATAAAATGTTTGATACGTCCGCTTACCACCAGCCTGTACGGGTCGGTACTTATAAATTTTACGGTATCCCCGATATTGTACCCCCAGAGCCCGGCATTGCTGTTGATGATGAGGGCGTAATTCTCCCCCACTTTTACATCGGCTAAGCTGAGCCGGGTGGGATTTTCGCTGAATATTTCCCCCGCAGGCACAAACTCGTAAAAGATACCGCTGTTGGTATTGAGTAAAAGTCCCGTAGCTTCCTGGCTGTCCTGGAAGGCAAAAAAGCCCTCACTTGCCGGGAACAGTTCAATGCAATCCACTTTGCGCCCGATGCTTTCGTACAGTTTCTTTTTATAAGGTTCAAAGTTTACCCCGCCCTGCACCATTACGCTGAATTCGGGGAAAAGCTCTCCTATATTCTTACCGCTTTTCTCCACCAGCCGGTCAAAATACATTTGCATCCATGGGGGTATGCCGCTAATGAGCGACATATTCTGGCCAATAGTTTCCTCCACTATCCTGTCCAGTTTTTCCTCCCACTCCTCAATGCAATTGGTGGTATAAGAGGGCAACTGGTTGGTACGCAGGTACCTGGGTACATGGTGATTTACAATGCCGCTGAGCCTGCCGGTGGGCACCCCGCCAATCCGTTCCAGTTCAGGTGAGCCGCTTAAAAAGATCATTTTACCATTGGCAAATTTATAATTACCCGTTTCGGCCATATAGCAAAGCAGGGCATTACGTGCCGTATTAATATGGTTGGGGATAGAGTCTTTTGTAATGGGGATGTATTTTGCCCCGCTGGTAGTACCGCTGGTTTTGGCAAAATAAATGGGCAGCCCCTTCCAGAGTATATTGTGCTTGCCTTCCTTAATTTTTTCAATGTAAGGCTTAAACTGCTCATAGTCACGCAAGGGAACAGCCTGCTTAAACTCTTCATAGGTTTTTACAGCGGCAAGCTGGTGATCCTTACCAAAAACGGTTTTGGCACCCACTTTCAGCAGGTTTTTAAAAATAGCTTCCTGGTCGCTAACAGCCGTTTGACTGCCTTTCTTTATCTGCTTGTATATATAGCCGGCAAAGGGCTTTGCCAATAATGATTTTAAATTCATATGTCAATCACTGAAAATCTGTTATTCGTAAAAAATACATTGATGCTGTTCACAGGAAAAATCAAAATTAACATGAATAAGTTATGAATTTTATAAAATTACACAGATATATTCCGGAATGTGTTAATATGACATTTTGTTGACCAATCTATTCACAGTGGCAATCCCACTCCTTACCAAGGTCAATTACCGTTACTACAGCTGTACCTCCGGCATCCTGCGCAAATACGATGCGCACCCGCTGGTTATCATGCGTAACGCCTTCAAGAGCATATTTGGGTCCACGGGTATTGTTTAATTCGCTTTTGCTATAATTAATGTCGCCTTTTTCCAATATCTCCCTTACTTCACTTTCATCAATATGCCTGCACCCCATGCGGCAGCGGGCATGTTTGGTATAGATAAGGTTGCCTGCCCTGCGGTTAAATCCTTCCTGCCTTACCGGGTTATCGCTCGGAGGTGGTTCAGGTCGTTTGCGCTTTGTATCCTGCTGTTCCTGCCTGGTTTCGCTGCCTCCCCTGCGGCTGCTTTTATACATACGCACTGCTGCCAATGCCACCAAAAGCAGGACTAAAAAGAGATATGGCAAAGATTTCTTATTCATGAAGCTGTTTTATTTTGACTTCTGCTTAACAGATGACAGTTGACAGGTAACAGATGACAGATGACAGGTGACAGGTAACAGTTGACAGATGACAGGTAACAGATGACAGTTGACAGGTAACAGATGACAGGTAACAGATGACAGGTAACAACACCAGTAACCTTGAACCTTGAACTTCCGAACCCTGACCTTATCAACTTATCAACTTACCCCTTATCAACTTTAAACTTCTCAACCTTAAACTTCCCAACTTTGAACCTTGAACCTCCCAACCTTGAACTTCCCAACCTTGAACCTCCCAACCTTGAACCTCCCAACTTTAAACTACTTAAAACGCTGCAAATTACAGGTTTTCTCCCGGGCTTCGTATCTTTGCCGTAATGAGCAAAACAGTAGCGCTGCACACATTGGGTTGTAAACTCAATTTTTCTGAAACCTCCACCCTCAGCAGGTTGCTGGAGCAGGATGGGTTTGAGAAGAAGGGATTTGATGAAGTGGCGGATGTGTATGTAATAAACACCTGCTCCGTAACCGATAATGCCGATAAGGAATGCAGGCAACTGGTACGCCGCATACAGCGCAGGGCACCGGAAGCCATGGTGGTGATTACAGGTTGCTATGCACAGCTAAAACCCGCTGAAATTGCCGGTATTCCCGGGGTTGACCTGGTACTGGGGGCAGCAGAAAAATTCAACATTACCCAGCATCTTAAGGAGATAACAAAAGGCGACAGCACAAAAATCTGCAGGTGCGATATTGAAGATGTAAATACGTTTACAGCCTCCTACTCTATCAATGACCGTACAAGAACCTTTTTAAAAGTGCAGGATGGCTGTGATTATAACTGCTCTTTTTGCACCATACCGCAAGCCCGTGGCAAAAGCCGCAGCGACAGTATTGCCAATGTACTGCAAAATGTACAGGTGCTGGCAGACCGTGGAGTGAAAGAAGTAGTGCTTACCGGTGTAAACCTGGGCGATTTTGGCAAAGGATTTACCAGTGGCAAAAAGCATGAAGAAGATTTTGTGAGCCTGGTAAGAGCACTGGATGAAGCAAAAGACGGTATAGAACGGTACCGTATTTCGTCCATTGAGCCCAACCTGCTTACCAATGAAATTATTGAACTGGTGAGCAACAGCCGCAAATTTATGCCGCACTTTCATATACCCCTGCAAAGCGGCTGCAACAAAACCCTGGCCATGATGCGCAGGCGGTACAAAAGGGAGCTGTACGCAGAAAGGGTGGGTCTGATCAAAACATTGATGCCGCACTGCTGTATTGGGGTGGATGTGATTGTGGGGTTCCCGGGTGAAACAGACGCTGATTTCAGGGAAACATTTGACTTTCTGCACCAGCTGGATATCAGTTACCTGCACGTTTTTACCTACTCGGAAAGGGACAATACGGCTGCCCTGGATATACAGCCCGTAGTGCCCCGGCAGGTGCGCCACGAAAGAAATAAAATTTTACGACACCTTTCTTACCAGAAAATGCAGTACTTTACTGCTCAGTTTGCAGGCCAGGCAAGAAAAGTGCTTTTTGAAGAACACAATAAAAAAGGCAGTATGGAAGGTTACACCGATAATTATATAAAAATTGCAGCCGGTTATGATGCCACTTGTGTAAATAAAATTGTGGAATGGATTGTTTAGTTATAACTCATAAAATAATTGACCATGGAACAGAATGAAAGTTATATAAAATCCGCAGGTAATAAATACCAGGTAACCATAAGTTTTGAAATGGACGAACTTTTTATGGATCTGTTGCCGGAACACCGGGTATTTGTAAACGGGTTGATTGACAAGGGTATTATCGATTACTATTCGGTAAGTATGGAATCGATGCGCTGCTGGATGGTAATCAATGCCATTGATAAAAAAGCGGTGCAGGATTATCTTTCCCAATCGCCCCTGTTCAAATACTGGACTTTTGAAATTGATGAACTGTTTGTATACGACGGGCAAACTTACAGGCTCCCTGCTGTACAACTCAACTAACTCATAACCCATCACTCATAACCCATAACTCATAACTATAATGCCCCTCATAGCCCCTTCATTACTTTCCGCAAATTTTTTATCGCTGCAGGAAGACTGCCATATGCTCAACCAAAGCAATGCAGACTGGTTTCACCTGGATGTGATGGATGGCCGCTTTGTACCCAATATCAGCTTTGGCCCGATGATCATTGAGTTTATACGTAAGGCCACCACAAAAGTATGTGACGTACACCTGATGATACTGGAACCCGAAAAGTATGCCGAAGCCTTTAAAAAAGCAGGTGCGGATATACTTACCGTTCACATGGAAGCCTGCACACACCTGCACCGCAACATTCAGCAGATTAAAGCACTGGATATGCAGGCCGGCGTGGCGCTTAACCCGCATACACCGGTTGAATCACTCAAAGACATACTGGCAGATATTGACCTGGTATGCCTGATGAGCGTAAACCCGGGTTTTGGCGGCCAGGCATTCATCCCACATACTATCCATAAAATTAAACAACTGCGCCGCATGATTGATGAGGCAGGCCTGTCAGTTAAAATTGAAATTGATGGTGGTGTAACCCTCGCCAATGCCCCGGAAATTATTGCAGCCGGTGCCGATGTACTGGTGGCAGGTAATACAGTTTTTAAATCAGCCGACCCTATTGCCACCATTGCAGCATTAAAAAATATATAATTTACCCAACCCTTTACTAACCCGTTGCCGTTATATTATCTGAGGGCTTTCTGAATGAATAGCTATCATTCGGCAGCCCCTTTTACATACCATTTTTCACCATCAACTTAATTTTTATGCACATCCCGCAAAAGGGTATCAGCATACCCATGCCCTGCCATGAGCAATGGCAAAATATGACAGCAGTCTCAAACGGACGGCACTGCAATGCCTGCAGCAAAACTGTGGTTGATTTTACAGCCATGAGCGATACTGCTATTGCCCAATACCTCCAGCTTCATCAAAATGTATGTGGCCGGTTCAGGAATGAGCAGCTCAGCAGGCCACTAAACAATCAATTCATCAATAACAATCTTTTCAATATGAAAAAAATAGCAGCAGCCATCATCAGTTTAATCATGGTAAAAAACAGCCATGCACAATTACCGGCATACGATACCAGCGTGTATACCTGGCTACGTTCGGCCCAAACTGACAGTGTAATACTGGCTCAGCAAAAACAATTTAAGGAAACAAACGGAACCTTAATGGGGATGATTATTGACGAAAACAGCAAGCCGCTTAAAGGAGCATCAGTGGTTATTGGCAATAATCTTTTGAGTACCATTTCGGATGATGGAGGTAATTTTACACTGCAGTTACCCGCTGGTGCAGTAAAGCAATACACCACCCTTTCCATTACTGCACCTGGTAAAAAAACGGAAGTACGTACCTTTCATTACACAAGCCTGCCTGCTTTTTTATTGCTCAAAATGGAGCTGCCGGCACCCTGCGCCTGCCCCACCACCATGGGTATTATTGAAAAACCACGCTGCTGCGATATCAACATCAGCATGACGGTTGACGAATTGTTTATAAAAGAAAAGACCGTAAAAAGTAAACTTTCCAAATACACAAAAAGGCAGGTTAAAAACGCTCGTACATCTGCTTCAGCACTTTAGCATTCATTACCACCCAGCTTTGTCCTTTTGCCCAGGTGTATTTTTTTGTCACCAGCTCCTCCATCATAGCATGTGCTTTTAAAGCCTGCTGGCGGTTGTAAAAACAATTTACCCAGGCCTGTTCCAGCTTGGCAGCCGTTGATATGCTGATGCCGCCACTATACCATATGAAGCAGGTGGGGAAGCCGATAAATGAAATGACGCTGCTGTCTCTTACCCGGTTATCGTTGTAATACAGCAGGTAAAACCTCAGGCAGTCTTTGGCCCGCTGCTTTATTTCGGCATCAGTTTCAGGCTTTGCCGGCCTGATGCGCCAGTTATTATTAGCAGGATAAAAAGGGTCGCTTGTTTTTTGAATATGAGCCATCGCCTGGCCAATGTATTTTTGCCTTTTGGCATTGGGCTCACCCAATTTCGTCAGCTCCAGTTCATCAGCGGCCACTGCATTTATTTTATACATCTCCTTACCACCTTTGTTTTGCCGGATGACGATCATTTTAGCTGCATCATCATATTCCCAGCTGCCCGCATGCAGCTCACCATGTGGGTTCTGCAGCACAGTGCCATCATCAAAAAAAGCAAAGCCCCTGTACACCAGTTGCAGGTCACCATCCCCGCCGCTGCCTGCGTAGGCCGCATCTTCCTTATCTTCCTTATGCTCCCATTGCTGGCACAGCACTTCTCTGATATTTTCAACAGACTTAAGGTCTTTCATGTTTTTCTTGATGGAATCAACATAAGCCTCTTCACCCGAAGTAGTATCAGCCAATGGCTTTTCAATATAGGTTTGGGTAGAGCTGTCGCCGCAACTGTACAGCAATACGATTACCGGTATAATGTACTTAAAGCATCCTTTCATATATGATTTTTTATCAGTCACCCGCTCCATATTACAATTCTTAGCACGGAAACTGCATGAAGTAATGAGTGCATTTCAAATTGTCGCTGGCTGGTGGGGACACCAGCCAGAGCGGACTGCCGTGGCCGGTGTCTCCACCGACCACAATCAGAACGAGGTACGAAAATTTGAAATGCACCCTGAGTAATTTTGACAAATGTAGAAAAGAATAAAATAATTACCTTCATGCCATGAGAATATTAACCGGAGTTCTGTTCTTATTAATGAGTACTGCTGCCCTGGCCCAGAAGAATTTTGCCTGGGTAAGTGGCAGAGTAATTGACGATAATGAAAGACCCCTGGCCGGTGTGTCGGTTATTATACTGGGCAAAACCAGCGGTGTGGTAAGCAGCGACAGCGGTACCTTCCGGATAAAGGTACCTGCTGGCAGGTATGTGGCACTGGTATTCACTTCCACGGGCTTTGCTGAAACCCAGAAAAACTTTTACCTCAGTAATGAAGAGGAAGAAAAGGTAACCGTGCGGCTGGAAAAAGGTGGTAAAACCCTGGAAACTGTGGTAATACAGGATGAAAGAGACCGCCGGGAAACCGGGCTGGTACGTATCAATCCCAAAAATGCACTTACCCTGCCCAGTACCATTGGCGGTGTGGAAGGGCTGATAAAGATCCTGGTAGGCAGCAACAATGAACTGTCATCTCAATACAGTGTACGTGGCGGCAATTACGATGAAAACCTGATTTACCTGAATGATTTTGAAGTGTTTCGCCCTTACCTGGTACGCAGCGGGCAGCAGGAAGGCCTGAGCTTTATCAATCCCGAGCTGGCCAAAAATGTGAATTTTTACAATGGCGGTTTCCAGGCAAAATACGGTGATAAGATGAGCAGTGTGCTGGATGTGCAGTACAAAAAACCCAAACAGTTTGGCGGCTCAGCATCCGTAAGCCTGCTGGAACAGGGCTTTCATGTGGAAGGTTCAGCTAAAAAAGGCAATGTGACTTACCTGCTGGGCATTCGCAACCGAAGCAACCGCAACCTGCTGAGCAGCCAGGAAATACAGGGTGCCTACACACCCACCAGTAATGATGTGCAGGCTTTTATTACCTGGAAAACCAGTGAAAAATTACAATTTGAGTTGCTGGGTAATCTAAGCAGCACAAAGTTTACACTGATACCGCAATCCGCTCAAAAAACATCCTCCGTATTTTCTCCACTTTTTACCGCCAACCTTGGCCTCGATATTTTCTTTGAAGGACAGGAAAGAGACAATTACAATACCAGCCTGGTTGGCCTGAGCATGATCAACCAGCCTTCTAAAAAACTGCGGCTCAAATGGATGCTCAGCCGTTTTGCCAATAAAGAAAACGAAAACTTTGATATTGCCGGCAGCTACCTTTTTGGCGACCGTGATTTTGACAATACCAGCAGCACATTTGGCCAGATTGTAAACCCGCTGGGGGCAGGCTATTATCAAAACTATGCCCGCAACAGCCTGGATATTGAAGTATGGAACGCCAGTCATAGAGGTAGCCTCGATAAGGGCAAACATTTTATACAATGGGGTACCACGGCCGAGCAAACTAAAATCAACGACAAAATCAGCGAATGGGAATACAAGGACAGTGCCGGCTACTCCCTGCCCTACACACCCAACCTGCTGCAGCTCAGCAATGTTATCAAATCAAATACTACCCTGGATATTCAGAAATTCAGCGGTTATATACAGGACAATATCCGCCTGGGCGACAGCCTGCGCAATATCAGTTTGCAGGCCGGTATCCGGTTCAATTACAACTCACTCAATAAAGAACTGCTCATCAGCCCCAGGGCACAGCTGAGCTTTAAACCCAACTGGAAACGCAACATGATTTTTAAACTGGCTGCCGGGGTATATAACCAGCCGCCATTTTACCGGGAGCTGCGCCGCTACAACGGCACCATCAACCCGGATGTGCTGGCACAGAAAAGCTACCAGCTGGTTGCCGGGATGGATTACAATTTCAGCGGCCCGGGTGGCAGGCCCTTCCGCATCACCACTGAGGCTTATTATAAAAGCCTGCACGATGTAGTACCCTATGATGTGGACAATGTAAAGCTGCGCTACTTTGGGCGCAATGAGGCGAAGGCTTTTGCTACAGGTGTTGATTTCAGGCTCTTTGGCGAACTGGTAAAAGATGCCGAAAGCTGGCTGAGCATCGGACTGATGCGTACCAGGGAAAACCTCAACAATGATTTTTATTACCAGTATAAAAACGCTGCAGGCGAAATCATTACCTCGCAAACGCAGGACCGCACACCGGTTGACAGCATTAAAAATGAAGTGGGCTGGCTGCGCCGCCCTACGGACAGACTGATTACTGTGGGCCTGTACCTGGAAGATTATCTGCCCACCAACAAAAACTTTAAAGTACACCTGAATATGATTTATGGCAGCAACATGTCGTACAATATACCCAACAGTGTTAAATACCGCAATGCCCTCATCATCAGCCCCTACATCAGGGTAGATATGGGTTTTAGTGTACTGCTGCTGGGTGAAAAAAGCAAACGCCGCAGCCATAACCCTTTCAGGGACTTTGAAAGCATCTGGGCCAGTTTTGAAGTATTCAACCTCATTGACAGGCCCAATACCATCAGCTACCAGTTGATAAAAGACTTTGCCAATAATACATACAGCATTCCCAACAGGCTTACGCCAAGGCTGGTGAATTTTAAAATTGTTGGAAGATTTTAGAAGATGTAGTGATGAGATGATACAGCAACTGTAGTTAACGTTTATATCCATGCCTACAGGATGCTCCCCTGCCGGGGCAACGGGCTTACTGCTGCAGCGGCTCATTACTCCTCAAAGAAAAATAGTGCAGGGCAGTCATCACAAAAAGAGGAATGATATTTTTCACAAATCCTATACCGGCCAAAAAACTGTCTATCCCGATCCTGCTTTTATATTCCGGTATGGTAATAAAAACCAGCACTACGCTGTAGAAGATGAATTCTCCGGCCTGCCCGTATAAATAAAATCTGAATCCGCCAGTTTCTCCTTCCCTTAATTTAAGCATACCATACAAACAGAGCAGGGTTGTTACGGAAAGTATGCCCAAATACAAATACTGCACTACATAATCCTTACTGGTAAAAATATACAGGTCATGAACCAGGGTAAGCATGTTCAAAAAACAGCCCACCAGCGATATACTGGTTAAAATTTCCCTGGTAATAGTATGGCTGATCCTGGTTTTCATTTTTCAGTCATTTTACGGGAAGCAAAATAGAAATACACCAGCAAACCGGTTTCAATACAAAACAGCAGCAGAAAATCAAGCAGCGTCTTCCAGTTGCCCGTTTCAATCCTTTGCCGGATATAAACATAAAACGAATACCTGAAAAACTCCTTGCAGAGCAAAGCGATAAGCATTAACTGGCCGAAACTGTATTCACGAAATCCCTGTTTGTTATCAGACAGGAACCTGATCAGCCCGAACACCCTTGTTAAAATGGCAAACGAAACAAATGTCAGCAGCCAGTAATTGATATAGTCTGGTTTTTCAAAACTGAATATCCTGTCTTTTAATAAAGTGTTGAAATTGAAATAATAAAAATAAACCTCCACGCCAATCATGCAAAAGGCAATGACAGTGATGATGCGCAGTATTGTTTTATTTTCCGTCATCTGTATGAGGCAGCTGGTTAAAGCAGCGTTAAGATATAAAACTTTTGCTCTATTGGCTTATTATTTTTTATTATACCATTTTGATTGATGAATCAGGCCAATGATAAATGGTATAATACCCACATGCATTGCGCTTTACGCTTTGTCTATTGGTCTGTTTTCATTGCATCGCCGGTATTGTCCGTTGATTGGGGGTATTCTGAACAGGAAAACCAGGGTAGAACCGCTACGTGCCACTTACTGGCCGGAAAAGCTGGATACTACCCGCCAATTTAACATCTCAATAACACCGGCATTGCACCGCTTTGCTTACTTTAGTATCACCAAATAATTGCCCGATGTTTATACTTACAAAATTTTTCTGTTTACTTACTGCAACTTTGATACAGCCTGCAGGCATTACTCAAAAAAATACACTGTTTAGTTGTGATAAGACAAGCACCTTCTTCGTCAATAAAATTGTACACCTGAAAAGCAATACGGAAGAATCAGCCGGTTTTGAAATAACCATCAGTCCGTCTGCCGGTATCATCAACATTAAAATTGATCACCCGCTAAAAGGCAAAGCAGCATTTAACACCACCATCACCAGTGCAGATTGCACCCTCAATACCACACTTACCGGTGGAGAAGCCACTTACAAAGGTTATATTGTACAACCAGACGGCAGCAGGTCAACCTCCACCATACACATCAAAGCCGCCAGCGATAAAATCATCATTACAGAATCTGACCCTTTAACAGGCAGACAACCCGCTTATTGTATGATGGTGGATAAATGGCTCACCACAGAGTAATCCAATCATACCATCATCCCATCAGCACAACTTGTACCACCTTAGCGGTATCATCCCATCATCCCATCAGCCAATCAACTCACTCCGCCCAGCTCATCACATAACCTTGGTTTTCAATATCCAGTGCCTGCCTGGTTAACTGCAAAGGATGAAAAGTATCCACCATCACGGCCAGCTCTGCAGTTTCTTTGGCACCAATGCTTTTTTCCACTGCTCCCGGGTGCGGCCCGTGCGGTATGCCCGCAGGATGCAGGGTAATCATGCCACGGGTTACATGCTTGCGGCTCATAAACTCTCCGTCCACATAATACAGTACTTCATCACTGTCAATATTACTGTGGTTATAAGGCGCCGGTATGGCCTGGGGATGGTAATCGAACAGGCGGGGGCAAAAGCTGCACACCACAAAATTGTGCGCCTCAAATGTTTGGTGTACGGGTGGCGGCTGGTGCACCCTGCCGGTAATGGGTTCAAAGTCGTGAATGGAAAAGGCAAACGGGTAGCAGCAACCATCCCAGCCCACCACATCAAAGGGATGATGGGCATAGTGCAGTCCGTATTGCACGCCTTTTTTCTTTGTCTTGATAAGAAAATCACCGCTTTCATCCTTAGTCACCAGGTTGTGCGGAGGCCGTATATCCCTTTCACAAAAAGGGCTGTGCTCCATCAGCTGTCCATACTTGCTCATGTAGCGTTTGGGGTAGCGGATGGGGCTGAAAGATTCCACAATAAACAGGCGGTTATCTGGTCCGTCAAACTCCACCTGGTAAATAGTGCCACGGGGTATCACTAAATAGTCACCATACCCAAATGGCAGATCGCCGTACATGGTTTTAAGGGTGCCGCTGCCTTCATGCACAAAAATCATTTCATCGGCATCTGCATTTTTTACAAAATAATCCGTGGTACTTTTTTGCGGTGCTGCCAGTACAATATGCACATCGCTGTTCACCAGTACCGGTATGCGGCTTTGCAGGTAATCGGCAGCAGGTGGTATCTTAAAGCCTTCAAAACTCCGGTGCTTCAGCATTTTCTCTTCCGCTATTTCAGGAGCTACTGAAACAGGTTCATCCACACGGATGATTTCAGTAGGCGGATGACAATGGTACAATATAGAGTAATCATTGCTGAAACCTTCGGTAGAAAACAACTGCTCGCTGTACAGCGTACCGTCCGGTTTGCGGAATTGTGTATGACGTTTATGAGGGATTGAACCCAGAGTATGATAATGGGGCATATCAATTATGAATTATCAATTAAGAATTAAAAATTAGGAATCAGGAATTTCGGATCTGTTATCTGTCAACTGTAATACATTACCTGTCAACCGTAAACCGTTAACTGTCTACCAAATCAGGCATATAAGATGATGAATTTATAACAACCTGCCGAATCTGGTGTATCACTTATTCAATTGCAGGGCTACCATCAGAAAGTAGTACTTCCAGGTGCGTTTATCTATCCAGTATGTAAAGTTGCGCTTGAATGGCATTGTTTATCTTTGCTGTACAAATTTAATGATTGTAAATTAAATAAATTGACAAGAATAGGTTTAATTTCTGACACCCACCATTACCTGCATCCCGCAGTAGCCGGGCATTTTGCCCACTGTGATGAAATATGGCATGCGGGCGACTTTGGCACAATGGAACTGGTGCACCAGTTGAAAGCAATGGATACAACCGGCAAAAAGCTGTTCAGGGGTGTTTATGGCAATATTGATGGCGGCGACATAAGGGCTGTTTACCCGGAGGAGCTGCTGTTTGCCTGCGAACAGGTGAAAGTGTATATGAAGCACATAGGCGGCTACCCCGGCAGGTATGCACCAGGCGTAAAAGACAGGATATTGACCGAGAAGCCGCAAATCTTCATCAGCGGCCATTCCCATATTTTAAAAATCATGTACGATGACAAACTGCATTGCCTGCACATCAATCCCGGTGCAGCAGGTAAACAGGGCTGGCACAAAGTGCAAACACTGGTGCGCTTTGTAATTGATGGAACAAACATTAAGGATTGTGAAGTGATTGAACTGGAAAAGCTGTAATACAGCTAACTCATTACCTGATTTAAAGCGCTTCATGTTCACGCCTCCTCTTGCGCAGGACGCTGCCCTGTTGCAGGACGTTACTTTACTTGAAAAATTGTAATACAGCTAACCTGTTCAACCGGTCTTCTTAACTTTTCATCAACCGGTACCCGATTATCAGCAACAATTCGATGGCGGTAAAAATGATGAGGAATGTCCTTACCCTGTTGCTTTTAACAATAATTGAAAATACAAGCAGGAGCAGGAAATTCGCACCCTGGCTAAACCAGCCCATCATATCGTAAATCTTTCCGATATCCATGGCTCCCGTTCTGCTGGCAAACTTATTCACCAGCAGGTACACAATCCCCATAAAAAACGACCAGCACATGTAAACCAGCAACAGGGTTACGGCCTGGTTATCATCTTCATTTTTTTTGATAGCCGGCCGGGCATATTTAAGCGGGCTTCCGCAGTTACGGCAAAAATTGTCTGTAGTACCAAACGGGCTGCTGCATTGTACACAATTCATGGGCAGTAGTATATTTATCTGTTGTAAAGTATTTTATCCGGAACAAAATATCAAATAATTCCGGTAATCACAAAACCAGGCGTTGACAATTTCTGCACAATAAAAAAGCTACTGCAAAACACAGGGGGCAAGAGTATATCTACCGGAAGTTTTTTGAGACAGAATCTATATTTTATTAATTATTATGTGAGTATAAGGAGAAATACGCACTATTTCGTTAAAAAACTTCACCTGCTTAAACCGCTCAGTACCAACCCCTAGGGATAATAATAGGTTGCCCTTTCAACGGTACTGTATAGTGTTGCCTCGCTAAATTACCCAAGAGTAAATAAATGAAAAGGATTTATTTGATTTCTATTTAATTAACCCCTTTTTTTGGGCTATATCAATTAAAAATTTATTTAAGATAGATTCATTCTTTTGAAGATAAATAGAAAACATAGAATCGGCTGTTTTCATATTTTTTTTTGCCATAATTGTATCCTCCTTTTCAGTTAATTTCTCCAAATGATAGACTGGAATAAAAATATTCTCACTAATTTTTGCAACTCCGGTAATTTCCACTGGGCTGGTGCCAAAATTCAATGAATCTTCTTTTATTGATTTAATAGAAAAAATATAATTCGTATAGCCATTGTCAGATTTGAAAGCTCTATTAAAAAACAAGTTACAAGAAACGGGCTTTTCTATGATTTTTTTACCTTCACCATTTATAGCAGTGGCGTTAAGATCATAAATAAATGAGTAATAAGCCCATTTTACATTGATAAGTGTATCAGACGGCACATAGTCCATGTTGCTTTTCGATGGTTTTACTTTTGAACTTTCACATCCAATAGCAACCAGAAAGAGAGGGTATATAATCCAAAAAGCTTTCATAATTTATTCATTTTTTTGATACATTCAAATTTCTATCTACAGAAAATACCCCTCCAGTAATATTATAAAAATAAATCCTATTGCCAATCGCTATGTCAAACAATCCGGTTCCTTTCATATTCGAGGATGCATCTGCTCCTGTTGATGACAGTCCGCTTCCTGTTCCCTTTTGGGCACTAGATTTTGATGTGTTATATACTACCGTTTGGTTATAGGTTCTTCCTTCGGACAAATGTAAATGTACTGTAACAGGTCCTGGTCCTTTTGAACATGAAAAAGGGTTGCCTCTGTCAATTGCACCAGTTACAGTCCAGACATTTGATTTCTTCTCAATTTTGGCAGACCATTCTCTTATTAGTGGCCCCTTTTTATCTGTAGGTTCCCAGTATACTTTTTTTTCCCCTTGGTCTTCTGGCACCTTACTATCCCATATGTCACTCTTTTTGTTATCGGCAAAATCGAATAATGATTTAGTATCATAATTTTCGCTTAATGATTGCAAAGTAATTGCTCTGGTATATCCGTCTTTTGGAATTTCTAAGTAATCCATGAAAGCAACAGCAAACTTGAAAAGGTTCAAATTATCATCTTTTATTGCAGATACAATTTTCCCTTTCTTTTCATTCGTACGATAAATTTCATCCCCATTTGAGTTTACATAAACTGTTGTATCACCGAAAGGGTCGTTCTTCAAAATTGGATTATTCCCCATTGAAGCATATAAACTCTCCATATCATTCGGCTTGGGATCTATTTGCCAAAACCTGCCCAACTGCGGGTCGTGTGTGCGGTAAAAAGTTTCGTAAAGGTTCAAATCAAATGTTTTATTAACTTCGTAACCATTGTACTTATACTTATTCTCCACCCTGCCAATGGCTTTACTACTTATGCCTGCCATTGGCAGCCCAAACGGATAATATACATTCTCCTCAGTAAGTGGCCCGGTATAATGCTGCACTACCAAATTATCAAAGAACACCGGCTTTTCGCCATCAGCCATTTTTGCCTGGTAACTCAAATATACAAATAAATAACCGCTTTTTACCACGGGCAGGCCACTTGTGGCTAAGGTTTGCAGCCGCCTGTCGCTGTAATACTCCGCCTGTATAAAGCCGCTGCCTTCGGGTACATATTTAAACTGCTCATCAAACAATATCCAGTTGAGGTAAGCCTTTGGCCAACCGGTCGGTGTTTCACTTTGGCTGCCTAAAAAACTGTTGATGCCGCCCAGCATAGGGCTGTTGCTGCCCTGCAGCTCAGCGGGTGTGGCTTTGCCACCACTGAGACCTGCACTGCCATTGGTTAACGCTGCTATTAAGCCATTTAGCAGTTGCACAGGCTGTATATTACTGGTATTGGGGGCGTTGGCAGCATAAGGTACCCAGGCCTTTACCCCCATATCCACCTTATCGCCCGCCATTACTTTAAGCGCAAGCGTAGCACCAAACTGGT
The DNA here is from genome assembly GCA_031375675.1 of Chitinophagales bacterium. Classification (GTDB taxonomy): domain Bacteria; phylum Bacteroidota; class Bacteroidia; order Chitinophagales; family Chitinophagaceae; genus Ferruginibacter. The sequence continues at coordinate 22,796 of JANMIG010000018.1, forward strand.
TGGCTATACCATCCAGTTTACTGTTATAAGTATTGGGGCTGGTGGTGGCATCAGCAGGATACGCCGGGCTTATAATATTGGCAATGGGGTAGGCTGTTTCATTAATGCGGGTAAATAGTGCTGTTTCCTTTGGCCTTGCCGCTGTTTCAAACGTAGCCATGTACTTAGCTGTATCCTGCTGCTCCGTCAGCACGGTACGTATATTACCCAAATGGTCTTTTAAAAAATAATCGTACTGCCATGTCATGGCACTGTCGCCATTTACATAATACTGCTTTGCGTAGCGTATGCGGCCTTCTTCATGGCCGGTAAACTGCAATACACCATCTTCATACACAAAGCCCGCAATGTACTCGGTGGTTTTATCAGGTTTATTGGTTTCGTGTATTATCTTTTTCAGCTTATTGCCTGCTGCATCATATACATACTCAATACTGCCCTTATTGGTTACGGCAATGCTTTGCGGCAGGTTTAAACAATTATAGGCTATGCCGCTGATGTTTTTATTATTGTCAACCACCATGTTACCGTTTATATCATAGGTATAATCGGTACTTGTTTTAGTGGTTGCGACAAACTTAAAATCTCCAAGTCGGCTCGTATTATCATTTGCTGTGTCGTACACATTAATCAACTTATTACTATTCAACTGGTAATTGTATTTAAGTTTGTCTATAAAATCACTCCCTCCCAGCTTCCAGCCTTTTTGCGCCATCGTTAATATATTTCCATTAGCATCAAATGTTAAATTGCTTACGCTGTAATCTATCCCGGCTTCTTTATCAAATTTATTAATGGTGTACTGGTTAAAGTCGGCTGCAGTTAACCTGTTTACATTATCATAACTAAAATCGTATTTGCGTTTTTCGCCATCACCTGCTGCCCGCCAGGTGCTGCCGCTGATATTGCCATTGTATTGCGGGTTGGTGTAAGTGGTGCCAGGTACAATATTGGCAGGCTTATCATAGCCCAACTCAAAGCCAAAGTAATTATTGGCACTCATCCCTTTTACATAATCCCGGTTGGTGCCTAAAAGCCACCCCCGGATGTTGTAATCGTAAGTCAACGACTCCAAAGGGTTGCCCGCATTCGTCATTCCAACTTCTTTTTTCCTTAACTGACCGAGTTCATCATACTCATTCTTCAGCACCGTTTTTTCCGGGCTGTTTACTACTACACTATTTATTGTGCCCTGCACTGTTTTCTTAACCGTAAGTAACCTGCCTCCATGGTCGTAATCCATTTTGGTTAATATAGTTACAGCCGCTGCGTTGGTGCTTGCCTTATTGTGCTGCTGCAGCAGGCGCAGGGGTTTGCCGCTGTAATCGTACTGTGTGGTAAGCAAGTCTCTGCCCCCGGTTGCATTAATACTTTGTACCTGTATTACCCGCCCACGCTCATCAAAAAAACTTACGGTATATAAGTAACTGCCAGTTGTGCCGAGTACCTTCACCTTACTGCCGGTGGCCAGCCCTTTTAATGCATAGCTGGCTGTAATTGGCTGTGCATATAGCGGGCTACTGTTATATGCGGTAATAAAATAGATGCTGTTGCTGGTATTGGTGGCATCCAATACAGCAGTGAGTGAAGTGCCGCTGCCAGCTACCCAGTTGTAATTGTCGTAATAAGTTTCAGTAAGTAATTCAGCACCGGTTAGCTGTGCAGCCGATGGATAAGCACTGCTGGTGTAAGCCTGCTGCTGGTGGTAGGCTGCCATGCCTGCACCAGCCCAAAGGTAAGTGCGCAGGAGGCGGTTCAACTCATCATATTGGGTTACCATCCAGTGGCCTGCGGTGGCCTGTTTGCCATCTTGTGTCATCACCAGCCTGTCACGGGCATCGTACACCATGCTTACCGTAGCGGCACCGGGTACTTTTTTTGTAATCATCCGGCCCCGCTGGTCGTAGGTATAGTTAAAACACAGTTCATCTGCCAGCGCCGCTGTTAACTGCCAACTGTTACCTGTTAACTTTTCAACCGCCAGTGGCGGCACCACCATTTGAAGGCGGTTAAAATCATCATATAAATAATAAGTACACAGCCAGCCTGTATGACCTGCTGCGGGTTCGTTGGCCAACTGTACTTTTTTCAGTATCACAAGGCCCGCATTGTCCTTATACTCAACTACCTGTTTGCCATGCTCATCTATAGTAATGGTTTTACTTAATAGCCCCTCACTATACATATCGCTGCTGATGGGCAGGGTGGCAGGGGTGGCGGCTGTTGCCCATATCCGTACGCTGTCGGCAGCAGTATTTAAGCGGTATTGCAGTTGCACCGCTCTTTCAGCATGGGTACCCATAGTACCTGCCCAGCTATTACCGGGGGCAAAGCTTTTTACAGGGCGGTTTAAGGGCGATGGTTCAAATACCGTTTGGCTGTAAAAAAAACTTTCCCCCTGTCCGCCGGACCCTGTGGGTGCGCCGTACTGTGCCTGCATAAAGCTGGCCTGCTGCGCCAGTACATCGGTTTTGTAAAGGCCATCATTGGTGCCATTTACATTGTTTGCACTGGCCACACTGGCAAAGGGCAGGTATTTACGGGCTTCTCTCCCAAGGCCATCATATACAATGGGGCTCACCATGTCTTTTTTTCCGGGGCTTTGTTGCTTTGCCACCATTTGCAAAGGTCTGCCAAGTCCGTCTAAATAAGCGGTGGTGGTTCGCACTTCTTCCACAGGTTTGCTGGCAGTAAGGGCCGTATCAGTAAAGGGTACCAGTGGCTCCCAGGTGCGAACAAAGTTCAGCCGCAGCGGCTCTGTCTCCGGCGCAATCTGTGCCATAGCAGGCAATGCAACACCGATAGATAAGAGTAGTATATATGTTTTAGTATGCTGTTTCATTATATAAGGGTTTACTGGGTTATCAATGTTTTGTAGCGGTAATCGTATTGCTTTAATATATTACTGCTCCTGTCCCTCGCTGCTTTCAACCGCCCCATTGCATCATATTCGTAATACTGTATATTGTTGTTTGCATCACACTGGCTGGTAATTCCCACCATCGGATTGTAAGTGTAGCTGTTCATTAATGCCTTTTGAGGGTAAAGCCTTAGTTCATCTATTATGCCGCTGCCACTTACGGCAATGGTGGTTACATAGTTAACCGTATGCTCATAATAAGTAAACCCATTGATGGTGGAGCCTGCGGTGGCGGTATTGCTGCCATTTACTGAATGCGGACCGTTTTTGCTCCAGTAGCTAACTGTAAAAATTTTACTGCCATCCAGCCCTGTTTTGGTAATGCTGCCATGCATCAGGTTATACGCTTTTTTACCAGTAATGGCAGTAGTGGCATCTCTTAGTGGCGAGGCAATATTCCAGTTGCCGCTGCTCTCGTTTTCAAAGGAGCAATAAGCCACATCGGTATGCACTGCATTGGCCACTTTTGCAGCCAGCACATCGTTTACTCCATCCCATATTAAGGCAGCAGTGCCGCTTTTTTCCTCCACGGTAAGCGGGTTACCTGCTGCATCCTTCGCAATGATAGAAGTTTCCAGTTCATAGCGCCCATCTTTTACCAAGCCGCTTGCGCCAAGGTACGAAGGAGTAAAATTGCTGATAGGCTGCTGCAAGGGCAGTTTGTATACTTTTTTTACCCTTGCACTGTCGTACTCAAAAAAAGCAGCGCCGGTAAGCAGGCTGTCGGCAGCATTTTTCTTTTTGATAAAGCTGGTTATTTCTACCGGCTTGCTGATGGTATTAATTTCATACATATACGCCAGTTGTGCATCAGCAATACTTATAGGGTTGGCAGGAAGGTAATTGGTAGTGTATTTATATTTACTGATAAGGGTATCGCCCCGGCTGTTTACACTGCGGCTCAGCAGCAGGTTACTGTTGGTTTTATCGTACACATAAGTGCTGTAATTGGTTGACTTAATACCGTCATCGTAGGTAAGCCGGAACTGTTTTGTTTTTATGGCATTTTCTTTAAAGTGTGCATAGTAGTTCATAGCAGTACCCACATTTGGCGGAATGGTAAAAAAGGGATCGTTACCCGGCCAGATGATCCATTCTTTTAAAAAAGAGGGCGAAGCCACAGCGGCCTGAATGTTCCAGATATGAAAACTAAAATCATTCAGTGGCTCATGTACCATTGAATCTTTTTGCAACAGCACACCATTAGGGCCGTATATTTCAGTAGCATCTTCCAGCCCTAAAAAGCCTTCCATCGCAGGGTTCTTGGGCCTGGGCACCCCCAGTTCGCCACTTGTGAACTGGCCATAGCCCGGCTGTACCACATTGTTAAAATAATGTTTGCTCACCAGCTCCTGCCCATCGCCCATCTGCTTTTTGGTTACTATATTGTATTGCACCGGGCTGCCCTGACCGTTGAGAAGCGAGTACAGAGGTTCGCCCTCCATTCGTATTTCTTTAGGCGAATTACCGCCGCCAAAGCCCTGAAAGTTGTGATATTCGTAATAATGCTTTGGTGGAAACTGCATGGCGGCTTGCGCATAGGCATATTCAGTTACCAATGTTTGCCCTGTAATATTGTCTTTATTGGTAAGGCGTTTGGTACGCAGCCCACCTACAATACCTCCCTCGTATACATTCGGCTCCATTTCTATTAACAGTTTGCCGCCTGTGGGGTATTCAATTTCGGTTAAAAGACCCTTTTGCGTATAAGCAGTATCCACCTCCCGGTTGCCCATAACTGGTATACCCATATTTATAAATGCCTGGGGCAACGATGCTATCAGTGTTGTATTTAACTTGCCATTATAATATCCCCATTTGTCCTGTGCAAAACTCAGCCTTCCTGGCAGTTGTTCCGGATTATTGTACCTGAACTGGTAAGGTGGCATAGACACCACTTCATTGTTACTGCCTGCATAAATTTCCTGTACAGATTGCAGATACATCCGGCGACTGAGTGTATCACATATATTATAATTATTACCGTATTGATATTGCTGGTAAGGGCAGCCATAATACCCGCCTGACTGAACATACATATAGGTAAATACATACTTTTTCATCAGCTTCCCTTCCCTGTTGCGCACCTGTATTTCTTTTAGGGCATTGGTGCCACCATCCAACCGGCTTTGGGTATCCTGTATAAAAAGTATGGAGCCTTCATCAAAAATTATTGAAGATGGGGTAATTTCAGTACCCATCCGCAGGTTTTCCCTTACATCTTCACTCTTATAGGTATACTGGCCAAATACCTGCAGTTGGTACACCATATTTGCGCTGAAACCGTTACGGGTGGTTTTATAAACCGAATTGCTTGAAAAACCCACTTGCTTTTTGTTTACGATGTCTTTAATAGTGCTAAGGTGCCATGCCTGGTTAAAATATGCTTGCGTTGGTCCTGCACCTACATTATTGGACGGCAGATAGTCTAATGGATTACGGTAATAATCGCCGCTGCCAAATTCATACACAATGCCATTGTTACTTTCCAGGGTAAATCCTGTCACATCATGCCCGTCTCCTGTGAATGTGTGGCTCGCTTTCCAGCCATTGTATTTGTCCATTTCAAAAGCACCCCGGCGCTGATTGTAAAAAAGTTTGCCACCACCCTGGGGGGTGCTGTAAAAATATTCATCGGCTTCTGCATCTACATTGCCATTGCCTATACGGGCAAAAAAATTGGCATATTGGGTGGAGCTTACCTGGCTATTGGTATTAAAATTAAAGGAATCTACAATGTCTGAAATATTACTGATGGGCATACCAAAATGGGCATAACCCGGGATTACATAAGGGTCCATCTGGTTTAAAGTACCAACCGATTGCAGGCTGGTAGAAAAATCATCAAATCCATTCACTCGCTTATTGATGATACCGCCAGTATTGATTGACCAACCCATGCCCACCCAGCCAGCGTGTTCATTTACCCTTATACCGCCCGCATTGTAAGAAAGGGTTACTGGTACGGTTATATTGCCTGTTTTAATGGTATAAATAGGGATGCTGATATTTGGTTGCCCTGTATTCATATTAACAGGCACATCAAAATATTTACTCAGGCCAGCTACTGTGGGCGATTGTGGTACATGTTCAGCTATATTTATTGCTGGCGGGGTTACGCCTTCCTGTGCTGTTACTGTCTGCACAGTTAGGATAAATGCGGATAAAATCAGTTTTTTCATGTTGTGTTTATTACTGGTAAAATTTTATTTTAAAGAATACCCTACTCTGAAAACCACCGGCTGCCTCGCCGGCACCTGCTGGTTGTACAAAGCATCATATAAAATGCTCATGGTACCCTTCAGCTTCTTCCCCACACTGTACTTCTTCATCACACCAATTAATGCACTCTGCTGCCAGTTGTTAAAATTGTTCAGTATCGCAGTACCGTAAAACCGGCTCTGGTAATTGAGTTCAGCCCCGCCACTCAGCCAAAAGCTGCCCTTGCTTTTGAGTTTCCAGTTGAAGAAACTTCTAAAACCCAAACCTTCCCCCGTAATGCGGATATTTTGAATATTCCTGCCCCAACCAACCTTACCACTTACCCCAACACCGGCCACAGAGCGGTCGTTCAGTTTATACCCCACGCTCAGGCCAATATCGCTGGTGGTGGGCAAAAAATTGCTGCTGCGCTGGTGCTGCAGGTCGCTGCCAAATTCTAACCGCTGAAGCAGCGTTTTTGTCTTTTGATTATTAGGTTTAAAATCAGGCAGGTCAGCATCACTGATATTACCACCAGCCTGCAATACCCTGTCTTTTAACTGGTTCAGTTGCGCCTGAGCAGCCTGCACATTATCCCGCAGCGCTGCCATAGCATTGGGGCCGCTGCCAAAATTCTGCTGAATGAGGTTTTGAACCGAAGCCCTGGTTTGCAGCCCTGCCAAACTTTGCCCCGAACCACCACCCGGCACGGCAAATAAACCCGCCAGCATACTATTTTTCTGGATAAATTCCCGGAAGGCCGGTATCTTGTTTAAAATGGCAATAGCTGTTTCTTCTGCCTTCTTGCTGTCACTGAATATTTCACGGTAATTGCGGAGCGTTTCCACATAATAATACGATTCCTTGTTTATCTTTTGCAGCCACTTGCTCTTACCTATATACTGCATCGCCTGATCAGCCAATTGTTTCTTCCTTTCCTTTATAAACTGCTGCACCGCTTCGGTATTATTCACCAACGTATCTAATCGCAGGAGTTTTTCTTTAAACTCCAGCACCTTCTTCGCTTCGTTCTCCGCAACACCCTCTCCGCCTGGAGAGGGCTGGGTCGCAGACTGCGATCGCAGCATCGCAGGTGAGGCTTCCTTTGCCGCCAAATACCCCATCGTTACCATCAGCTTATCCCTGTACTCATCATATCTTTTGCCGTATTGCATCGCAACGGCTTTACCCTCTCGGTATTTAGCCAGTACATCAGTAAATGTGGGTTGATTGTCAAACAGTCTTGCTGCAGTTTGCGGACTGGCCTTTTGCAAAAGTGCTTTTATACGGCTTTCAAATTTTGCCAGCCTTTCTAAAGTCTTTTCGGTTTTATCCGTAATACGCCGGTAGTATTTATCCGTTTTATCAGCAACCTGTACCGCAAATTTATTCGCAAGTTTTGTTGAAATAATTGAACTGCCGGTATCTGGCTGCTGTGCAATAGCCGGTACGCAGCAAATGCTGAATACGATATAGAGTATAAGGGCTTTTTTAGTTAGTACAGGGTGCATAGTGCTGTTAAGTGTACTGGTTTAATTAATTCGTGTAATTACTGTAATCTGCTCAATCCGTGTCAACAAATCAGTGTCAAACAAATTCGTGTAATCAGTGCAATCAAAAAATAATCCGTGAAAAATAATCCGTGTCAAACAAATTCGTGGAATTAGTGTAATCTGCTCAATCCGTGTTTACAAATCAGTGTCAAACAAATTCGTGTAATCCGTATAATCTGCTTAATTCATGAAAAACTTAATCCATGGAAAAATAATTCGTTTTCGGTGCTTCTTAAGATGGTGGATTATATCAATTGCCTATTAAAATTACAGCTATTTTTCAACCAGCCAAATAAATTTCACGCTTTTACCACAATTGATTCCAATTTCGAAAAAAACTGCATCAATGTAATCAACCACCTATAACCCATAATGGCGGGGCCTGCCCGCCACCACGGGCAAAGCCCCGCGGCCCAAAACTATCAGCACAAAGTATGCTGTATTTCATCAGCACGACTTGTGCCGTCTTAGCGGCATTAGCACAACTTGTGCCGCCAAAGCGGCATCAGCAAATTATCAAATCACCCCCTGCCATCCCGTCACCTACAAATACCCAATACCCCAACACCCCAATACCACCCTGCCTTTCAGCCCAAATTACATTGTTGTAAAGCACAATTACATCACCGCTATAGCCAGTTACAATCAAATAATCAACCCGTGCAGCAGCGAAATAAATCAATGCAGTAAAAGAACTCACAATTACAATGCCGTTAAGGCAAAATGCAGCAAAGGAATAAACAGTTACATTGCCGTAATGGCCAGATGAAGGCAAGTAATGTACAATTACAAAAGCAGGAAGCACAAATACAGCAAAGGAATAAACAGTTACACTGCCGTAATGGCAAAATGCAGCAGCATAAACGATGCTCGCAGTAAAATAAACGATACTCGCAGTGCCATGAACGATGCTCGCAGCAAAGGAAACGATGCTGACAGTAACCCAACAACCAATAACAGCAGCATGATAAATGCTCCCGGTCAAGTAATTCCCTGAAACAATACCGGGAACAAGACCGGCAGTCTTATAACAGGCACAAACATTGGCAGTAACCATACCGGCAGTCAAATAATTATCCGTAGCAATACCCGTAACAACACTTGCAGTAAAACAAAAGCCCTTAACAGCAGGGGCATACGCACTAACTAACCCGCAACAAAATCAACCGATCCCCTTAAACCAATCAACGCCCAACGACCAACAACCAACAACCAACAATAAACGCCCAACGACCAACGACCAACGACCAACAATCATCGCCAACTCCTGTTAACAAAATCTAAAAATTAAAAAACCCATCCTCATTTTAAAATTTCCTTAACACATAACATTTATGTAATTCCGTTAGTTTGTATATCAATAAAACGTAACCTTATTTTAAATTTTAAAAAGTAAAAGTCATGACAAACAGACAAGAGGTAAAACTCAACATGTACAATTCAGTACTCACACATTGCAGCCAGAATCAAAGAGTGGTAGAAACCATTCCGGCACTCGAAACTTCCATCGCAGCATTTAAAACAACTGTAACAGCCATTACCACCACAGTGCAGCAGCAGTTACAGGCCACCAAAGGGCACACACAAGGCAAAACCGATAACAGGCAGGCGCTATGCACATTTGCCAACGAAGTGGCCGGCGCACTCTTTGCATTCGCAACCGATAAAAAAGATGCAGTGATGAAGGCAAAAGTAAAAACTTCATACAGTGCGCTTCGCCAGTTAAGAGACGAGGAACTGGCCCCCGCCTGCCGTATTTACTTGGACCTGGCTACAGCCAATGAAGCCGCACTTGCCGATTATGGGCTTTTACCTGCCGTAATAGCATCATTTAAAGCAGCGATTGAAAGTTATAATACAACAGTACCAGCCCCACGCAATGCACTGGCATTAAGGTCAGCTTACAAAAAATCACTGGCAACATTATTTACAAATGCAGATGAAATACTTAAAAATAAAATAGACAAGTTGAGTTTACCACTCAAAAAAAGCAATTCAGATTTTATGGTTGCGTACAACAGCAACCGCCGCATTATAGACAATGGTGGTATTGCCACACAGTTAAAAATCACCATCACCAGCGAAAAAGATGCAGACGGTGTAATAAGCGGCGCATTGGTAAAAATTGGCAAACTGGGCCTGGAAGCACTTACAAACAAACAGGGGCAGTTAATCTTAAAACCAGTAATACAAGGTATTTACGAAGTAGAAGTAAGCAAAGAAGGTTACCAGCCACAAACCATTACCGAAATAAAAATTACAAGAGGGCAGGCAAATACTGTAGAAGTAGTGCTGAAAAAAACAGCATAAAACCGGGTAGGTCTTATAAACAAAAGGTTTGTTTCTAATGCTGAAACAAACCTTTTAAGTTTAAGCCAGTTATATATTGCTTATTCTCAAAGCGTCTCCGAAACGCCGCCGCCTGGTCTTTGACCAACGGGGGGCAAAATACACAGGTATTTTAGGAAAACAAAAAAAGCCCCCGCAAAATGCAGGGGCAGTAGTATAATACTTTTTTATGATTAGTAGTTCCGTGCTTTCAGTTCTACACGGCGGTTTTTTGAGCGTCCGGCAGCTGTTTTGTTATCGGCCACTGGCTGGTCCTGTCCGTAACCTGTAGCAGTCATCCTGCTTTCATCAACACCCTTACTTTTAAGATAAGCCAGTACAGCATCGGCCCTGCTTTGGCTGAGTACCTGGTTTTTATCCGCTTTACCGGTATTATCAGTATGGCCATCAATATTCAGCATCAGCGAAGCATCATCACCCATAATTTTAGCTACTTCGTTCAGCGGCTTAAATGATTTGGGTAATAATTTGGCGCTTCCTGTTGCAAAAAATACGTTTTTAGCAGCGTAGTTGATCTTGTCAATCACTGTTTTGGCTATTTCAGGGCAACCACTGTTGCTTGCAGGTCCTGCTTTGTCAATACACTTATCTTCTTCATCATTAATACCGTCACCATCTGTGTCAGGCACGGGGCAACCATTGTAACGGGCCACACCGGCTACGGTAATACATTTATCCTGCTCATCATTAATACCGTCACCATCTGTATCAGGTACAGGGCAACCTTTGTATTTGGCCGTACCTGCCACTGTGGGGCAACCATCGCTTCCGTCAACAATACCGTCGCCATCTGTATCGGGGCAGCCATCAAAAGATGCCAGTCCCTTTACATCAGGGCATTTATCCTTATCATCTGTTACACCATCATTATCCCTGTCCTTGGGTTGCTCCACCACTACTGGTATGGGAACAGCTACCGGGGCAGGTGCTTCCTTGCGCTTGAACAAATTACCGGCAATACCAACGCTGTGAAACAGGTGGTAAGCTCCCAGTTCTGTTACAGGAATCCTGTATTGAGAACTCAGCAGCAAAAACGCATCATCATAAAAATTTACCTGCAAACCAACACCTGCTGGAATAAAAGCACTGTAATACCCTTTATACTTGGATACACCGGCACCCAGGGTTAAAAAGGGAGATACCCAGTATTTATCCGTTGTTAATTTAAGATTGGCAGTAGCTGAAGCCTGCAGCAGCAGCTCATCTGTAAAAGCAGCTGGCTTATTGGGAACAGGATATTCCACATAGGAACCATTGATCATACCTGTAAAGTCGATATGCTGACCCAATCCTTCTGTATAACTGATGCCAAGCCCGGCAGACATCCGCTTGGATTTGGCAAATTGCTTCGCTCTTATAACATTGGCAAGCCCTGCGGAACGGAGATCGGCAGCAGTCTGAAAGTCAGTCATGGTAAAATGTACCCCTAAAGCCGGTCTCTTCTTGTAGTCATTTTGGCTAAAAGCAGTTAAAAACATACCCATTGCCAGCAATGACATTAAAAATTTATTCATATAAGTCAATTTTCTAATCGCACAAAAATAACGGCTTAGTGCCAAAACTTAAAATTATTTACCAACATAATTTAAACTGCTGAATAGCCGCTCTAAATCATATTGACAACAGGCCGGACAGATGTGCTGCAAGAAATACCGCCTCAGCGGTAATTTTTACCCAAAACCTCCACTTTTACACGGGCAAGCCCCGAATCAACAAAGCTCAATTTTTGGGCTGCGGCCCTTGTAAGATCCACTAAACGGCGCATTTTGGGGTGGAGGCGGTCGTTTACCTTTACAATTACTGATTTGCCATTACGCATATTGGTCACTTTAAGCCAGGTGCCGATAGGCAGTACATTACAGGCACAGGTAAATTTTGCCTGGCTGTAAATTTCACCGCTGGCAGTTTTACGGCCGTTGAATTTATTGGAGTAAAAGCTGGCAGTACCATACAATACCTTGCTCACTCCTTTTTTAACAACTTTGGGAGTGTCAGCTTGCCCGCTTGCAGTAAAAGTGCTGCTGTAAAATAGCAACACCAGCAGGCTTGCAACCAGCTGCTTGCCCGGGCTCCAAACTTTCTTAAAACATTTCATACCCTTTTTGTACTGTTTACCTGTTATCAGCAAAATATTTTTCCCTCATAATCTTATCTTCTCCGTAAATATCATCATAAAATTTAACTTTCCCGTTTTTGCCCTCGCAACTGAAATAACGTATAAAAAGGGGGATTTTTACTTTCACATCCATCCGGCGGTGAGATTTTACAGCTATCCAGCTTTTGATTGAATCGGTCGTATAACGCAGTGAATCCCCCCGGGGGGCAATCATACTATCAGTACGGGCAATATAAAATGCCAGTTTCTCCCATTCCTGCACCCTTACACAACCATGGCTGAGGGCCCTGGCAGCATTTTTAAAAAGATACCGCTGGTTGGTATCGTGCAGGTATACGGCATGTTTATTATTAAAATTGAACTTAAATATACCCAGGGCATTACCGTCGCCACTACCCTGCTGTATCCTGAAGGGAATGCCCTTGCTGTACTTACTCCAGTTAACAGATGCCGGATTAATCGCTTCGCCCTTGCCGTTCAGCAATTTAAGTCCCCTGCGGGAAAGATAACCCGGGTTACGCTTTAAACCGGGCAGCATTTCCTTAGCAATGATACTGGTGGGTACCGTCCAGGTGGGGTAAGTAACCATATCGGTAATGGTACTGCTCAATTCAGGCGTACGGGTGCCGGGCTTGCCTACGATAGTCCGGGATTCGAGGGCAAGTGTATCATGGTCCCATACCTGCAGGTAATAGCCTGGGAGATTTACCCAGATATATCTTTCGGGCATTTTTTCAGGAAGCTGCTTATACCGGTCAAGGGTAATGGCAATCCGCTTAAAGCGCTCTGCATCACTGATATTGATATTGCGTATCAATGAAGCTGTAACCTTACCATCAGCAACAAGCCCCTTCTGCTTCTGGAATTTTTTTATGGCAGTGAGCAATGCAGCAGAATCAGGTCTTTTTGTGTTCAATTCAATACAACCGCTTTCATTCAGCCTTTTTTGCAATACTTTGATAAACCGCAGCGAATCAACCGAATCTTTGTAAGGGTAGGTTACATAAGTATAACTGCGCCGGTCCATGCTGTCCAAAAAACTGCGGATTCCATTTTTCAGCTCCCAATAACCCCGGTGAGGAGGTTCAAGTTGCCGCATTACAGAAGAGAACTCCTTTTTTTCCAGCACTGCTTTAAGATGCTTGATGTAAAAGTTATCAGCAATAACTGAATCACTGCGCATAGTAAGGCTGTCGCTCTGCAAACGACCCTGCTTCAGGTCCCTGATAATATGCATAAATCCATCAGTCAGCATCAGGTCGGCTTTTGCCCATAAAACAGGGTCCATCCTCTTTAATGAATCAGTATCCAGTTTCCTTTTAAGCGACTGCAGATTTTTGAAATGATAATCCTTTGGAAAAAGTCCCTGCAGTTCTGCTGTTTCAATAAAATGATAAAGCGAGTCACCAAGCTGATTCCATTTTTCCCTGTGGCTCCATACTACCCTATAGTCTGCTTCCTTGTAAAAAGCTTTTACTACCGGAGTCATTAGCAGGGTGATGCTGTCATCCACCTTTCCCTTGTTCTGGAAAGCTGCATCCAGCAGCGTTTCGATACTTTGCCCTGCCTCATCGTCCATTTTTTCAGGAGTTGTAACCATTCCTCCATCCTTACCACCATTGCTGCAGGAAGCAACTACCAGCAAAGTAAATACCAGGGCAAAAAAATAATAAGGGTTCTTATGATACTCCATTTTGGGATAAATTAGTAACTTGTTTCAAAGTTGTTTTTGCAAACTGGCCATTCTAAAGGAGGATAATAATGAACAAGATAATGCAAGGCTTTCAAATTACGATAACCTGTGTATCACTTTTTTTGTCCACAACCCCCAAATGTGCAGCCCAGCAGGATACTGTTCTGAACAAATATGGTTTATGGGTGATATATGATGCTGCCACCCTGCAAAAAACGGTAATGACTAATCCGGCAAAAGAACTGGTGGACCTGCAAAAAGTGGTGCCGGGCATTATTTTGGACCTCAGGTATGGATCAACCAATAATTTTATGCGCCAGCGCCTTTACACAGGTGCTTACACTACGTATATGCGAAAACCTGCTGCCACCGTACTGGCAGCAGTACAAAAGCAATTAAAAAAACAAGGGCTTGGGCTGAAGGTTTTTGATGCTTACCGACCCTACAGCGTAACCGAAAAAATGTGGGAGCCTGTTCAGGATGACCGTTACGCAGCAGACCCCAAAAAAGGAAGCGGACATAACCGGGGCACGGCAGTAGATCTCACCATTATTAATCTGCACACAGGCAAAGAGTTACTCATGGGTACAGGCTTTGATAATTTCAGCGATACCGCCCACAATGATTTCACCAACCTGCCGGCACAAATTTTGCAAAACAGGCTGCTGCTTAAAAACATAATGGAGGCAAATGGCTTTAAGGCACTGGATACAGAGTGGTGGCATTACAGCCTGCCCAATGCAAGGGAGTATGAATTGCTTGACCTTTCTTTTGAAGCATTGAGAAAGATTGATAAAAGGAAAACCCGGAAGAAATAACTCAATCAGCACATCAGCAAAACTTGTAGTACCTTTTCGGTATCAGCATATCATCCCATCAGCACAACTTGTGCCGCCTGTGCGGCATCATTTCATGTATTCGTTTGCACATTTGCATATTTGCATATTTGCCCATCAGCAAATCATCACATCAGCACATCAGCACATTAGCATATCATCCAATCACCCTCGCCACATGCCCTTCCAGCATCATCATATCTGCCAGTACAAATGCGGTTACCGCTTCCAGCACCACCGGCACCCGCAGGGCAATACAAAGATCATGACGCCCCTTTACAGAAAAATCTTCCTGCTCATTTGTTTCCCAGTTCAGTGTTACCTGTTCTTTTGGTGTGGATGAAGTTGGTTTGATGGCGATGCGGAATACAAGTTGGTTGCCGTTGGTAATACCCCCCACTATACCACCGGCATGATTGGTACGGGTTTTACCTGCGGCATTGTCCAGTGCATCATTGTGCTGGCTGCCAAACATTTTTGCAGCCTGAAAACCGGCACCAAATTCAATACCTTTTACAGCAGGTATGGCAAATACAGCATGCGCAATAAGCGATTCAGCAGCATTAAAGAATGGCTCTCCCAACCCCACCGGCAACCCATCTGCCCTGCATTCCACTATGCCACCAATACTGTCTTTGGCATCAATGGCCTTTTGCAAACCCGCCTCAATATCCTTTTCACCACCTATCTCCAGTAATGTTGCATGGATGGCTACACTGCTCAATATTTTTTTGGCTACCACACCCGCAGCCACCAGGCATACCGTTAACCTGCCGCTGAAATGTCCACTTCCCCGGTAATCTTCAAACCCCCCGAATTTTTTATGCGCCACAAAATCAGCATGTCCGGGCCTCGGTACAGCACGCTGCTTTTCGTAATCACCGCTCCGGGTATTATTGTTTTCAAAAAGCATGGTCAGGGGTGCCCCCGTTGTTTTGCCATTGAAAATGCCTGATTTAAAAATGGGTATATCGTCCTCCCTGCGTGGCGTGGTACCCTTTTGCATACCGCCCTTGCGACGTTCAATATCACTCACAAAATCTTCGGCAGAAAGTGGCAGGCCCGCAGGACAGCCATCAATCGTTAACCCGGCACATTCGCCATGCGATTCGCCAAAAATATGTATGCGGAATAAAGTACCAAAACTATTCATTGTTTGCTGTTGAAATATGATGACTGTTAACCGGTTGTTTGTAATTTTTTTAAGTCCTGCCAAAAAGCAGGATAAGATTTGTTTACCGCACCGGCATCTTCAATTGTCACGGCACCATCTGCCCTCAATGCCGCTACGGCACAGGCCATGGCTATACGGTGATCATGCCTTGACTGTACGGTTGCTCCCTTCAGATGCTGACCTCCTTTTACCAGCATCAGGTCATCCTGCAATGTAATAATGATGCCCATTTTGGCAAATTCTTCCTGCAGGGTCAATCCCCGGTTGCTCTCTTTGTGAGCCAGGCGCCCCACCCCGTCTATCACCGTGGTACCTTCGCAGCATACAGCCAGCGCTACCAATGGCGGAAAAAGGTCTGGGCAGTCAGTTGCATCAAAATGAAAAGCTTTCAGCTCACTTTGGCTCACAACCACCTCCCTTTCGTTAAAGAGCAGCCCTGCATCTGCCAGCCTTAATGCCTCCAGTATGGCCCTGTCGGCCTGGGAAGAAAAAACGTCCAGCCCAATCACTGTTGCACTGCCTGCTATTGCACCTGCCACCAGCAAAAAAGAGGCACCGCTCCAGTCACCCTCTACAGTATAAGTTATTTTTTCAGCTGGTTTTTTTGCGGGGGGATGTATGATAAATTGCTCAAAATTCACATGCTGTACATCATATCCAAAATGCGCAAGTACTTCCAGTGTAAGATTAACATACGGCTTGCTTCTCAGGTTATCTACACTGATTGTTACTGCGGTTTCAGCCGCACTGGCAAAAGCCATCAGCAGGCCGGTTAAAAACTGCGAACTCAATGAGCCATCAATCGTTATATCCTGCGGTAACAACGGCCCTTTAACAGTAAGGGGCAATTTGCCATTATTTGATTTTACTGAAACACCCAACCGGGGAAGAATTTCATCAAAAAAATTCATTGGCCTTGTAACGAGGCTGCCCGTACCCTGTATCATAATCTCCTGGTCACTTAAAGCAGCCAATGGAGTAAACATCCTGATGCCAAGGCCGCTTTCCCCGCAGTTAACCGCTGCCGATAGCGGCCTTACCCCATTACTCTTTATCAGCAGGCTGCCGTTAACCGGCTGCACTGTTGCACCCAGCTTTTGTATCATATCTATGGCTGCCATATCATCATTGCACATGCCGGGATTGATGATTTCAGTAGTACCATGATGCAGCAGGGCAGCTGCACAGCCACGCTGCATCGCACTTTTGGATGCAGGCGCATGTATGGTACCTTTTACTGAAGATGGCTCAACGATTACTTTCATAATGTATTTAAAAACTTGCTTCGAGTATATCTCTTAATTGCGTTATACCAATAGGCTGTATCATGGCTTTGCCAATTTCACTCAACAGGATAAAGTTTATTCTGTCGCTGGCCCTTTTTTTATCCATCAGCAGCATTTCCATCACCTTTTCATTGTCTGTATCAATAGTTACAGGTAACCCGTACCGTTGCAGTAAAGCGGTAATTCTTTCCCTCTGGAGAGAGGGAAAACCATTGATCTCTTCAGAAATCACTGATGCCATCACCATCCCGATGCTGACAGCA
This sequence comes from Chitinophagales bacterium, assembly GCA_031375675.1. GTDB lineage: Bacteria > Bacteroidota > Bacteroidia > Chitinophagales > Chitinophagaceae > Ferruginibacter. Next base: position 40,187 of record JANMIG010000018.1, read on the forward strand.
TGACCATGCGGTAGTGAATACAGGTTTTCTATGGCATGACCGATAGTATGGCCAAAATTCAGCAGCTTTCTTTCTCCTTTTTCAAATTCATCCTGCAGTACCACACCAGCCTTTACAGCAATATTCTTTTCTATCAGGGCAGAAAGCAATACTGTATCATTTTTAAAATCCTGCCAATGGTGCTGCTCCAGCATATCAAACATAGCTGCATCCTTTATACAGGCATGCTTGATAATTTCAGCAAAGCCATTCACCCATTCCTTATCCGGCAGCGTTTGCAGCAGCGACATGTCGTACAATATAAATTCCGGCTGTCGTATGATGCCCACCATATTTTTGTACAGCCCCACATCAATCCCGTTTTTACCGCCGATAGATGCATCTACCATGGCCAGGATGCTTGTTGGCACAAAGCCGAAGCGTAGTCCCCTCATATACACACTGGCTGCATAACCCGCCATATCGGTTACCACACCCCCTCCAACACCTGCTATAAAGGTTTCCCTGTCGGCCCTGGCTGCTATCAACTCCTGAATGATGCGGTCAACAGCTGCCTGGTTCTTGTACTGCTCACCGGCAGGTATCACAATGCAGGTATGCCCTTCAAATCTTTCCCTGTGTGCAGCAAATACATGCTCATCAGTTATCACCACCAGCTTACCCGCAACCAGGGTTGTAACCTGTTCAAAAAGTGCATCAGGATAAATAATGCAATCAGCAGAAGGAAACTGGTACTTTAATTCTTTCATGTTGTCAGATGCTGTTACTTTCTACGAGTTCATGATCTTATTCTGATGACTAATACTTTCAAGATGCACTGCATCAAAATACTTTGTAATAAACTCCCTGCTCAGGCCAAGTTTGTCACCTTTCAGCATGGCCCTTTCAAGTATCTCATTCCAGCGCTTCGTCTGCAAAATAGTGATATTATTGTTCTTTTTAAATTCACCGATCTTATCCGCCACCTTCATCCGCTGGCCCAGTATCTGCAGTAATTCATCGTCCAGCTGGTTAATCTGCTCCCTCATTGCTGCAAATGCCGACTGAAACTCTTTTTCTGAACTGCTTTCGCTGCGCCATTTAATAGCACCGAGTATTTCTGCCAGCCGTTCCGGTGTTACCTGCTGCTTTGCATCGCTCCATGCATTATCCGGGTCAATATGGCTTTCAAGCATCAACCCGTCAAAGTCAAGGTCTATTGCTACCTGCGATACATCCTGCAGAATGTCCCTGCGGCCGCAGATATGGCTGGGATCGCATATAATAGGCATCTCCGGATTGCGCCGCTTCATCTCAATGGCGAGGTGCCACATAGGTGCATTGCGGTACTCCGTATTTCCGTAAGATGAGAATCCGCGGTGAATCAGTCCTATATTCTTTACACCTGCCCTTGCTACCCTTTCCACTGCACCTGTCCATAGCTCAAGATCAGGATTGATGGGGTTTTTTATCAGCACCGGCACGTCTACACCACGAAGTGCATCAGCCACTTCCTGCACACTAAAGGGATTAACGGTTGTACGGGCACCAATCCATAGTATATCCACATCAAAAGCCAGCGCATCCTGTACCTGTTTGCCCGTGGCCACTTCCACCGTTACCGGCAACCCGGTAAGCTTTTTGGCCTGCAGCATCCAGGGAAGCCCCTTGGCGCCAATACCTTCAAATAAACCCGGCTTGGTTCGGGGTTTCCAGATACCGGCACGGAGTATGTCTATTTTACCCGTTTGGGCAAGGCGTTGTGCAGTTTCAATCACCTGCTCTTCAGTTTCAGCACTGCAGGGCCCCGAAATGACCAATGGCCGCTTGTTCCATTTTTCAAGTACAAGGTCCTTCATGGTTTGTTGTGTTGTTTGCATAATCTGTTTTTTTATTCCTGTAATAATTTACTTTCCGTTATTTCATTTACAATGCACCAGTTGCTTTACTTCAATATACGCCTGATCTTATTCGCATCATCTATCAGCTCTTTCAGGTAGCCATAGTTTTCCTTTTCCAGGCAGCTTTTAAACTTGCGCAACTGCGTTATATGTTCATTCAGCACATCCAGCACATTTTCCCTGTTTTGTTTAAAAATGGGTATCCACATAGCAGGATTACTTTTTGCCAGCCTTACAGTGCTCTCAAAGCCTGCACTGGCCATTTCAAAAATCGCATTATCCTCTTTTTCTTTTTCAAGTACCGTATTGGCAAGCGCAAAAGAAGTGATATGCGAAATATGGCTCACATAGGCAGCATGCACATCATGCGCCGCAGCATCCATATACAAAAAGTGCATTTGCATGGCGGCATACATCTGTTCCACCATTTTTAAAGCATCGGCATCGCTTTCCCCCTCATTGCAGATGATAACAGCCTTGTTTTTAAATGCATCGTTTACAGCTGCCTGCGGGCCACTGTACTCGGTACCCCACATCGGATGCGTTGCTACATAGCGCTTACGCTGCGGATGGTCCTGCACTGCCTGCAGCATAGGCAATTTGGTGGAACACATATCGGTTACCACCTGCCTGTCCACCAGGTCTAATATTGCGGGCAGTAATGCTGCTGCTGCATCTGCCGGTGTGGCAATAATGATCAGCCCGGCACGGGCAATACCATCCTGCAACAAACATATTTCATCCACTATTCCCAGCTCAAGTGCTTTATCAGCATGAGCCGGATTATTTTCTACGCCAATGAACCTGGCAGCAAAACCCTGCTGTCTCAGCACCAATGCCGCCGAGCCACCTATTAAACCAGTTCCTATTACCGTTACTGTCATTTTTTTATTCCCGTTTATTAATCATACGTTATTTTATCTTGCTGAAAATTAGCAATTTCAGCCTTTCTGCAGTAACTAAATGCACCAAACAGCCAATAGTAAGTACCAAGGCACCAATACTAAGTACCTGCTGTATGATGCATTTGCAATATCTCCGGCAATGCCGCAGCTATCCTGCCTGTTGCTTCTTCAAATCTCTCCACAGGTGCACACAGGCTCACTCTTATGTACCCCCCGCCGGCGCTGCCAAAAATGCCTCCGGGCGTAATAAATACGTTACTCTTATTCAACACCTCATCACTCAGCAAAAAACCATCCTTATATGCCTCCGGTACTTTGGCCCAAACAAACATCCCTGCCTGCTTGCTGTCATAGGTACAACCCAGCAGGTCTAACAGGCCAAACACCTTTTCCCGCCTGCTGCTGTATATCCCGTTCAATGAATTGTACCAGCTTTTTTCCAGCGAAAGTGCCCTGGCTGCTGCCAGCTGCAATGGCAAAAACATGCCGCTGTCCATATTGCTTTTAAAGCGGAGTACTTCATCTATGCGGTTTTTTGCGCCACAAAGCATGCCAATTCTCCAGCCGGCCATATTAAGGCTTTTACTTAATGAGTTCAGTTCAAGCACTACCTCCTTAGCGCCCTGTACACTCAGCAGGCTCATAGGGCTGTCGTTTAAAATAAAACTGTATGGATTGTCGTGAATGACCAGCAGGTTATTATTACGGGCAAAAGCCACCAGCTGCTCAAAAAAAGCTTTCGTGGGCAATGTGCCTGTGGGCATATGCGGGTAATTCACAAACATCAGCGCCGGGCGTCCCTGGTTGGTTTTTACAATCGCTTCCAAAGCAGTAAAATCCGGCAGCCAGTTATTTTTCTCGTCCAGCTCATAGGTTTCAATCCGGGCTCCACAGATAGTAGCAGCCGCAGTATAGGTAGGATAGCCGGGGTTGGGCACCAGCACAAGATCGCCTTCGTTAATATAAGTCATACATATGTGCATGATGCCCTCCTTGCTGCCCATCAATGGTAATATTTCTGTATCAGCATCCAGTTCTGCATCATACCACTCCCGGTACCATTGCGACACAGCGTTGCGGAATACCGGTGAACCTTTGTACGACTGGTAGGCATGTGTACCGGGCTTTGCAGCTTCTTCCTGCAATACCCTGATCACATCAGGATGCGGAGGAAGATCCGGGCTTCCGATACCGAGATTGATTACCTGCTTTCCCGCCCTGTTCATGGCATCTATTTCCCGCAGTTTTTGCGAAAAATAGTACTCGTTGATATGTTGTAATCTTTTGGCAACCTGCATGGCTAAACAATTTTTGCTTTTTTATATATTCCCTGGATGGTGAGCTCCTGTGTAAGATCACGTATGTTACTGATTACTTCATCAAACCCGCTGATATCTTCAAATTCCATATCCGCATAAAAAGAATACTGGAAATTGCTGCCCGGTATGGGGAAGCTCTGTATTTTACTCAGGTTAATGCCCCCGTCAGCAATTACAGAGAGCACCCTTGTTAAGCTGCCCTGGCTATGGTCGGTTTTGAAGTTGATGGAAGCCTTATCAGCTCCGGCTACAGGTTCGTGGTTTTTTTGCGGCTGTACCACTAAAAACCTGGTATAATTGTTCTTATTTGTTTGAATATTGGGCGCAACAATATCAAGCCCGTACAGCTCAGCAGCCAGCCTGCCGGCTATGGCAGCAATATGCCTCGACTTATGCCTGCGGATGTATTTGGCGCTCAGTGCCGTATCTTCAGTTTCAACCAGCTTCCAGTTTTGCTTATCCAGGTAATTGGTGCACTGCAGGATAGCCATGGGGTGCGAATGCACTTCCCGGATATCTGAAATTTGCACCCCTTTATTCACCAGGAGATGCTGGCGTATCTGCAGGTATACTTCACCGGTGATGAAAAGATTGCTTTTTTGCAGCAACTGGTAATTGGGCAATATGCTGCCAGCAATAGAATTTTCAATGGCCATGATACCGCCATCCGACTGCTTTTTGTCGCCTGCCAGTTTTACCACCTGCCTGAATGTGGCACAGGGCAGCACCTGCACATGCTTTCCAAAAAAAGTTCTTGCCGCAGTTTGATGAAAACTTCCTTCATACCCCTGTATGGCTATTGCATGTATTTTTCCGGATGTTGCTGCTCTGCTCATTTACTTTTGTTTCCGCATTAACGAATAAAAAAACCCGGTCAGTTTGTGACCGGGTTTCTATGTTGATTTTTTGTACTCAGTTGTATCAAAAGCAACCCGGTTTACTCTTTGTAAAGTAAAAAAAGAAATAATACCAGTTGTTGCCTTTTGTAATTGTCATCAAATCAAAAGTAATTAAAAATTATATATCTGCCTAAAAAAATCAGCAATTCCGGGAGTAAATATATTTCTTACTTTCATATGGGGCTATAATTTTTGGCACAGCTTCGCCCTTCCGCCCATTTTGTTGGCCGTTGGCATTTTGCGACGTATTGTTCTAGTCCAATAATTTTTAATAGCGGTTATTCAATCCCTGTGTTTGAGGTGCAGGCTTATCACCCG
>JANMIG010000004.1:0-158739 GCA_031375675.1 Chitinophagales bacterium
ATTTCATTTTAGCCAGACAGGGAAATTTTTAGCTTTTTTTTCCGCAGCCCTTGATTTTTGGTGCTTTTCATCAAGGAAAAGCACAGAAAACAGCCATTAGAGCCTTCCGAATTAACTGATCAGCCATTAACAACAAGAATGTACATTGTAAATACAAATCTTCCGAACAGCTGTGGTGGAGACACCCACCAGCGCAGTGAGCCGTGGGCGTCCCAACAGCCGTCGGGACCACCGCCCACAACCAGAAAATAAAGCGACAATTTGAAATGCGCCAGCCTGAATCAATGCCCGGCCGGTGCAGCAAAATTTCCATACCTTTATAACCGTATCAATCATCGCAGCATGCAAATGAAAACTTATTCCCTTACCATACCAAAGCCCTGCCACCAGGGCTGGGATGATATGATACCGAATGATGAAGGGCGGTACTGCCTTTCATGCGCTAAAACGGTTACCGATTTTTCTGTAATGACTGATGAAGCCATACAGCAATATTTTATAAACAATGGCGGCCAGCCGGTTTGCGGCAGATTTAAAAAGACCCAGTTAGAAAGAATACGCATACAGGTTCCCGGCTATTTTTTTCACAAAAAAACAGCAACATGGAAGAAGTTCCTGGTCATCTTCCTCATCTGCTTTGGCAGCAACTTCTTTTCCATTGACATTTTACTGGGCGATTCAAAAGCACTGTATGCACAAACGCAGGCAAATGCTCCGGGTAATAAAAAAGCGAAAAAGTTTCATGTTAAAAAAGTAAAAAGATTACGCTGGCAGTTTAAACCGGTATTGATTGAGCCGATTCGTACTTTCGATGTTGTTTTTGGAGGCTTAGGGTTAGAGCATGCTCCTGCTTATTATCCGCCATGGAATGAACCCGGCCTTGCTTGCAATATTGATACCCCGGCTAAAAACGACTCCACCACCAGCCTTTCTGTTGCCGGTGATATAAGCTCTGGCAACAATAAGCAACCGGAAAAAGAGCAGGTACCGCCTCAGCCTGCCGAGTTCATCCTGCCCGCCATCCTCAGGCTGCGCCGCCGTGCCGGCAAAAAAGCCTGGTAGCCAGCTACATTTTGCATTTCATTATGAAAACATTGGCCGGATAAGTTTTATGTTTGCATCCTTATTATGAAAAAGGGGATTTCGGCAATCATCATCAGTTGTATGCTGTTTTTTGCGGCGGCGGTGCAAAGCATCAGCCTTGTTACCGGCTGCGCCCAGATAAGCGCACCCACGGGAGGCCCCAGGGACAGCCTGGCACCCACATTAGTAAGCTCCAGGCCGGCCATTAAAAGTGTAAATGTAACCGACAATAAAATCACCCTCAGCTTTAACGAATACATAGAGGTAAAAGAGGCTCTTACCAATGTGCTGGTATCTCCGGTACCCAAAAACAACCCCGTGGTGGATTATAAACTGCGTACCGTAACGGTGAAGCTGAAGGATACCCTGCAGCCCAATACCACTTACTCCATTAACTTTGGTAATGCCATTGTTGATGTGAATGAATCCAACCCGCTTACCAATTTCACCTTTGTATTTTCCACCGGCAATGCCATTGATACACTTACCCTTGTTGGCAAAATACTACTGGCCGAAACCGGCAAAACCGACAGCACTATACTTGCCACGCTGTACCGCAACGGGGTGGATTCATCAGTAGAAAAAAGAAGACCGGATTATATCAGCCGCCCGGATGGGGAAGGCAATTTTACTTTCCGCAACCTGCCTGCCGGTAATTTTAAGCTGTATGCACTCAAGGATGGCGATGGCAGTAAAACCTACAATTCAAAAACAGAAATGTTTGCCTTTGCAGAAACTGCGGTAGTGGTATCAGCCAAAACACCTGAAACCATCCTGTATGCATACGCAGAGGAAAAAGATACCCGGGGTGCCGGTACCGCTGCGGCAGATGCTGCCAAAGCTGCAGAAAAGGACAAGAAACTCAAATACACCACCACAGTTTCGGGCGAAACACATGACCTGCTGAGCGATGTGGTAATCAGCTTTAACAAAAAACTGGCAGGCTTTGATAAAAACCTTGTTCAGGTTACTGATACCAATTTTGTGGCCATTACCGGTGCAAACATCACCCTTGATTCAACAGAAAAAAATATCGTCATCACCCATAAATGGCCCGAAGCCACCAATTACCGCCTGCTGCTGAGCAAAGACATCACATCTGCAGATGCGCTGAAACTTGGCAAAGAAGATACCCTGCGCTTTACCACAAAAAAGGAGGCCGATTATGGCAACCTGGTGCTGCGCTTCAATAATTTAGACAGCGGCAAGCACCTGGTGCTCCAGTTTGTACAGGGAGATAATATTGTGAGCTCCTGGCCCATTACCGCAAAAGAGTGGTCGCAAAAACTGTTTAAACCCGGCGAATATGAACTCAGGCTGCTGTACGACACCAATAACAATGGCAAATGGGATGCGGGCAACTACAGTAAAAAAATACAACCTGAAACCGTAAAACTGCTGCCGCAAAAAGTTTCTATCCGCCCCAATTGGGATAATGAACGGGATATTAATTTGTAGGGTGCATAAGTTCAAAGTTTAAGGTCCAATGGGACTGCAATTAGGTAAAATCCAACTTTGAACCTTCAACTATCAAACTTTGAACCTTTAAACCATTCAACTTTGAACAACCCAACTTTGAACTTTTAAACTTTTGAACTTTGAACTTTTGAACTTTCAACCTTAAACTTTTGAACCTTCAACCTTGAACCTTCCAACTTTCAACTATCCACTATCAACTATCCACTATCTTTGCCCCATGCAATTCTCTTCTTATTTACTGGAAAATGCGGTGAACGAATTTGCAAAGCTGCCCGGCATCGGCAAAAAAACCGCCCTGCGCCTTGTTTTGCACCTTATTAAGCAGGAGGAAGCCCTGGTACTCCATTTTAGTGAAGAGATTGCCACCATGCGTACAAAAATAAAATTCTGCAGCAGGTGCCATAATATTTCAGACACCACCATTTGCAATATCTGCAGCAATCCCGGCCGCAAGCAGGAAATCATCTGCGTGGTGGAAAACATCAGGGATGTAATTGCCATCGAAAGTACCCAGCAGTTCAACGGATTGTACCATGTACTGGGTGGCATCATTTCCCCCCTTGATGGTATTGGCCCTGAGCAGCTCACCATCAGCGCCCTTACCGAAAGGGTAAAAGAAGAGCAGGTGCAGGAGATCATATTTGCACTCAATCCCAATATACAGGGAGATACCACGGTATACTATATCCAGAAAAAGTTACTGGCAGAGGCGGGCGGGCGCCCCACCATCACCAAAATAACCACTATTGCCCGTGGCATTGCCTTTGGCGGCGAACTGGAATATGCTGATGAGATGACACTGGCAAAAAGCATCACCAACCGCATACCGGTTGAAAATTATATCTCCGCAGGAAATTAACCCCTTTTTTTCCCGGTTCAGCATCGTTTTATACCCGTTGGGAGCATTTACACTTGCCATCACCATTTGTGGGGATAGCTTTAATTATAAATAGTAACTTTATTTGCACAATAAACAGGATATGACTAAAAAAACAAAAAAGACAATTCTGCTGGGCATACTTATTGCAGCACTTGGGGGTGCTGGTTTTGGCTATTATATGTGGAACAAACCGCATAGGAGTATTCAGAATGCAGATAGTGTAAAAGTAACTGCATCCGACCTGCTGAACCAGTATGTACAGGACTCTGCTGCTGCCAAATTGAAATTCACTAATAAAATCGTAGAGGTGAGTGGCGAAGTGGTGGAATCATCAATTAATCAGCAAAATGAACCGGTTATAAAATTAAAAACCACACAGGAAGGTGCCTTTATCAACTGCACTTTTGAAGAAAAGATTGTTGCAGCCAACCAAGGTACTAAAATAACCGTTAAGGGTTTATGCGACGGTTATCTTGGAAGCGATGATGATATGGGTATCCCAAGTGATGTGACATTTCGCCGTTGTTATCTTGTTAAATAATGATCAAAACGATACAGATGAAAAAATATTTATTTCTGGCTGCGGCTGCGCTTACAGTAAGCATTTATGCCTGCAAGCATGAGCCGGATACCATTGTGCCTTTACCCCCCTCTGGCGGAGGCGGCACCAGCGAAGTGTGTTTTGAGGCCGATGTATTACCCCTGTTTCAAACCAATTGTGCCAAATCCGGCTGCCACGATGCTGCTTCGGGTAATGATTATGTGCTGGACAGCTACAACAACATTATCAAAAGGGGCATAGTGCCGGGCAATGCCACCAACAGCAAAATTTACAAAGTACTGTTTGAAACCGGCAGCGATAAAATGCCGCCACCGCCCAATGCTGATTTATCATCGGCCCAAAAAGCCATTATTGGCAAGTGGATAAATGAAGGGGCAAAAAACACGGTAAGCTGCGGCAGTGCGTGCGACAGCAACGCCTTTAAGTTTGCAGCCAATATTGACCCGATTATGCAGAAATACTGTGTGGGCTGCCATGGCGGAAGTACACCATCTGCCAGCATCAACCTCAGTGCTTATGGCGGCGTAAGGCAGCAGGCACTCAATGGCAGGCTGTATGGTGCTGTTACACACACTGCAGGCTATTCGGCAATGCCCAAAAATGCACCCAAACTGAGCGATTGCCAGATAGCACAGATAAGAAAATGGATTGCAGCAGGTTCCCTCAACAATTAACAAGTAAAGATGAGCATGATAAAAATTTCAGCAAAACCGGTAAGCGCTGCTGCACTGCTTGCAGCCACCCTCCTGTTGCTGCTTACACTGGCCAGCACGGGTTGTTATTACGACAAGGAAGAAATATTATACCCCGAAACGGCCTGCGACACCAGCGCCGTTACCTACAGCGGATCGGTAGCTGCTGTATTAAGTTCCAGTTGCAATGTATGCCATGGAGGTTCCACCCCTTCGGCAAGTATTAAACTGGATGTGTACAGCGGGGTGAAGCAGCAGGTGGATAATGGCAGGTTGCTGGGAGCGGTCACACACGACCCCAACTATTCGCCCATGCCAAAAAACGGAACCAAATTAAGCGATTGCAACATTGCCAAAATAAGAAAATGGATTGCAGCAGGCGCACCCAATAATTAATTTAAAAATCAGACAAATGAAGAAATTATTTTTAGCCCTGGTACTCCTTGCAGGCACCCTTTGTACCCGGGCGCAAAAGTTTTATACCAAAAACGGCAATATCTCTTTTAACTCCAAAACAAACATTGAAAATATTGCAGCCAGCAGCAACCAGGTTACCGCCATCATTGTACCTGCCACCGGCGATATACAGTTTTCAGTACTGGTAAATACTTTCCATTTTGAAAAGGCGCTGATGGAAGAGCATTTCAATGAAACATATATGGAGAGCAGCAAGTATCCCAAGGCTTCGTTTAAGGGCAAAATTGACGACATCAGTAAAGTGAATTTTACAAAAGATGGCGCTTATGCTGTAACCGTTACCGGTGATATGACGATGCATAATGTAACAAAAAAAACCACCACGCCGGGCACAGTAACCATCAAGGCAGGCAAGATATCCGCAACAGCCCAGTTCATTGTAAAACTGGCTGATTATAAAATAGATGTACCCAAAGTAGTAAGGAATAATATCTCCGAAACGGTAACCATAAAGGTAGCCTGCAGTTTCGACCAGAAAATGTAATTGATTCAACCAGCCAAATAACCAATTATGCACATACAAAAAATATTGTTTCTTACTGCGGTGCTATTCAGCTTTGGCTGCCGGGCCGCAGCACAGGATACCACCGGCACCGATTTGCTGGCTGATCTTGAAAAAGAAACCGCCGGTAAAGAAGCAGAAGCAACAAAATACGCTACCGCCACTTTTAAAACAACCAGGCTCATCAGCGGTCACTCATCAGAAAATGTGGCAAAAGGTGTGATGGATGTGAAAATTGCCCACCGCTTTGGCACGCTTAACAAGGGCGGGTACGAGCTTTTCGGGCTTGACAATGCTACTATGCGCATGGGTATTGATTATGGGATTACCAAGTACCTGATGGTGGGTATTGGCAGAAGCACTTACCAGAAAACCTACGATGCTTTTTTTAAAATAAAGTTGCTGCGGCAGTCGACAGGCAGGCGCAATATGCCCATCAGCCTCAGTTATGTGCCAACCATTGCTCTCAAAACATTAAAAGACGCCAACCCGGAACAGAATAATTATTTTACTTCCCGGCTGTACTATACCCACCAGCTCATTATTGCACGCAAGTTTTCGGATAATCTTTCGCTGCAGCTGATGCCTACTTTTGTTCACCGCAACCTGGTAGCGCTTGCATCGGAACCCAACGACATACTGGCTATCGGCATCGGCGGAAGACAGAAGCTGACCAGGAGGCTGAGCCTGAATGCAGAGTATTATTACCTGCTGCCGGGGTCAAAGCTGAACGGCACTACCAATTCATTGTCGATAGGCTTTGATATTGAAACAGGGGGGCACGTTTTTCAGCTGCATTTTACCAACTCACAGGGTATGAACGAAAGAACCTTTATTTCGGAAACTACCGGCAAGTGGGAAAAGGGCGACATATTGTTTGGATTTAACATATCAAGGGTGTTTACAATAGGAAAAAACAGGTAAATCCCCCTCAGGGCATGATTTTCCTCAGAACACAGGCTGATTTTTTGCCAAAAACTGCACATGGAATAATTTTTGACTAATTTGTAAAAAATTACACAAATGTTCAGGCAGATTGCAGCAGCAGTATTGTTGGTTTTGCTGACGACAGCAAGTGACCGCTTACCGCAACAGGTATTCAATATCAGCAAAGGCAGCATCTCCATACAGTCGGATGCCCCGCTGGAATTGATAAGGGCAGCCAGTACAGATTTGAAGGGTAAACTGGATGCTGCAAAAAAGCTGTTTGCCTTTACCATAAAGATCAATTCATTCAAAGGCTTTAACAGCCCCCTGCAGAAAGAGCATTTTAATGAAAACTATTTAGAGAGCGGCAAATACCCTGATGCCTATTTTAAGGGGAAAATAATTGAGGAGGTGGATTTTAGCAAAGACGGCAATTACACTGTAAGGGCCAAGGGTAAATTAAACATTCATGGCGTGGAGCAGGACCGCATTATCAAAAGCAATATGACCATAAAAAACGGGCAGATCACCATCAAATCAAATTTTACAGTGCAACTGGCAGATCATAATATTCCCATACCAAAAGTGGTGCATGAAAAGCTGGCATCAGAAATAAATGTGGAAGTGACTGCAGTACTTACCGCTGAGTAAGCCATCACCCATGTTCAGGATAAAAAAAAAGTACCGTTTATTGTTACTCCTGCTCTGTTGCCGGGCAACCATGCTCACTGCACAAAGCGGCGCTGTTAAAAGTATTGCACTAACAGAAAACGGCACACCGGTTAAAATAACCACAATTTATAAAAACAGGCAGGGAGTTATTTTTGCAGGTACCGAAAATGGGCTCCGCATATTTGACGGCACTTCCAATTTTAAAAAAATATTTTTTGCCGACTCAGCAATCACTGCCGCTGTGTCGGCGATATTTGAAGATGCTTCCGGCAGGTTGTGGGTGGGTTATCAAAACGGCCATATAGCCATCAAAAAAACGTATAAGCTTACCATTTACAGCCCTGAAGAAGGTACCCCGGCAGTAGCCATTACCTGCTTTGCACAGGACAGGCAGGGCAATATATGGTTTGGCACCAATGGAGAAGGCATCTATTACACCAGCAATGCTCATTTATACAATATCAATGATGAGGAAGGGCTGAGCGATAACAATATACATGCACTTTCACTTACTGCTGCCGGCGAAATGCTGGCCGCTACTGACCAGGGTATTAACATTTGCGGCATACCAGGTTCAAAAAAAAATATTACCACGCTTACCACCACTAACGGGCTTCCCGACAACCTTGTTACCTGTATTGAACCAGCCGGCAATAACCGCTATTGGATAGGCCTCCAGGACAACGGCTATTGCCTTTATGATCATGCCTCAAAAACTTTTTCCGGCCACAGTGCCAACTGGCAGCATGGACCGGTAAATACCCTGCTATCCACCAGGAATGCATTATGGATAGCTACAGAAAATGCGGGGGTATACAGCCAGCCTTTTACAACTGCACAGGATGCGGGTGCAACTGCAGTTAATAGTTTTAGTTTGCCGCTCACAGGCTTTATACAGGATAACGAAGATAATTTCTGGCTGAGCGCTGGTAACAGCATGATGCGCACCAATGGCGAAAAATTAAAAATACTGCCCCTGGCTGAAAAGGAACAGTTTGCAAACACGCATGCTATCCTTGCCGACAGGGACAATACTATCTGGATGGGCGGAAACAGGGCTGTTTATAAGTATCCGGCGGGGGGCTCTGCAACTAAAGCACAAAAGATCATCCTCCCCTCACTCGGCAGTAACAATGCTATTACATCGCTGTACCAGGATTCGCAGGGCACCATATGGGCAGGCACCATGGGCAAGGGTGTTTTTTTGATCAACCCGGTTACCGGTGCCTACCGCAGTTTATCAGAGCTGCCGCCGCCAGCCAGCCGCAGCATTCTTTCTATCAGCGGAAGTGGTTCAAATGTATATATCTGCAGCCTGGAAGGTGCGGTGGTGGCCTCCATACCTGCTTCGGGTAACAAATACAATTTCAACAGCTTTTCCGAAATAGGCACTATCGGCAGCAGTTATGTATATGCCATTTTTAAAGACAGCCGCAGCAGGTTGTGGTTTGCTTCCTTTGGAAAGGGACTCACTGTACTGGATAACGGCCATTACAAAACCTTCAATAAAACTACCGGGCTTGCCAGTGATATCATCTATTCCATTACTGAAGACAAAAAAGGACATATCTGGTTCAGCACCGGCGATGCAGGCATTTTTAAATATGATGGAACAGGGTTTACCGGTTATTCCACTACCAGGGGACTGAGCAGCATGGAAATATCCGATATCAAAACTGATGCATTGGGCAATATTGTCATTGTAAATAAAAAGGGACTGGATATCCTGGATCCGGAAACAAATACAGTGAGCTATATCAACAGCAATATGGGTATTGCCAGGGTAAATACAAACGACATCGGGGCGGTAACCCAAAACAGTACAGGAGCCGTTTTCTTCAGTACAGACTCGGGCATTGCTGTGTACAATGCAGTAAAAAATATTTCCCGGCAGCCCCTTACCCTTATTGAAAATGTACGCCTTTTTTTGGAAGACCAGGGACCCAGGCCCGACAGCATATTCAGGCATTACCAGGATAATATCACTTTTGAATTTACAGGACTGTACTACAGCGACCCTGAGCAGGTGCAATACCAGTATAAGCTGGAAAACTTCAATACGGACTGGATCAATACAAAAAACCGCAATGCCCCTTTCCCAAAACTGCCGCCGGGAAAATATACCTTTCGTGTAAGATCATCGCTCAGTGAGGACTTTAGCCATGCTACAGAAGCCACCTGGTCGTTCACAATAGAAAAACCTTTCTGGAAAACCTGGTGGTTTTTATCGCTTTGTGCAGCCGTGGCAGCAGGCCTTTTATACTGGTACATAAAGGCGAGGGAAGCGGCAGTAAAAAATGTGGAGCGGCTGCGCCAGGAAAAATACCAGTTTCAGTTTGAAGTACTGCGCAACCAGGTAAATCCTCATTTTTTATTCAACAGTTTTAACACGCTTATCTCCACCATTGAAGAAGACCCCAAAATGGCCGTGGGCTATGTGGAGCAATTGTCGGATTTTTTCAGGAATATTGTAAATTACAGGGATAAGGATGTGATAACGCTTAAAGAAGAAACCGGCTTGCTGCAAACCTACTATTACCTGCAGCAGAAGCGGTATGGCACTAACCTGCAACTGAACATCAACCTGAGTGAAAAGGAAAGTACGGAAACATTTATTCCGCCGCTTACCCTGCAACTGCTGATGGAAAATGCCATCAAGCACAATGCCGTATCAAGAGAAACGCTGCTGACAGTGGAGATATTCATCACCGGTGATGGGCACCTGGTAGTGCAGAATAACCTCAACCCCAGGAAAACCCGGGAAGCAGGTGCAGGAATGGGGTTGCAGAACATCGTAAACCGCTATAATTTGCTCAGCCATAAAAAAGTGCTGATAAATAATACCGGTAAGCAATTCATTGTTTCATTACCAATTTTAAAAAAATAATATGCTACGAATTGTATTGATTGAAGATGAGGACCCCGCAGCAAGGCGCCTGCAGAAAATGATACTGGAAATTGAGCCCGGTGCGGAAATACCCGATAATATTGTAAGCGTTGCATCGGGTACAGAATGGTTTGCGGCCAACCCCATGCCCGATCTTGTTTTTTCTGACATACAATTATCAGACGGACTGAGTTTTGAAATATTCAGGGAGATGGATATTACCTGCCCGGTAATTTTTACCACGGCTTACGACCAGTATGCCATTGAAGCCTTTAAAGTAAACAGTATTGATTACCTGCTGAAGCCGATTAAAAAAGAAGACCTGGAATCGGCCTTTAAAAAGTTCAGGAAGCTGAATGCAACAGGTGGCAACAATATCAATATCGACAAGCTGCTGCAAACCCTGCAACCTGCATTAAAAACGGAATATAAGAAAAGGTTTGTGGTAAAATACGGCGAGCATATCAAAACCATCAATATTGAGGAGGTGGTGTATTTTTATACTGAGGATAAGATCAATTTTTTATGTACAAAAGACGGGCGCAGGTTTGTGATTGACTTTAACCTGGATGCTTTAGACAGCATGCTTGACCCCAAGGTTTTTTTCCGTATCAACCGCCAGTACATTATTGCCATACATGCCATTGCAGATATGCTGAGCTACAGCAAAAGCAGGGTACTGATAAAACTGAATCCCCCGGCAAAGCATGAAACCATTGTGAGTACAGAAAGATCGGCTGATTTCAAGCACTGGCTGGGTGATGAGAAATAAAATTTACTTTTTTGTAAAGGCGCTTTCGTAGCAGCTGATCCAGTCTTTCACCGTCATTTTTTTGGCCAGCTCGCCAATCAGTTTAAAGGGAATATCTTCCGGCTTTTTAAAGCGGATGCAGCTTTTGCCCATGTCTAACTTTTTGGTGCTGTGCCTGGGAAATTCTTCCTGGAACCATTTTAATAACGATGGTTGGGCATAGATACCCATGTGATACAGGGCGATAAAGTTTTTTTGCGAAGCCACATTCATAAAAGGCAGGGGCATTTTAGGGTCGCAATGATAACCGGCAGGGTAAAGGGTATGCGGTACCACATAACCAATCATCCCGTAATTCATTTCCTCCCTGAAACCTTTCGGCAGGTTTTTACTGATGACTTTACACAGTTCCGTTACGGCTTCTTTTCTGTCAGCCGGCAGTTGCGCAATATATTGGTCGGGAGTGGAGGCTTTGGAGGTCATGATTTTTTTTCAAAAGTACAAAATTTGTAAATTTCGGGTACTTTAGTAATATTATACCAATTGTAATTATAAAATAGCCCAAAGCTATTTTATAATTTTATCCCGGCATGGTGCCGGGAGTAATGCCGATATAACAAATTAATAGTACAATAAGGCGAAGCCGAGATTGGACTATATAATTTGTATAATCGGTATTATACAATAAAGATTTATAAGAAAAACAGAAGGCGATTATATTTTCACAGTCGTTACCCATTGTAATTAGTTCATTATGAAAAAAATAAAAATTTGCTGGCTGGTTTTGTTAACGTTAGCCGTATTTTTATCTGCAAGGGCTCAGCAAATGAATAAAGACACCCTGGTTGTATCCAACAGTAAAACTTGCCCCTGCGTACACCCTGTTATTTACTTTAAATTGTACAGTGCTGTGTTAAGTAAAAAAGCGTTGAAAATCCTGGATTCAGTAAGTATCCAGTTGCAATCAAATCCTGACTGTACTATTGTTATAACCGGCTATACATACACATCTATGCGTGATGAAGATATTTGTCAAAAAAGATTACTCTGTATTAGAACGTATCTTTCTGAGAGAAGAAAAATTGATGCTGAACGGCTTTATATTGATTGTATCCAGAATGGAGGTGATAGAAATACTGTAGAAATTAAGTGCCGGTAAACAAGCTGCTGCTCCAACCTTAAACCTGTATTTCATCCCTTCTCCGTAAACTTATACCCCATACCCCTTACCGAGTGAAAATGCACCGGGTTGCGGCTGTCGGATTCAAAATACTTTCTGAAGTTGAGGATGAAATTATCAATGGTTCTGGTGGTGGGATACACATTATAGCCCCATACCACCTGCAGTATTTTTTCCCGGGTTACCACTTCGTTTTTATTTTCAATCAGTAACCTGAGCAGCTGTACTTCTTTTTTGGTAAGGGCAATTGTATCGCCATTGCTGCATACACATTCCTGGGCTTTAAAGTCAATGCTGTTATTGCCAAAAGTATATACTTCCGAAAGTGGCTGGCGGGCTGCAATCCTTTCGCTTTTGTTAATGAGTTTGTGCACCCGCAGCAGCAGTTCTTCCAGGTTAAAGGGCTTGGTAAGGTAATCATCTGCCCCTTTTTTAAGACCCAGTACCCTGTCGGCACTGCTGTTTTTAGCACTCAGTATCAATATGGGTAAATCCGGTGTCTTCAGTTTTACGGTTTCACAAACGGTAATGCCATCCAGTTCGGGCAGCATTACATCTAAAATGAGCAGGTCGAAATATTCCTGTTCCACCATTTTAAGCGCCTGAATGCCATCGTAAGCACTGCTTACCGAATAGCCATCCAACTCCAGGTTCAGCTTTAGTGCTTCCTGCAAATTCTCTTCATCTTCCACCAGTAAAATCGAAAATGTCTTTTCTGCCATAATTATTTGATCCTTGTAAAACTAAAGTACTTTATTTAAATTAAGAAAGGTGAATTCCAAATTGCCTTGGCTGGTGAGGACACCAGCCAGGGCGTAGTACGCTGTTTTGCTGAAACAAGCGGCACACCGGTTTGTTCATTTTTTATTAAACCTGATGCTGAACACTGCACCCATTGGTTTATTATCGCTGATGATGATGGATGCTTTGTGCTGCCTCACGATTTTTTGAGTAAGGTACAAACCAAGGCCGGTGCCCTTTGCTGTTCTGGTGGCCGCATTACCCACCCTGTAAAACCTGTCAAATACTTTTTGTTTTTCGCCATCATCAATGCCCTTACCCTCATCAGCCACCTGCAGCAGAACAGACTTTTCATCTGCTTCCACCCTTACCACAACCGGGCATTCCTTTGGGGAATATTTAAGGGCATTATCAATAAGATTGTTCACTGCCATCTGCATCAGAAACCTGTCGCCATATACAAAACATGTACCTGCGGCCTTCATCACCACTTCCCTCAATGGAAAGCGTACGGTAAAATCATTCACACATTCATTGACCAGTTCGGTAAGGTTCAGCTCCTCATTGGTGGCCAGGTAGCCGCCTGCTTCCATCTGCGAGGAGAGCAGTAAATTATTGCAAAGTGCATTCAGCCGGTTGGTTTCCTGCAGGGTGTTCTGCAGTAATTTTTGCTGCTGCTGCTCATCCAGTTTGCGTTTTTGCAGGGTTTCAAGATTGAGTTTTGCCACAGCAATAGGCGTTTTTAGCTCGTGGGTAATAGCCATCATAAAATTCTGCTGCTGCCGCCCCTGCCGCAGCTGCCTGCGCACTGCCCGGTACACAAATACTGCCCCGGCCAGTATCAGCAGCAAAAAAATAGCCCCCTCACCGGCATACTGTGCCTTCTTGCGTTTTTCCTCATCTTCAATAGCTATGGTTTTATACAGGTAACCGGGGTCATCTTTTTTTAATTGCAGCTCTTTGTAATCCATCATCTGAACATTTTGCCGGTTGAGTGCTATAAACCACCACACCAGCGCAGCTACCATATAGGCAAGTAACACCCAGTACACCACAAATACCATCCGCAACCGTCCTGTCTTTTTCGAAAATGCCATAATCTTTTTTAATGTGCAAATTTAACAATGTGCAAAACCCGCTGAGCAGGATTAGTAATGGCAACTTGAGCGTTTTAAAATCACCACACGCTTTTAACCCGTGCCGATCTGTCAGAATAAGCACATTATCCCATCAGCACATTTGCCCATTGGCATATTATTAAATCAATTCCTCTTATCCAGCCCCCACGACAGTTTATTACGCAGGGTTTGTAAAAAATTATTTTCATTCAGGCGAATGAGGTTGATGCAGAATGCTTCTTTTTTAACAGCAAGCTGAACCTCCTTTGCCACCACTTCCCTGCGGCTGTCAAGCGAACATAAAAACCCGTCTGTACGCCCCTCCACTTCAAACGAAATGATATTGTCATCCGGCACCACTATGGGGCGTATATTAAGATTGTGCGGTGCCACTGGTGTAATAACAAAACTGCCACTGTCAGGAAATACAACCGGCCCGTTACAGCTGAGCGAATACCCTGTAGAACCTGTTGGAGTGGCTACTATCAGGCCATCGGCCCAGTAGGTATTTAAAAACTCCCCGTTAAGATAGGTGTGTATTTTTATCATGGAGGAAGTGTCTTTTTTATGCAGCGTAAACTCATTCAGCGCATAAGGCACTTCGCCAAACAGGGGAATATTTGCATCTAAGTGTATCAGTGTTCTTTCGTCGGGCACATAAGTACGTGTGGCTAAAGCAGCTACAGCCGTTTTCAGGTCTTCCCTGCCGATACTGGCTAAAAAACCAAGGCGGCCATAATTGATACCCAGCACCGGTGTACCCTTATCTCTCACCAGCGTAACAGTATCCAGCAGGGTACCGTCGCCCCCCAGGCTTATCATGCAATCAATGGTATCATCAATATCTTCGTAAGAATTAAAAGTACTGTAGCCTGCATTAAGGTCAACTGCAGAATAAAACTGGTTAAAAAAGTCCTGGAAAAATACCGGTTCAATATTGTGCTTCGAAAGTTCTTCCAGCAGCAGCTTAATATCCTGGTGCTGGTTGTTTTCGATACCCCGGCTGTATATGGCAATGCGCATAATGATTTTATTTAGCAGGCCAAAAAGACTTGGTTAAAAACCGCCCTGCGTGTGTAAAAATAACCCCTTTTGGCCTAACTGGTTAAAGCTATATTCAAAACGCAGGGTTAAATCGTAAAAAGTAACAATATCAATACCCAGGCCACCCGTATACAGTAAGCGGTTATTGAGGTAAGTATCGTATTTCTTTTTAGTATAAGCATACCCGGCATCGGCATATGACTTTGCAAATATGCTGAATGGAATGCGTTTGGCTGATTTGGATTTAAAAGGCAGCGGAAGGCTGAATGCAACCAGCTTTCGCTTAATGGTAGAGCGTATCATACCAAAAGCTGCCCCGTCAATAACCTGGTACTCGAGGCCACGCAGGTAGGCTTCGCCAAAACCAAGGGCCCGCTGGTTGATATACGGCTGATCAAAAGGCAGCTTTATTTTTGCACTGAGGTAAATATCACTGTACCAGTTACCGCCAAGCTGCCACAGTTTATTGTACACACCTTCCAGCGAAAACATATTTAACCCACCCCTGATGCCAAGCCCTCTTTTTTGTACAGCCACGCTGAAACGGTTGCCCTTTAGCGGGTAAAGGGCATTGTCCACATCGGTATGCAGCAGCGAATACGTAAATTCAAAATACCCCGCAGCAGTGGCGCCATCCCTCAAATAATTGGGATTGTAGCCCTGCTGTGCAACAGAATCATTTACGGTATAATGTGAATACCCGGCTGAAAAAAGATGCCTGTTAAGTATGCCCCGGCGCATGATGTACCCGGCGTTAAAATACCAGTTGCTCCGCACAAAATCGCCCAGGTTGGTTTTACTGCTGTCAGTTTTACGGGTGCTAAAAAACTGCAGCACATTATCGTAAGAAGTTTTGTAAGCCACCTGCCTGTTTCTTGAATAACCACCGCTTACTGTAAACCCCTCGGTGAGGGAAGGATTGGTACCCGGTGAGGTGTAAGAAAAAGATATTTCCCTGCTAAAGCCATTGAGCAGGTAAATACGTAGTTGATCACGCCGGCCGCTAAGGTTGTAGTGAACGAACTTGATGCCGTAATTCACCCTGTTGAGGTCGGCGTTGTAGGTTTTTATCCACTCGTTGATATTTCTGTCGGCAAACTTAAACTGGGGTACCGGAAAAATGTACCAGCGCTCCCTTACCTCCACTTCAATACTGATATCATAGGCAGACAGTACATTTGCCATAACCTTTACATCGGTAAAAAGGGCGGTATTGTATATTTGCTGCCTTGCCCGTTCCAGCTGGGCTGTTAAAGCCGAAGTTACCAGTGAGTCCCCTGCATTAAAGTGCATCTCTCTCACTATCACATAATCCCTGGTCTTTTTATTGCCTTTTACCGTGATGCTTTTTACATAGAGCCTGGCTTCCGGCGGGGGTAGTACATTATTCGTCATTTCCTGTGCCAGCGCTCCCGCAGGAAAAAACAGTATGAACCTGAAAAATATTGTTCTGAGAATCTTCATCAGTACCTGGCTTTACAGCAGATTTGTAAATGTAGGGGATATGCTGCAAAAGCCATTGAGGTGCATTTCAAAATTTCGCATCTTGTTCTGATTGTACTTGGTGAGGACACCGACCATGGCGGTCCGCCCCTGGCTGCTGTCATCACCAGCCAGCGAAAACCTGAGATGCAGCCAGCCATTGCGTACTTATATGTCAAGGTAAGTCATGAGATGCCTGTAGTTACTGTGAATCTCGTTTTCAAAATTTTCATCCCCAAAAAAGTAAATCACATCATATTCGTACCGCTCAAAAGTGGCTATGATGGCAGCAATTTCTTTTTTATTGAGGTGCAGGGTTACAGTTAACAATCCTGTTTCAGGATGAACCATTGTATTAAGGTGCAGTATGCTGGCATCATTACTTTCCACCAGGCGGCTAATTTCTGAAATAGCAAACTGGCTGCGTTCCATTTCCAGCATGATGATGCCGCCTATTTCATTGGCCCCGGCAAAATTGCCCATGGCCTTCAGCAGGTCGGTGGTGGTGATTACCCCCAGCAGTTCCCTGTCTTCGGCCACAACAGGCACCACGGAGGTTTCAAACTGTGTAGCTACGTTTACAGCGGTTAAAAAATGTACATTATCTGCTGTAAAGGCGTTAACAAAACTATCCTGCAGCATTTCCACCAGCATTTTATCATCTTCTGCATCCAGCAGGTCTTCCTCAGCCAGCAGGCCGAGTAATTTATCATCTGCCACCACAGGCAGGTGGGTAAGCTTGTAATCGCTGATCAGCTGTAATGCTTTACCAACCGTATCCTGCAGTTGCAGGCGGGGAATATTCTGATTGATTAATTCTACCGTTAACATTGTTCTTTTACCGCTTTAACAGCCGGGCTTGCCGGCCGGTTTATGTATAAGACACAAAAAATGGTTAAACTGTTGCAGCAGCTGCGGTGTGTTTGGCCAAAAACTGCCCTAATATTCTGTTAAATTCATCCGGAACCTCCATCATTGGCGCATGGCCGCATTTGTCAACAAAATACAACTCGCTGCCCGGTATTAACCTGTTAAATTCCTTACCTACAAAGGGAGGCGTAATGGTATCATTATTTCCCCATATAAGACAGGTGGGTTGTTTTATCTGGTTCAGCTCCTCACCCAGGTTATTGCGGATAGCACTTTTGGCCAATGCAATAATTTTGATCACTTTAAGGCGGTTGTTGGTGATTTCAAACACTTCATTCACCAGTTCTTCTGTAGCCATTGCCGGGTCGAAAAAAGTGAGCTCTGTTTTTTTCCGGATATATTCCCTGTCCCCTCTTTTGGGATAAGTATCACCCATCCCGTTTTCAAAAAGGCCGCTGCTGCCGGTAAGGGTAAGTGTTTTTATCCGTTCAGGATGCTTGAGTATGTACACCAGTGCCACATGGCCGCCAAGGGAATTGCCCAGCAGGTGAATATTGTTGTAATTTCTTGCCTCAATAAATTTGTATACGAACTTTTGTAAACCGCCAACAGATGTATGCAGTAAATCCAGCTCAAAAAGCGGCAGCATGGGTACCACCACCTTGTACTGTTTGCGGAAATGCTCAATCAGGTCCATGAAATTGCTCAGTGCACCAAATAACCCATGCAGCAGCACCAGCGGTTCGCCTTCACCCACTTCAATAAACTTAAATTTACCATCTTGCTTAACTTCGTACTCCATCAGTCAGTTTATTACTTAAATCCGCCAGGCAATATTGTATGCCCTTGCCACGAAAATAAATGATTTGTTTAAAATTACGGCAAATAACTGGCTAAAACTAACAATTGCATAATGTTATGCTATTCAGGCATTAATTTTAAATCATCACCGGCAGGTATTTAGCGGCATATGCTCAGTAACAGCCGGAAAAGGGTCATTGCTGAAACCGCTCAGCCATATTATTTTGGAGCCTGGTTGCCAATGCTGCCAAAAAACTTTTCAAGGTCGGCAAATGTATCTTTGAATACGGGAATTATTTTTCCAAAATTATCAATTACAGCCGGGCCCCATGGCTGCACAAAACTGTAAGTGGCCGATGCTTTTATCACTTCCGGATCAACCAGCTTTAT
Source organism: Chitinophagales bacterium (assembly GCA_031375675.1). Taxonomy (GTDB): domain Bacteria; phylum Bacteroidota; class Bacteroidia; order Chitinophagales; family Chitinophagaceae; genus Ferruginibacter. The sequence goes on from JANMIG010000004.1 coordinate 18,539, forward strand.
TTTTTCAGCATAAAATAAAAATACGCTGAAGATGACGATGTACAGTGCCGCATACAGCAAAATGCCGCCAACCCGGTTAACCCAGCCCAGCAAAGCCATCTGAAAGGTTTTTTCCACCAGCCTTGCGCCCATACGCACCAGCAAAACCACCCCCAGAAATACCAGGGCAAATGAAAGCACCGGCAGCCATTTGGCTGAAACATTCAGGCTTCCATCCAGGTAATTGGCTACTACGGCAGACAGCTTGAGTGCGGCAGCCAGGCCTATGATAAATGCCAGCACCGAGAAAACAGCGATGATCAGCCCCTTTTGAAAACCTTTGATGCAGGCAAGTATTACGATGATGGCAAATATGATATCAATAAGCATGCTGCTGAATTAAGAATGATGAATTAAGAATTAAAAATTGACAGTTTTCGGCTCCCGTCTTTAAATTCATTAAACTTACGCAGTGAGAATGAAGCAGAAGGAATGCGGACTTCATATGCTTGTTAATTTTCCGTATCAACCTAAGCTGTTAAAAGCTCCTTTACAATGCCACTGATGGTTTTACCATCTGCCTTGCCCGCAAGCTGCTTATTGGCTGCTCCCATTACCTTGCCCATATCGGCTGCTGAGCTGGCTCCTGTTTCCCTGATAATGGCGGTAATGGCTTCACGCAGCTCTTCTGCACTCATCTGCTTTGGCAGAAATTTTTCAATCACTGCTATTTCTTCCTTTTCCTTTTCAGCAAGGTCGGGGCGGTTTTGTTTCTCGAAAATTTCCAATGAGTCTTTACGCTGCTTTACTAATTTCTGCAGCAGTTTCACCTCGTCTTCCTCCTTCAGTTCACCATTGGCCCCTTCAGCTGTTTTGGCTATAATGATGGCCGCTTTTACAGCCCTGAGGCTGCGCAGTGCCGCTTCATCTTTGGCTTTCATGGCTTCTTTCATATCGGCCATTATGTTTTGCTCTAAACCCATATATGTATGTTTATTTAATCAATCATGGTTTTACCGGCTCATGCACCCTCACCTCCATATTCCTGCCCCGGCAGCTTCCATTAGGACTGCCTGCCCTCTTCTTCCTTCAGCTGTATTGCCCTGAATTTATCATAAAACTCTTTGGCAAAATTCTTCATATCGCCGGTAAGTTCTTCCTGTTGTGTGGCTCTTTTAAACGTGTCGGCCATGGTCATCATCATCTGGTAATAAAATTCTGCCATCTCATCCACCATCATATCTTTTGTCCAGAGGTCGATACGCATGGCACTCCTGTCGGCACCATCCCAAAAGGCAATGCACATGGCTTTGGCTTTTTGGGCCATATCTGCCGTACTGTCTGATGCCGTCCAGCTGATCTGCTGCGGTACTTTATCAGGATCTAATAAAACATCAATTTTTATGGTTGACTGGTGCATATTTTTTTATTTGTTTTACCCGGAGTGCAAAAGTAACTGAATTATACATTGTGTGTACATTTCAGCATATTTCAAAATATACAGGTATTGTACCTCATAACAGGCAAATTATGTTACAGAGGCACTGTAGTTGCTGGTATAACGGCGCTTAAAACAGCTTCGGCCAGTTGGGTAAGGGCTGCCGGGGCACTGTACAGCTCAGCCTGCCGGTTGCCGTTGAGTATTTGCCTGTTGCGCAGGTTTTCGTCTTTAAATACCAGCATCAGCTGTTCGGCAATTGCTTCGGGGCTTCCCGGATTCATATACAAAGCTGCATCCCCGCATATTTCCTGCATGATGGCTGTATCTGCCGCAATCACTGGTACGCCGCAAATCATGGCTTCTGCAGGCAGCTGCATACCTGTGCCGGTATGTACCAGCGCATACGCACTGCCCAGCAGCGGGGCAAATACGGGCGTTGACAAATAGCCTGTAATCTTTACGTCATCACGGTATTTATAAGTGCCGATGGTGGATTTCAGCTGATTTTCAGGCAAATAGATATGGCCGGCTATGACCAGGTGCATATTGCTTTTCTGCCTTTTCTTAAACATTGAAAAAGCTTTCAGGAGGTTGATAAGCTGGTTGCGGGAACTGATGGTCCCCCCGTGCAAAAAATATTCCCTGCCATTTGTATATTCTGCTTTTACCAGCTCACTTTTCGCCTGGTCCACCGGCTCAAAGCCATTACCGGCAGCAGGATATACCACGGTGGTTTTGGCAGCAGCAGCAGGCAAGATATCAATTACCTGCTCACGGCAAAGATTTGAGGTGGCTATGATGCGGGCAGCCCTGTCCAGGAAAAGGGGCAGCTGCTTTTTTACGAAACGGGCATTTTTTTTACCCGGCAAATGACTATCGCCGTTAAAAACACCTTCCCTGAGCAACAGGCACTGGGGTATTTTGGTGCTCATGCTGCAGCAGCCATTTACACCCAGGAAAATATCTGCCTTATACCTGCGCAGCAGTGCAGGAAGTTTGTAATTGTACCAGAAGTACTGCATCAGCTGACTGTTTACACCCGGGCCGGCAACAACAGGAATACAGTTACCTGTTAAAAGGTGCATACCGGGGTAAGACCTGTCGAAGATGAAAATGAATGTGTGCTGCGGGTACAAGCCTGCAATGGAAGTGAGATTTTTGTATGCAAAGCCTTGCTGCCATGCATTGGATTTTTTACCTGAAACACTTATGTCAACAGCTATTACCATTGTTACTACGTGTAAGCCTGGGGCTGACACGGTTTTTATTATTTAAGTACTTTCAGTTTAACTGTTTCAATGCGGGTATCTCCCATATTCAGTATGTCGTACTGGTAATTGCCGATGATGATGCGGTCTTTCTGCCGGGGAATTTCTTCATTGTTCTGTATGATGTAACCCGATAGCGTTTCTGCATTCTCATCTCCCGGAAACTCAAGCCCGTACTTCTCATTGATATAATCCAGCTCCAGCCTGCCGCTGAAAATAAACTCATTGGCGGCAATCTGCTTCTCTACAAAATCCTCTGTATCGTATTCGTCCTTTATATCGCCGAAAATCTCCTCCAGCAGGTCTTCCATCGTGATAATACCTGCCGTGCCGCCAAACTCATCCACCACCCAGGCAATGGTTTTGCGTCCCTTGCTGAATTTGCTCATCATGTCTGTTGCACTCATGCTTTCCGGCACTGTGGGTATGGGGTGCAGTATGGATGGTATGTCAGCCGGATTCTTAAACAAATCAAGCTGGTGTACATAGCCCTGGATATTATCAATGTTTTCATCAAAAACTACCAGCTTGCTCAGCTGGGTTTTAATAAACTTATCTTTTAATTCGCCAATGGAGGTTTTAATATCAACCCCTTCAATTTCCCGGCGTGGTATCAGGCATTCCCTCAGTTTTGTTTCGGAAAGCGACAGGGCATTTTCAAAAAGCTCCTTATTAATTTCGTCAGCATCTTCTTCATCATTACTGTTTTTTGCCTGTGCAAGAAAATGCTCCAGGTCCATTTTCGAAAACACTTCCCTTTTTTCGTTGATCCTTACATTAAACACATACTTCAGTATCCACTCTGCCATTTCAACAAAAATACTTGCGATAGACGAAAACAATGAGTAAAAAAAACTGACAATGTAGGTGATAAAACTGCTGCCCATCACCTGCTCATTCCTGGCCCTGAAAAAGGCTTTAAAGGTGAATTCAAAAAAAAGCAGGGCAAAAGTGGAAAGTATTGTCTCTATAATCAGTTTTACATAGGCGTTTGAAACATGGAAATAGTTTTTGATATTTTCCCACAGCACTTTATCCATAAAGTTGCTGAGCAGCAAACCGTATATCACCACCACAATATTAAGCCCAATGAGCGTCATCCCGATAAACCTTGCCGGTCTGTCAGCATAGCCTCCCCACGATTTGCCTGTATAGGTTCCCTGTTTCTTTTTCAGTTCAAGCGAAAGTTTGTTGGCAGATACAAATGCTATCTCCACACCTGCAAAAAAGCCGATGAAAAGCAGTGATAATGATATAGCAATCAATGAAACTAGCCAGTCCATGCAGTATAAGTTATACCACAAATTTATTACATTAGTTGGATTTGCAGCAATAAAGCAGGCATTTCATATTTTATAAGCAGTATTTGAGGCAAATAGTTCCCGGCGGGTAAAAAATCATATAAACTTGTCAATCAAAGCCCGGCCGGCAGGAAACAACTGTTTTTGCAAAAAAAATATATATTTACGAAAAATCTCCTGTCATGAAATTTTTACGGATACTGCCAATCGTTATGTTACTTGGGTTTGCGGCCTGTTCATATGCTCAAACCGTAAACAGTTGCGGCTTTATCGTACCCAAAAAATCGCTGCTGCGGTCAAATTTCAAGTCGGTATATGAGGCTGCGGATATTGTACAGCAGATGCTTGACAGTATCAGGTGGAAGGAGAATTTTACCCTGCAGGAGCAAAATGGCATCAACAATGCCTATGCCACCATCATCCGCAATAAGCGGTGGATTATATACGACAACACTTTTTTAGAAAATCTTGATTCCTATGCCGCCACTAAATGGGCATCCATCAGCGTGCTGGCGCATGAAATGGGGCATCATTATTACAACCATGTGGTAAGCGGCAGGGGCAGTACCGTACCCACCGAAATTGAGGCTGATAATTTTTCGGGATATGTAATGAACAAGCAGGGCGCTACACTGGCCCAATCCATTGCTGCCATGCAAACCATCGCTTCCGATAAGGCAAGTGCTACCCACCCTGCTAAAAAAGACAGGATCGCCTCCATTACAAAGGGCTGGAACATGGCCAATAACGAAAAAGGCAATACCGGCGGCACTGGCGGAAACACAGGTGGAGGCAATACCGGCAGCGGCGGAACCAATACCGACCCGGCTACCGACCCCAGCTGGATAGCACTTGGAATGCAAAGTAACAAAACAGAAACCGTGTACCTGAGCGATGATGGTAAAACCTACCAGCCTGCGCAGATAAAACCCGGAGAATCATTTGTATTCAAATTTGAAATATACAATTATGGCTGGCTGCGACTGCCTTATTACAACGGGCAGCGGGTATTTAAACTGATGCATGGCAGGGATTACAATATCATCTGGAACCGCCGCACCAAAAACTGGACTGTGGTGGAAGTACCCGAATAAGGAGTGAAACAGTTGACAGGGGACAGTTGACAGGGTTCAAAGTTCAAAAGTTTAAAGTCGGTTTATACCAGAAGTGCCATAACCTTGAACTTTGAACTTTCTAACTTTGAACTTTAAACTTTACAACCTTGAACTTTCAACCTTGAACCTTCAACTTTGAACTGTATAAAATTAACTGTTGATAAAATTCTGTACCACCAGCTCTGCCCTTGCACAGGCGCTGAAAAGATCATCATTGACAATTATTTCGTCAAACTCATTTTTAAAAGACATTTCGTAGCTGGCTTTGTTTATTCTTGCAGCAAGCGATGAGGCTGTTTCGGTACCCCTGTTTTCGAGCCTTTTTTTTAATTCCTCCACTGATGGAGCATCAATAAAAATTGACAGCGAGGTGTTGGGGTATTGCTGCTGCACATGGATGGCACCTTTCACATCAATGTCCAGTACAGGTATCTTGTTTTCATTCCATATACGGCTGAGCTCACTCTTAAGTGTTCCGTAATATTTTCCTTCGTATACCATCTCCCACTCCACAAAATCTTCGTCCTGTATATGCTGTTTAAATGCTTCGGCCGTAATAAAATGATAATCCACGCCATCTTTTTCCACCCCCCTGGCCTGGCGGGTAGCAGCTGATACTGAAAAGGCAAGCTGCGGAAATTTTGCCATTAAATGCCTGGTAATGGAGGTTTTACCGGCCCCGGAGGGTGCGGTAATGATGAGTAACTTGTTTGCATCCATCTGCAAATAAAAGAAAGATTATTGAAACTGCGGTAGCGCCCATTCAGTCCCTCTAAAAAAGACCATACACAGCTATTATACTTACGTACAGCATGGCCAGCACCACCAGCCAGCCAAACACAGCCAGCCACAATGGATGCCGGTAAGTGGCAATGATTTTTTTATTGTACGCCGCCAGCAGTATCAGCGACAGCGAAACGGGCAATATCAATCCATTGAGTGCCCCTGCTATCAACAGCACCTGCTTTGGCTTACCGACGAGTAAAAATATCAGGGTGGAGATGCTGATAAAACCAACAATCACCCAGCTGTAATTTTTTTTGATGGCCGGGTGCAGCGACTGTAAAAAAGAAACAGAGGTATAGGCTGAACCGGTAACAGAGGTGATGGCCGCACTCCACAGTACTACACCAAACAGGTACAAACCAATATTACCTGCGGCAGCGGAAAATACAGTGGCAGCAGGATTTACCGCATCAAGCTGTATCCCCTTACTTACCACACCAAGTGCCGCTAAAAATAGTACTACCCGCATGGCAGTGGCCAGTACAATACCTGCAACTGCATTGCCTGAAACTTTTTTCAGGTGTTGCTGCCCGCTGATGCCCGCCTGCAGCAACCTGTGGGCGCCGGAAAAACAGATATAACCCCCTACCGTTCCGCCAACAATGGTGAGCGTAGCCGTTTCAGAAAAAACATCGGGTATTATACTCTTTTTAAGGGCTTCTGCCAGCGGCGGATGCGATTGCCAGGCTACATATACTACCAGCAGCAGCATGAGTACACCCAGCACTTTGGCAAACAGATCCATGGCCCTGCCTGCTTCTTTCACTAAAAAAATCACCAACGCAATGCCACAGCTTGCAGCCACACAGTAAGCCAGCGGCCAGCCAGTCAATATCTGCAGGCCGAGGCCACAGCCCGCTATATTACCAATATTAAAAGCAAGGCCGCCCAGGGCCACCAGGATAATCAGCAGGTGACCGGATCCCTTCACCACTTTATTGGCAATATCCTGTGCATGCAATCCACTTACCGTAATGATGCGCCAGATATTCAGCTGCACCCCAATATCAAGCAGTACAGCCAGCAAGATGACACACCCAAAGGAAGCCATGTATTGCTGGGTAAACACCGTTGTTTGTGTAATAAAGCCCGGCCCGATGGCAGAAGTGGCCATTAAAAATGCGGCCCCGAGCAATATGCTCTTAGATGGTTTACCGGTGTTCATATGTATGGATGATTATACCGGCAGTGCCGAATGAGCTATGAATGGCTTGCACAAATTCCAGGGCATGCACTCCATCGCCATGTATGCAGATAGTGGCAGCATCCACCGGGATGACCTGGCCGGTGATGGCGGTAACTGTTTTTGTTTGTGCAATGCCTGTTGTACTGCGGCTGCCGTGTTACTGATCAGCGCACCGGGCTGCTGCCTGGGTGTGAGCGTTCCATCAGGCTGGTAGCTCCTGTCGGCAAATGCTTCACCCCAAAAAGCTATACCGGCTTCTGCTGCGGCCTGCTGCATATAAGTTCCCGGCAGGCCGTAAAGTATTAAACCGGGGCCGCAATCTTTTACAGCCCGGGCGATGGCCTGTGCAGTGGGCAAATCTTTAGCGGCCGTATTGTACAAAGCCCCGTGTGGTTTTACATGATGAAGCAAGGTGTTGTTGCTGCAGCAAACAGCCGCCAGTGTTTTAATCTGGCTGCAAACAATATCATATACTTCTGAGGCCGGCAGCTCCATGGCCATGCGGCCAAAATTGGCCACATCATCGTAGGATGGATGTGCACCAACAGCCACATGGTGGTGAATGGCCAGCTGCACCGTTTGCTGCATAGTATCTGCATTGCCTGCATGAAAGCCACAGGCAATATTGGCAGAGCTGATAAAAGGCATCAGCTGCGCATCGTTGCCAATGCCTTCGCCCATATCGCAGTTTATATCTGTAGTTAACATTCCTTTTTTTAACCCGGCTTCAGTAATTCTTTTCAGCTGCATTGGCGTCGCATGCCTACGCTTTCGGTCTGCATCCCGACCGAAAGCGTCGGGACACTTGTACACCATCACATTATTCAGCAAAGGTTTACCTCCTCAAACATTATCGCCATATTTTCCCATACATGTCCACCTCACCTGCTGCAGCCATTGCTGCATTGAAAATAAACCTTCTTCTGCAGCTTTAATGCTTACCGGCCTGAATTTTATTTGATTGCTCCCCTGCGCCTGTGCCATGGCGGGCAAGGCACTGCCTGTTACATGCGCCATGCGTGGGTAGCCACCCGTGGTTTGGTGGTCGGCCATCAGCACAATACAATCACCCGATGGCAATAACTGCACCGTACCTTTTGTAACGGCAGATGACACCATTTCAACCGGTTGCGTCAATTGCAGCAACGGCCCCAACAGGCGGTATCCCATGCGGTTGCTCTGGTTTGTTACAGTAAAATTTTCTACAACTATTCTTTCCTTTGAAGCTCCATCAAGTAAACACCATTCGTTACCTTCCAGTACTGTTATCGCATTGTCTGCATCATACCACTGCCGCCATTCTTTATCTGCCAACCGCCATTTAAAAGATACTGCACCCTGTGATGTTGCTTTTTTATATTCCAGTACATCGTCTTTCTGCAATGTCCTTCCCTTAAAGCCACCAACCGCTGCCGGTAAATAAGTAGCATAGCTGCCCAGCCACTTTGGCAATGCAAAGCCACCCCTTACTGAAAGATAAGCCCATGCGCCCCATTCTTTTTGTTCAAAAGCAAGTGTATCTCCCGGCTTAACAAAAATGGGCTGACAGTTTTTTACCGGCACGCCGTTAACTACCGGCGAAAACAAAGCGCCTGCAATGGCTATCACCGCCTTTTGCTCAAATACGATTACCGGTGCCGGAAAACTCATTTCTATCACAGCTTCTGTTGCATCATTGCCTGTGATATAATTGGCTATCGCAGCTGCCAATATATCCATGGCACCGCCTGCAGTAATGCCTGATGCCCGGTATCCTTTACGGCCACCATCCTGTATGGTTGTACAAACACCGGGCTTTACAATGTGCAGGCTCATGGCTGCTGCTGCTTTATGTGATGAAATTCATCCGCATCAATGGCATAAAACTGTACCCGGTCTCCGGCTTTTATCAATACCGGCTCCGGCCTGTTTATATCAAAAATGGCCTGCGGTGTTTGCCCTATAATGTTCCAGCCGCCCGGCGAAGCAAATGGATAAACACCGGTTTGCATGCCGGCTATACCCACGCTGCCCGCAGGCACCCGGGTACGGGGTACTGCCAGGCGTGGCATTTGAAGGGCATCCGGCAAAGTGCCCAGGTACGGAAAGCCCGGCATAAAACCAATCATGAAAACATGGTATATGGTTGCGGTGTGCAAGCGTATAATTTCTTCTGCGGGTAGTTGTTTAGCCTCACTCATCAATGGTAAATCAGGTGCATATGGTACATTATAGCACACAGGTATTTTATGCAGCTTGCCCTGCATTGCCACTGCACCCTCCTCTTTTGCAAGCAATTGCTCCAGGTATTGCCGGGTTTTGGCAGCGGCTGTTTCACCCATTGCACAAGCTTTTTTAATGACGAAGGCATCATACATAACAGTGAGGGTATTGTAAGCAGGCACCGTTTCTACCAGGCCCTCAAAAGGCTGCCGCTGCAGCAATTGATTGAAGCGTATTACTTTGTCATTGACCTCCGGGCTGATGCTGCTGCCAAAAGCAACACTGATGGCCTGTTCATCCAACTGAAAAAAAACGGTATCGTATTTTGCTGATGACAGATGCTGTTATTTGGGTACTAATATCTGTCTTTTACGGTTAACTGAAAATAAAAATTACTGCCGGATTGTTTGCAGCAACTGTTCCTTTACACCGCCCAGCCATTCTTCTTTTAAAATGCCGAGTACCATACTGCTCCTGCGCCGGCCGGTAAATGTATGGAGGTGGCTGCGCAGTATGCCCTCAGGTACACAGCCAATGGCTTTCATGGCATTAATGGAGCGTTCATTGTCCGCATCTGCCCTGAACTCGATCCGCTCAAGGCCCCACTGTTCAAAGGCAAACTGCAGCATCAATAACTTGCAGTGCCGGTTAAGGCCGCTGCGCTGAAAAGCACTCCCATACCAGGTGTAGCCCAATTGCGCTGTTGCATTTACCGGCTGTATATCATAAAACCTGGTACTGCCTGTATAGCAGCCTGCCTGTTTGTCAAAAACAATAAAAGGATACTCGATATTTTTTTCTCTCTGTGTTAATGCGTTATCAATATAGGCTTTCATCCCATCAGCACCGGCCGCACTTACCAGCGAAAACTTCCAGAGATCCGGTTCCTGCAAAGCAAATGGCAGCAGGTGTTCGTAATCATTTGCTTCTAACGGGCGCAGTAATACCCTTTCGTTTTCTAATACAATTGGTCCGGCAAATGGAAATGATATCATTGATTTATTCACTAATTATTTTATCACGGATTTAACGAATTACACCGATTACACTAATTATTTGTATCACGGATTTGACAAATTACACCAATTACACGAATTGTTTGTATCACCGGTTTTAGGAATTGCACTGATTACACGAATTATTTGTATCACGGATTTAACGAATTATTTGCTCACAGATTCTCCCATTCTACATTCTAACTTCATCATTCATCCTTGTTAAAGGTTCAAAGTTTAAAGTACAGGGTTTATTTCGCACATTCTCCATTCCAACCTCATCATTCGTCAATCATCAATTACACGGATTTTCTTGTTCCTCATCGTATTTTAAATAACAGACTGCTGTATTTCATTAGCACATTATCAAATCAGCATATTCTTACATTTGCACATTGTCTCATTTGCCCATTTGCACATTCCTCCATCAGCACATCAGCAAATTATCAAATCCGTTTAATATCTGCTCCCAATGCAATCAAACGTTCATCAATAAACTGGTATCCCCTGTCTATCTGCTCAATATTCTGGATGGTGCTTTTGCCTTCGGCGCTCAGTGCTGCTATCAGCAATGCCACACCGGCACGTATATCGGGACTGCTCATGGTTATACCTTTCAGCTTCTGCTCCCTTTCCAGGCCAATCACCACGGCACGGTGCGGATCGCAGAGTACAATTCTGGCACCCATATCAATCAGTTTGTCTACAAAGAAAAGGCGGCTTTCAAACATCTTCTGGTGTACCAGCACACTGCCATTAGCCTGTGTGGCCGTTACCAGTACAATACTCAGCAGGTCGGGTGTAAAGCCTGGCCAGGGATGATCGTAAATGGTAAGCACACTGCCATCGAGGAAGGTTTGTATTTCGTAACTGTCCTGTGCAGGTATATGTATGTCATCGCCCCTGAACTCCATTTGAATGCCCAGTTGCTGAAATTTTTCAGGGATGATGCCCAGGTGTTCCAGCCCCGCATTTTTGATGGTGATGGCACTCTGCGTCATGGCTGCAAGACCGATAAAACTGCCCACTTCAATCATATCGGGCAATATGGTATGATTGGTGCCGCCAAGGTAATCAACCCCTTCAATAATGAGCAAATTACTGCCCACGCCGCTTATCTTAGCACCCATGCGGTTGAGCATCTTGCTCAATTGCTGAATGTAGGGCTCGCAGGCTGCATTGTAAATAGTGGTAGTTCCCTTTGCCATTACCGCCGCCATCAGTATATTGGCAGTGCCGGTTACACTGGGTTCATCCAGCAGCATATACACCCCTGTAAGGTTGGGTGCTTCCAGGTGAAAAAAACCATCTTCGGGATGATAAGTGAATGTGGCACCCAGTTTTTCAAAACCGATGATATGGGTATCCAGCCTGCGGCGGCCGATTTTATCACCCCCGGGCTTGGGAATAAATGCTTTTTTAAACCTTGCCAGCATGGGGCCTGCCAGCATTACCGAGCCACGCAGCCTGCCGCTTTTTTTGTGATAAGCCGCACTGTGGAGGTAATCAATATCAATATCATCCGCCTGGAAAATAATGGTATGCCTGTCAAGCCTTTCCATTTTTACACCCAGCTCTCCAAGCAGTTCAATTAAAAGGTTTACATCCACAATATCTGGTATATTGCTGATGGTAACTTTTTCGGGTGTAAGCAATACGGCGCATAAAATCTGCAATGCCTCGTTTTTTGCACCCTGCGGTGTTATTTCACCACTCAATTTTTTTCCGCCTCTTACTTCAAATGATGCCATATCCCTGTTGGCCTTAGCCTGTTAATTTGTTTAAAAAAAAGAGTGCGCCATTTATTGTGACTGCACTCATAATAATTTACCTGCCAGCCTGCTTTGTGCAGCAGCGGTTTAGTATCTTTTTTTGCCGTAACTGCCACGGTTGCCGTCCCTGTTGCCACCACCACGGTTATCGTTGCGGTTGCCATCTCTGTTGCCACGATTGTCGTTGCGGTTACCACCACGGTTATCATTGCGGCTGTCGGCACGGTTGCCATCCCGGTTGCCACCACGGCTATTACCTTCGTTGCGGCTGGTGGTATTGCGCTGTATGTAAGTGCGTCTGCCCCTTGCCGGTGGATAATCGTCATTCACAATTTCCACCTTGTGCTTTACATAAGGCCGGTTATTAAATTCAAGCTGCCCTTTAGTAATGGTACTCAATTCGCTCTGGATATTGTCATCATGCATCAGCTCCTTGTGCCAGTTGCTGTACACCAATTTCATATAGTAAGCAATAGAATTGGCGAATCCCTGGCGCTTATCCTGGTCGGTTTCGTTCAAGGCCTTATCAATAATAATCTCAATATTTTTACCGAGGTGATTGTACCTGGGGTATCTTTTGGGATAAGGCAGCGGATCAGGCTTTGCCTTCAATGTTTCCCTGGTGGGTATCGGATAAGGACTGTCAACATCCAGTTTAAAATCACTGATCAAAAAAAGATGATCCCATAACTTATGGCGGAAATCTTCTACATTTTTAAGATGCGGGTTTAAAAAGCCCATCAATTCTATGGTAGTATAGGCATTCCGCTGCCGCACTTCTCTGTCTTCTATAGTGAGCAGGTACTCCACCATGCGCTGTATATGGCGCCCATATTCCTTCATTATCAGGTGGTTTCTTGTTGTATTATATTCCATATTTAAAATTATTCAAAGATTGTAAATGTATAATAAAAAGCCCAAATGCGGCAACAGCTTATGTTTGAGGACTATTTTTTAGTGTTTTGTCATTGGTTGTGACTGCAATTTTAGCAAGCGGAGCCGCCAGCCGGAAATGTGAACAGCGTAAAGTTAAGGGAAAAAGGTTAAAAACAGAAAATAGTGGATTTTTTAACAAAAGAGTACCGCAAAGGGCGCAAGGAACCGCAAGGGGCGCTAAGCAGGAACCCGACACAGTTATTATGATTTTTTGATTCGCCACCTCACAACAACAAAAGCGGAAGAAAGTATCGCAAAGGGCGCAAAGCAGGAAATTGCTACAGCTATTGCGCTTTTTTAATCCGCCACCTTACTGCAAAAAAAGCTGCAATCGCACCCAGGCTGTTGGCCAGCCAGTCAAACAGGTCAAAACTTCTGCCGGGGATATAAAATTTTTGTATCAAGTAAAGTATCGCAAAGGGCGCTAAGCAGGAAAATTGCTGCAGCTATTGCGCTTTTTTAATCCGCCACCTTACTGCAAAAAAAGCTGCAATCGCACCCAGGCTGTCGGCCAGCCAGTCAAACAGGTCAAAACTCCTGCCGGGGATATAAAACCGCTGTATCAGCTCGGTGGTTATGCCCCATAAAATACCTGCTACTGCCAGCCGGGTGAGGTAATTTAATTTATTGCCAAGGTTGGCATCCGTTCTGCCAACCGGATAGTAAAAAAGAATTACCAGCAGTGCAAAACAGGCAAAGTGAACCGCTTTATCAAGGAAAATCAGCTTGAAGAGCTTTGTATCGGGCAAATCCTTTCCTGGTGTACACATCAGCACCAGCACAATCAAAAACCAGATTACTCCCGGTATGAATTGCGGCCACCTGGTGGTATCATTCCTGCTCATGATTACTTAACCTACCAGTGCCCCGTAAGCAGCTGCATCCATCAGCGCTTCCACATCTGCCGGGTTGTCAACAGTCATTTTAGCCATCCAGCCTGCACCATAGGGGTCGCTGTTTACCAGTTCCGGCTCATTGGCCAGGGCCGGGTTTACTTCTGTAATGGTGCCTGCTACCGGCAAAAACAGGTCGCTCACCGTTTTAACGGCTTCCACAGTACCAAAAACGGCATCCGCAGTCAATGGCTTGCCCACTGTTTCAATTTCCACGTACACAATATCACCCAGTTCGCCCTGGGCAAAGTTGGTAATGCCAATGGTGGCGGTGTCACCTTCTAATAAAACCCATTCGTGTTCTTTTGTGTAGCGCAGGTTGGAAGGAAAATCCATCTGTATATTTTTTAATGTTTACTGCTGTTAATTTGCGTGTGCAAAGTAGTTGTTTTTTTATTTCGCTGCTGCATAAGCGCTCTTTTTATTTCTAAGGCGGCTTACTGCTGGATGCGCTATTTCATGCTGAGTATTTCCATTTTCATACGTATATCACCCAGCGGACGGTTATTTCCATCCTGTGGCACACCGGCTATCTTATCCACCACTTCTATCCCCGACTCCACTTCTCCAAATACGGTATAGTTGCCGTCTAACCAGGGTGTACCACCAATATTTTTGTACACCATGCGCTCTGTTATGGAATATTTCCGGCCGACCCTGGTTTCGGCAATATCAATTTCCTGGTCGGTAAATTTTTTGCCCTGTACAATGTAAAACTGGCAGGCGCTGCTTGCTTTTTCAGGATTACCGTCTCTTGCGGCAGCCAGTACGCCTCTTTTGTGGTAAAGGGCGGGTATAATCTCGGCAGGTATCCGGGGCATATCGCTGCCACCATTACCCAGCATGGCCCCGGCCGTTGCCATTTTACTTTCCGGGTCGCCACCCTGTATCATAAACTCGCTGATAACACGGTGAAAGAGCAGGCTGTCGTAAAAATTCTTCTTTACCAGGCCTACAAAATTATCCCTGTGCAGGGGTGTAAGGTCAGACAGCCGTACAATAATCACCCCGGAATCAGTAGTGATTTTTACCCGCACACCGGGCACACGCATTTTGGCGGGTGCTGCAGGTTTTTGCGGGGTAATTTTTACTGTACTGGTTTTTTTAACCGGGGCCTTTTTTTTGACTACTGTTTTTTTAACCTGGGCCATTGCCACGGTTGCCATCATCAAAAAAGAAAGAAAATAATTTTTTTCATTTTACACTTCCTGTTTAATCAATAAATCCGTTGTTTTGAAAATAGAGCAGCACATGATCTTTCAGGAAGTTCTCCTGTTCCACCAGGTCAAATGCAGGTAATGCCTTCAGCTGTTTGTAGTGCGGCCAGCCATCCTCATCATTGCCTTCAAGGGCATAATAACCACTGGCACCCAGCAATACGCATATGGCCACATGCATCAGGTCCTGCTTCTGCTCCTTGGAAATTTTTTCAGTAACAAATCCTGTTTCCTGCACCCCCACCAGCATCAGTATGGCATTAAGGTCGGGTTTTTTTCCAAAACGCTCCATCAGTTTCTCCTCCAGCTTCCACCAGCGTTGCTGCAAATCGTCCTTTATATGCTGCATGGCGCAAATTTAAGGGTTTATTTGTTTTAATACGGGACGGGTACATTTTTTGGGGGTTGGGCGGTGATTGTTGGTGTGCCTGCTATCAATTACCTTTGCACCAAATTTTAACCGGGATGTTACAAATAGGGTTTATACGCCAGAACGCAGATTTTGTTAAAGAAAGATTACTGCTGAAAAACGTTGCCGATGTATCTGTAGTGGATACGGTGATAGCAATGGACGAACAGTTGCGCAAACTGAAAACGGAAACAGAAACGCTGCAGTCGGCCATGAACAATGCTTCCAAAGAAATAGGCAACCTGGTGGCCAAAGGTGAAAAAGACCTGGCAGAACAGAAAAAAGCAGAGGTGAGCAGTCATAAAGCAACCATTCAGCAACTGAACCAGCAATTGACTGATGCTGAAAAAGAGCTGCATGATGTATTGGTAAAACTGCCCAACCTGCCACACAGCACTGTGCCGCCCGGCACTAAAGCCGAGGACAATGTGGTAGTAAGGGAAGGTGGAATAAAGCCAACGCTGCCTAAAGGGAGTGTACCGCATTGGGACCTGATAAAACAATACGACCTGGTTGATTTTGAAACCGGCGCTAAAATTACCGGCAGTGGTTTCCCGCTGTACAAAGGCAAGGGTGCCAAACTGCAAAGGGCATTGGTACAGTATTTCCTGGATTACAATATTGCAGCTGGTTACACTGAATACCTGCCGCCATACATGGTGAATGAAGCCTCTGCTTATGGCACCGGTTCGCTGCCGGATAAAGAGGGACAGATGTACCATATTACCGAAGATGGTTTTTACCTGATACCCACCGCCGAAGTACCGGTAACCAATATTTACCGGGATGAAATTGTAAAGGAAACGGACCTGCCGGTAAAAATGACGGCCTACTCACCCTGCTTCAGAAGGGAGGCTGGCAGCTTTGGCAAGGATGTGCGTGGGCTGAACAGGGTGCACCAGTTTGAGAAAGTGGAAATTGTACAGCTTACCGACCCGGCCAAAAGTTATGACGCACTGGATGAAATGCTGCTGCATGTGGAAAAACTGCTGCAGCAATTAGAACTTCCGTACCGCATACTGCGTTTGTGCGGTGGCGATATGACGTTTACCAGCGCACTCACTTACGACTTTGAAGTGTACAGTGCGGCACAGGAAAAATGGCTGGAATGCAGCTCTGTCAGCAACTTTGAAACCTTTCAAACCAACCGGATGAAGATAAGGTATAAGGATGGCAGTGGTAAAACACAGCTGCTGCATTCACTCAACGGATCATCACTGGCATTGCCCCGCATTGTGGCCTGCCTGCTGGAAAACAATCAAACGGCAGATGGCATAAAACTGCCGGAAGTGCTGCACCCCTATTTTGGCGCTGCATCAATAAACTGATTTCACAAAATTTTAAGACGGCTATAATCTTTCGTTAAATGAACCCTGCAGGTATTGCGGGGTTTATTTTTGTGCCCAACTTTGGATAAATATTTTTTAACCAAAACAAATTTTATGAATGCAAAACATTTTTACATCATTACATCTTCCCTTTTGTTAAGCACTGTTTGCCAGGCACAAATTGTTAAAGGGGATCAATTGCTGGGTGGCAGTATCGGCTTTACCCGTGGCAATGTCAACAACTACAGCGGGGGCGGCATCCGTACAGGTGTCACACTTACAGCCATCAATCTCAATATATCGTATGGCATAGCGGTAAAAAACAATATTGTGAACGGGTTCAGCGCCGGCTTTTCCTTTATTGACAACCCGGTAAGCACCTATGATCCTGTTTCCGGCTATACTATCAGGAACAGCAAAAACCGCTCTGCAACGGCCGGTGTATTCAAACGCAGGTACCTGCCCCTGGGAAAGAATTTTTATGCATTTGGCCAGTTAGGGGCCGATTTTACTTACAGCCAGAATGATTATGACCAGCTGGGTTCAGGAACGGTATATGAAAAAGCGGTCAATAAAAGTTATTTGGTAAATGGTTCATTATATCCCGGTCTTTCTTACCAGCTCAATAACCGTTTTATGCTTGATCTTGGCTTTGGCTCATTGGTCAATATCGGCTATGCACACAATACCAGGCGGGTAAATAACCAGCCTTCCTCACCCACAACCAATATGCTCTATCTCAACAGCAACCTCAGCCTTAGTAATCTTGGAAATATTTCAGTGGGTTTCAGGGTGCTGTTTCATCCTAAAAAGAGCAATAAGACATCAAACAGTTAAAGCGTTTCTGTTGATTCTCAACCTGTTCCGGGCAAATCATAAGGCTGATTTTCTCCAATAAGTATACAGGATTGCGCTTTAGCCCAAAAAGGCATCAGTTATTTGTTTAATGTATCTTTTTTATTTTTAAGAAATATTTAAATAAATGCGCTCCCATGGCCGGTTATGGTTAAATTTGTTGACACTTAATAAAACAATATTTACCGGGTATGCAGAGAAAAATGTACACAAAGATCATTGCGCTTTTTATTGCCGCTTTTTTACTCGCAGAATCACCTGCTTTGGCGCAGCAAAGGGTATCCAAAGTATTGCTCCAGGGCTTTTGGTGGGATTACTGGAACAATAATTTCCGCTTTGGCTGGGCCAATTATTTAACAGAACTGGCCCCCCGCCTTCGGGCCATGGGTATAGATGCCATCTGGATACCACCTGCGACCAAAAACAATTCGGCAGGTTCGGTGGGCTATGCTCCTTTTGATATGTACGACCTGGGCGATAAATACCAGAAACAACAGGGCGATACCACCCGGCTGGGCACCAAGGATGAGCTGTTGCGCATGATTGCGGTAATGCATGCCAATGGCATTGAAGTGATTGAAGATATGGTAATCAATCATAACTCAGATGCTGCCGGTGCAGGCGGGCAGGATCCCGAACCCGGCAGAAGCATGCAATCGGCAAGCGGGTACAAAAACTTCCGCTATGTGAGTTATAAAACACCACGCATTGACGAATCGGTAAATGACTACTGGACAAGGTCGGGGCGCTGGGCCAAGAACTATCCTAATTTTCACCCCAACTATGCCAACAACTGCAATGCAGGTGATATCTGCGGTACTTTCTGGGGGCCGGATATTGATTATGGCACACCGGGAGCATTCGGGCAAAGCTCCAATATACCCACATCGGGTACAGCTACCATTGCGGGCATTACCAGACCGTATCACAACCCGGCACAGTCCAGCAATTACATGCTGAATGGTGGCAGGGATTATATGGCCTGGTTTAAAAAACAGACGGATGTGGACGGCTTCCGCTTTGATGCGGTAAAGCATTATTCCATTGCTGCACAAAATGACTATATAACACATGTAAAGTACAACCTGCCTGCTTTTGCCAATGGCGGGCAAAATATGCTGAGCATCGGGGAATGGATAGGCAACCAGTTTGACGTGGACAATTATGTAACCAGCGTGGCCAGTGGCGGGGAAGAACATACCGGCACTTACGATTTCAGCCTTCGGGGATACAGCACCAATGGCAGTGGTATTTATGGCCTGGTATTGGGCGGTGGCGGATATGATATGCAGAACCTGCCCGGCTGCCAGCAGGGCAAGCGCTATTACGATTATGGTGCAAAGCGGGTACACCGCACCGTACCTTTTGTGAACAGCCATGATACTTACCGGCCCAGGCTTACACCCAGCGGTGATTTTTTAAGTTACCTGGGTGATAACAATGGCTGGGATGTGGGCAATGAGCTGGGAGGCAATGGCCGTCATATTGATCCCCGTGAACCGAGACTGGCCGCAGCCTATGCAGCTGTGTTTTCGGTTGATGGCAACCCCGCTGTTTTTTTTGAAGATATTTTTGATATTGGCACCACCGGCAAAAGGTGGACACATTTACCTACTTCCACCACCGACCTGCCGCTGAGAAATGATATACAAAACATTATGCAAGCGCATCAGAAGCTGGCTTTTAAAAACGGCGACTATGCCGTGCCCACCGCAGCTACAGGCGGTGCCGCTCCTTTTTACCTGGCTGGCAGCAGTGGCGACCATTTGGTAATGGAAAGAAAAGGGCAGGCCATCATCGGCATTACAGATGCTTACAGTACGGTGGCCAATAATACACAGGATCAGCAGGTATGGGTGTCAGTTGGCGACCCATCCTGGAACAACAAAGTACTGTACGATTACTCCGGCGCACATGGGCTCAGCACCACCACGGTACAGCCTGATGGTCGTGTACTGATAAAAACAGCACCCAACGGGCATACCATCAATGGTGCTTACGGCCATGGTTACTCGATATGGGCGCCGCTGCCAACAGGTGTAACATTTGCAACTGTTACCGAGATGTACAATTACTTAACCACTTATGCGCCTGCCCGCAATGCTGTAACCACACAGGAATGGGAAATGGCCGATGACCTGGGCGACAGCCATTGCAAATCGCTGGGCCAGGGTGGCAGGCTGCCGGATAATTCCATGAACGAAAGAATTGCAGGAAAGATATTTTCGGCAGGTGCCAAACAGATCAACTGTACAGTTACTCCCGAAACGGATAGCCGCAACCTGACCATCAGCCTGTACAATGCACAGGGGCAAATGGTGGCAACGGCTTCGGGCATTACTACAGTAGCTGCCCCTTTGCTGCTGAGCTACACACCAGCAACCGATGGCTGGGTTACAGTAAAAGTAAGAAACACGGCAGACAGCTATGCAGGGCAGCGTTGCTTTGTAAGAGCAGCCTACACGGCGCCCATGGTGGTGAGTACCAGCAGTGCCACAGGCAGCATCCCTTCCAATGTTTCCATCTGGACGGGTAATAAAAATACTACCGATGTAAGTGATTGTGCCAACTGGGAAAATGGTGCGGTGCCAGGGCCAAGCTCCAATGTATTTGTATATGGCCATACAAGGCCGTTCCCGGTACTCAATTACAATCTTACGGTAAACAAATTAACGGTGCAGCCCAATGCTTCGTTTACGGTGGCGCCGGGGATAAATTTGACGGTGCTGTCGCAGTAGAAGTATCGCAAGGGGCGCAAGGGTTACGCAGGGTGCGCAAAGAAAACCGTAGTATACTTTTTGTAATAAGGGTATCGCAAGGAGCACAAGGTTTACACAAAGGGCGCAAAGAAAGTTTTGACGTTTATATCGCAGTAAGGGTATCGCAAGGAGTGCAAGGGTTACGCAGGGTGCGCAAAGTTGCAAGCTGAAAGGCTATGCACAGGCAGCTCCTGTACAATGTGAACTGACTGCTGTCATGCTTTCCGTTGCGCCCTTTGCGATTCATAGCGCCCTTTGCGATACTTTTTAAACCCTGCATTGATAAGTTGTGTAACAGCGGGGCTTGAAAGCGTGTATAAGTGAACGGTAATGAAAACCCTAACGCAGCGGCTTATAATGAGTAATTGCTTTACCACGCTTGCCCCAGGCATTGTTATATTACTTATATTTTGTATTTTTATACCGTTACCACACCAGCCTAACCAGCAGTTGTAGATAACCGCACACCAATATTCCATGCAATAGGGTTTTTTAAAGGGATAAAAAACAGGGTTTTTCCTGTTTTTTGAGAGGGAGCATAGTGGTATTTTTGAATGGAAGAAGCGACAACAAACTTTTATAATTGGGTATTGCTGCTTCAGGTTCTTTATTGATTATCAATTCAATGTCGTTTAGTTAAGGACATTTCAAAAAATAGAGTACCTAATTCCAGGTTCCTCTCCTTTGGAGAGGGGTTGGGGTGAGGTATTAGTAAAGCTTAACTAAACGACATTGGATTATCAATTATTTAATTATAAAAAGGTGCGTATGTTTTGAGTTACTGGCAATTTCAACAAACATCCTTTAAATAAACACAACAAATAAATATGGCAAGTATAAACGACTTCAAATTAGTAAATGTAAAAAGTAAGAAATACTTTGATTTATTTTCAAAAATATTTGATGTTGAATTTAATGAATTAAGTGAAATAAAAAAAACAAGATTTGGTTTTTACTTTTTTATGCTTGAAAACATTTGTGACAAAAGAGATATTTTTGACATTGTAGATTTAATTACAGATACAGAATTTAACAGCCTTGTTTTTAATGATAAATCTGAAGATTATGGAATTGATGCAATTTATATTAATGAGGAAAACCTTACTATCAATTTGTTTAATTTTAAATTCAGAGAAAAATTCAATAAGGAGAAGTCCCAAAGCATAAATGAAACTCTAATTTCAACAAAATTTATTAACGCATTAATAACAGAAAATGTTGAACATTTAGAAGCTAAGCTTAAAAAATTTGCTTCTGAAATTATTGAAAAATTAAACAGCAAAGAAGTTTGGCAATTAAAATTATATGTTGTTTCAAATGAAACAATAGAATTAGACAAAGAAGATAGCAGTTTAAGACATTTGGAAAAATTATATGACTTAGATGCTATCCCAATAGGTTTAAATAATATTAAGGAGTTAATGTCAATTAGACCAGAACCAATTAATTCTTGTTTAATACTTGATAAAGATGCGATTATGTCTTTTTCAGAAAGTTCAATATCATCTTCGAAATCCTATATTATTAGGCTTTCATTAAGCGAACTTATTAGAATAACTTGTAATAATTCTAATTTAAGACAACAGTATAATATTGAAGATTTAAGTCCTCTTTCTTATACTGAATTAGATTTTTCTGTTTTATTTGACAACGTTAGGGGGTTTGTTCAAAATTCAAAGTATAATGAAAATATAGAAAATTCGTTAAGTAAAAATCCTACGAAATTTTTTATGTATAATAATGGATTAACAATCACTGCTGACGATATTAATGCAGAAGAAGTTAACGCAGGGAAAAAAGTAAAGCTTTCTGTAATTAATTTTCAAGTATTAAATGGAGGGCAATCTCTTAGAACAATTCATAATTTTAATAATAAATTTAAAGATCAAATTTCAAAAAATCTTTCAAATAGTGAAGTTTTAATTCGAATTTTTAAGACTACTTCTGATAAAACATTAATTAATAAAATTGCTGAATTTACTAATAGTCAAAATGCAATTTCAAGTATTGATTTAAAATCTTTAAGTTCAGAGCAAATTGAGTTAGAACAATATTTAGATGCAAATAATATAATTTATGCTCGAAAAACAGGTGATACAGGAATTTCTGAAAACAAAGAATATGATTATAAAATTTCTATGGAAAGATTTGGGCAAATTCTGTTTTCAATAAAAGGGTTTCCGGAAAAAGCATCAAATCAAAAGAAGGATATTTTTGATAAATATTACGAAGACATTTTTGGAAGTGAAACATTAGATATTACTGATTCTCCAAAGCAAGTAAAGCGATATTTTGAAATTAAACACAAATATGACAGTAACAATTTAGGCTATGTTAGTAGTGATCAGAAAATATTCTATATACTTTATATGGACAATCTGCTATCAAAAGAGATTGAAGAGCTAATCACTATTTTTGAAAATATTATTTTAGAATTTGAACCAGATAGCAAAAAACCATTACCTGATTCAAGAAAATTAATACAACTAAAATTTAAAGAGTTTTTAATAGATAGATTAGAAATAAAGTAAACTGCCAATGACAACTCAGCTTCATTGGGTGCGTAGTGCCAACAATGGAACTGAGCGTTGAAAAGAGTTTTCAAGCAAAGCACCATATTCAAAAAAACTGCTTCTGTTCCGCCGGGGTCTTCACTACCGGACATTGAGCAGGGGCCAGTGAGACCCAGGCGCATAAAAGAGCTAGTTAGCCGTAGGAGCAATTTTTTTTTGACTTGCCAGGAACAGATTGACAATTAATTCGGCATATACAGTTATATACAAATGTAAAAAAATACATATTAGGTTATGAAATATTTAGTAGTCATTTATGCTTTACTTATAAATTTTGAGGCAAATGCTCAAACCTTTAAGCTGTATCAAACAGATAACATCCACAATCAATTAAAGCTCAACACTAAAACCGGGGAAGTCTATCAGGTACAAGATGACGGACAACTATTTTTAGTTAATGCTGAAATTACACCAGATAATGAAAAGCCCAATAGATATGCTCTTCACAAAACAAAAAATATATGGACCTACATACTTCTTGATCAATTTTCAGGTAAATTATGGCAATGTCAATTTAGTGTAAAAGGAACCGAATACATCTCATCCTGGGATATAAACCCACATGAACTTTCAAACACTGAAAGTAATAAGTTTACAATACAGCCTCTTACAAGCATGTTTCAATACTACCTCATCAATGATGAAACGGGTGAAATGTGGAAATTTCAATGGAGTACAAAGGGTGCTGAATATCGCTGGATAAAAAAACAATAATAATTTTCTCTTTCGCCAGGCTTTTCGCCTTTCACACCCCACCCCATTGTAACCCTGCTGTGAAACCCCGGTAACATCAGTTTTCCCGTGCACCCCACCACCATTCAATTATTTTTTTCCGGGATACCTCTTTAAGATAGCTTCAATTCGCTCATCAGGTACAAGATCGGTTACAGCCAGCAGTTTTACCAAGCCAAAGCCGGGGTGCTCAGTGTTGATGACATAATTGAAAGATTCAGGCAATACAGCAGAAGGCACTTTTAACACAAGTGTTTTGGCTGCATCATACCATTCATCGCCCAAAGGCTGGCATTCGGCATAGTTGTTAAAGTCTCTCCATCCGGCAGCCAGTTCTGCAACATTGATTTCAGACATGAGTGTTTTAGCGGGTATCTCAATCACCATAATTTTAAAGTCATTGTTAAAGCCTGCACCCTGCCTTCTTACCATATTCTCTAAAAAAGCGAGTGGAATAGATTCTGCTGTATAAATCACCTTCTTTCCCAATCCATTCCATCTTCCCTTTATTCCGGAAGCGAATAAATTCTTGCTGTAACTATGGTGGACAATTCTGTAAACCAGCATCATTAAAAGGTTAAGCCGGATAGCCCTGGGCTAATTTATCTATTTCTTCCATAACCAAATCAACACCACCTGGTGTCACAATCCAGTCAACAGGCTTTTGCTTTGAATCCCAGAAAGGCTTGTTCAGCCAATAGCTGAACTCATCTAAAGTTCCGAATATTTCCTCCCCTTTTTTAAACAAAGCAATAATTTTAAGCAAATGCTCACTGTACAAGGGTTCAAGGTTTTTCCTTTTCAGCTTATAATTGCTGATGGTTCTTGCAGATAAGTTAATGATAAAAGCAAGATTTTTCTCCGGCATTTTTATCATATCTGCAAAATCATAGAACACTTTGGTGTTCAACCCTTTTCTTGCAGAAAAAACGATGGCGTAATTGCTTACAATATCTAAATCTTTAAACTTGTTTTTTATTGTATTTCTGTTTGAAACTGCTGTTGGCATGCTGTTCTGTTGTACTTCAAATTTAAACGAATATTTTCAATTTTAAAAAAGAACTTTTTCGTCATACAATATTGCCATCAAATTACCAGGCCTCAGCCGATAGACCCTGTAATCCACATCGCCCTTTCCAATACTGCCTAAAACCTGTACGGCCACGTCATAAACCGCATCCCCGGCAGCGTATTGCCGCCAAAGTCAAACAGGGCCATGTTTTCCCAACTGCTGCCCTGGCCCCAAAGGTCACGCAGGGAGGAGCTGATCCAGGCAGGTTCCCAGTACATGATGCCGGTGCCGCCAGCATCAATTACGTTTTGGGTAAGGTCTTTCATATATTGTAATTGCCCGGCTTCGGTTACCGGGTAGCCCGGCACACCCACATCGCCGCCAATGATATTATTGTAAGTATCGGCACTTTGGCTGGTAAAAGGATAGCCCGTTTCCACCACCATCACTTTTTTGTTCCAGGTGGCTTTGATATTGATGATGCTGTTTTTTATATCAGTCATGCCATTTACCGTACTCCATTTAAAGTAGTGCGACAGGCCGATGATGTCAAAATCGGTTACGCCATTGGTACCCATCACTTTCACCAGCCATGGCCCCGCATCCTGTAACTGTGCCACATGGAGTATGATCTGCGGCTTTATGGATGAGGTGGCTGAAAAATCCCTTACCGCCTTAATACCTGCTTTGAGCAAAGTGCAGAAGGCACTATAATCGGCACCCACCGTTTTACCCACGGGCCACAGCATGCCATTGTTGTTCTCGTTGCCCACCTGTATCATTTCGGGTACCAGGTTTTTGCTTTTAAAATAGTTGAGTACTGCCAGTGTATAATTGTACACCGAATCTTTGAGTATCGCCAGCGGCAAACCTGCCCATGCCGCCGGTGTTTGCTGGCTGTTGGGGTCGGCCCAGGTATCGGAATAATGCAAATCAAGATTAACGGCCATGCCCGCATTTTTGGCCCGCTGCATGGTTTTTTCAACATCTTTCAGGTCGTTGTACAGCTTGCCTCCATTGAGTGGTGCTACCCACTGCGGGTTGTGCCACAGCCTTACCCTCACCACATTTGCGCCGTTGTTTTTAAAAATCACAAAGGGATCTTTTGCCGTACCGGAATCTTTGTACACACCACCGTAATCCTGTACCTGGTTTACATAAGAAAGGTCGGCGCCCATAACAAACTTATCCCAGTTGTAATACACAGCAGGTTCGGGAGTTGGTGCAGGCGGTGTTGAACCTGAATTTTTTTTGCAGGTAGCAAAAATGGCTGTTGCTGCGAATAACCCAAAGACCGTAATTGTTTGCAATTTCATACACAGTAATTGACAGTAAAAAGGGTTGCTGCAATAAAGCAACAACCCTTGTAAATATAGTTAATAAACTTACAGCTTGGTAACTGTATATTTATTTTTGTGAAAATTCACGTTGATTTTATAGTTGCCTGCAACAGTGGGTGTGGGTACTGCATCGGGGTCATTACCGCCACCATAATTGGCACCTATATCGCCACCGGTAGCAGATGAACCACCAAACTGCGGCTGCCATTGACCAGAGATTGAAAGGAACTTATAGAATTTGCCAGGCACAAAGGCAATGGTAATTTCGTACTCGCAGTTGTTTAACCGTGTAAACTTCTGTGGAGCAGGTGGTGTGTTTGTCCAACTGCTGGTAGTTGCGTCACCCGTAATCCACAGGTTGGGCGCCTGCGCATTGGGGAAGGGCGCTACTGTAAAAGTACCTTTTTGAAAATCGTAGGTCATTTTGTACCAGCCACCTGCTGAAGGACCGGGGAAATTATCGTTGAGACCGATTCCAAAACTGCCGCCAGCACTGAGGCCGGGAATAGAGTTGTTGGCTACCGAATATTTGGTGTTGAAATTGCTGTTTTCTGGAAGCAGGAGGTATTCTGAGCCACCATTCAGGTTAAAAATACCGCCGTATGTTACAGAGTCCAGCCTGCACAGTTCCTGGTTAATATCAGGATTGGTACCCCAGCCAAGCTGCGTGGCGCTGCCCCTGATGAACAAGCGGTTGGTAAAGGGGGTTGTTACTTTGGGTGGCGTTACATAAGCAGACATTTTTATTTTGAGCACATTGGACTTGTACTGCTCATTGTTGTTGCCGTAAGAAGAAAGCACCCTTACATCCATATCATAAGGCGTATTGAATGCAAAGCCGTAGCTCAGTAAAATGGCATTCAGTTCCAAACCGGTAAAAGATCCGGTAAGCACACCCGTAAATGTTTTGGAAGCTGCTTTTGCAAAATTTCTGCCTGCTGAATCAATCTGTATTACATACTTATTAGATGCTGCTGCAGTGGCATATTTAGGGTCCGTCCAGGTAAAAGTGATGGCTGTTTTGCTGGAATCAACCACCAATGGAGCAATGGTTGCTGCTGAGCTGGTAAGCACCGGTGCCGTACCGGGCTGGCTTACGGTTAAATCATCCACTTTATCGCAGGCGGTAAAAACAAGGCTGAGGCCGAGTACTGCTGCGGAGATTTTTGAAAAATATTTCATGTTAAATTTTTTTTTCGTGTACAATCAAAAATACTGTTTGGTGCATTTACAGTTTTGTTACTGTAAACCTGCCACGCTGAAAATCAACTTCAATTTTGTAGTTGCCGGTTACTGCCGGTGCCAGTAAGTCACTTCCGTTAAACTTAAAGTCGTCGCCGTTTACATTGTTGCTGTTGTTGCCACCTGTACCACCAAACTTAGCACTCCAGCTACCATACTGGGGCAACAGCAGGTAAGAACCACCACCTGTTAAAGTAATGCTGTTCAGTACATATAAAGTGGGTGTTACCTGTGTAAATTTCTGGCTGAGCAGTTCTGCTTCACCACAGCCGCACTGCCAGCTTGCTGGTGTGGCACCACCTGTAATAAACAGTTTGCCTGTTGTTGGCGGATCTACTTTAGGCGGGGTGGCATAAGGAGTTACAGTAAATTTAAGCACATTTGAATACAAGGCGGTTGCGCCGCTGTTGGCTACGGTAGCCTTGATTCTCATTTCAATATTGTGCGGAATGCTTACCACCAGTTCAAGCTGGTTGAGCAGGTAATCATTCAATTCAGCCTGCGTAAGTGATTTAGACAGGTCTTTGGCAATGGAAACCTGCTTACGCTTGGGATTGGTGAAATTTGCACCTGTTGTATCTACTTCCAGCAGGTAGGACACATCCTGTGAGCTGATGCCGGTAGTAAACCTGTAATTGGGGTTCGTCCAGTTAAGCACAACTGCTTCATTATCCCTGGTGAGATAAGTCATTGGTATAACGGTTTTATTGGCCGACAAAACCGGTGCGGTTCCTCCTTCAAAAAATACTTTGTTCTCATCCTTTTCGCAGGCAGCAAAACCGATGGCGAGCAGTGCGATGGATAAAGTTTTTATTATACTTTTCATAATAAATAGTTTATGATTTTTTTAAATTAATACCCGGGGTTTTGCAGCAGGTTAGTATTTGCGTTCAAATCGGCAGAAGGCAATGGATACAGCTTGCGGATAGCTGATACGCTTGTACCACCAGCTACACCACCCTTCCATGGCCAAAGATAACTTGCTTCTACAAACCTGTTGAAGCGGATAAGGTCGGTACGGCGA
Source organism: Chitinophagales bacterium (assembly GCA_031375675.1). Lineage (GTDB taxonomy): Bacteria > Bacteroidota > Bacteroidia > Chitinophagales > Chitinophagaceae > Ferruginibacter. Next base: position 46,904 of record JANMIG010000004.1, read on the forward strand.
TGACCTTCCCAGTACAATTCCCTTGACCTTTCATCCAGAATGAAGTCCAGTGTAAGTCCTGACAGGGTGATATTGCCGCCTGTGCCGCCGCCATAAGCCCTTGTACGGATAGCATTCATGTATCCAAGTGCCGTTGGCTCATCGCCTCCCGTACCACCTCTTTTCACTGCTTCTGCATAAATGAAATACATTTCTGTAAGGCGGAAGAGGGGCATATCAATATCCATAAATGTAAGGTTGCTTCCCGGAGCACCTGCTCTTGTTACATTCCTGTACTTGGTAATGGCATATCCATCTGTAAATGTAGTGAGATTATTAATATCCAGGTTCTGACCTGCTTGGTAGAACTGGGCTCTTTTATCTGTAAAGCCTGAAATATCAGTGAACTTATTTACAAATGCCCTGGTAGTACGCAAGCCACCCCAGCCACCATCAATTCCTGAATTGGAAGCACTCATTGAGCCACCCACAGAAGCGTGTGTTAAAAAAGTAGTACCGCCATATCCCTGTGTTTTGGTGCCATCGTAATTGATGGTAAGTATAAATTCGCTGGTATTCTGCTGGTTATCAGCCAGCATCAGGTGGCGGTAATCGGCAACAAGGCTGTAGCCTTCACCAATTACTTTTTTGGCATAAGTAATGGCCTCTGTATATTTTGCTGTACCGGTATATACTTCTGCATTCAGGTATATGCGTGCCAGCAGTGCCCATGCGCCGGCTTTGTCCACACGTCCGTATTCGTTTGTTTTAGGAGCCGCCAGGTCAGCATCAATGGCTTTTAATTCACTTTCAATGTAAGCGAATAATTCATTGCGCTTTATCTGCGGAGGATTAGCGCCGCCGATATTGTTTGCTTCGGTTACAAAAGGAGGGTTACCAAACAAATCCATTAAAACCCAGTACTGGAAAGCCCTCAAAAACCGCACCTCGGCCCTGTATTTGCGGATGGCATCCGCATCTGTACCTGTTATATTTCTTTTGGTGAGTTTGTCGTCTGTTGACTGGCGCAGAAACTCATTTACCAGTGTGATCTGGTACAATGCTTTATAATAAGCACCGGTTAAAAACTGGTTGCCGGATGTCCAGTTCATATTGTGAAAGTCCTGTACACCAGGGTCACCCCAGGCAATCACCGCTTCATCGGTACTCAGTTCCTGGGCTTTCCAGAAAGTACGGTAAAAATCGGAATTGGCACCTTCATCACTTCCCGGGAAAAACACGTCGGGGGCACCTGCCGGACCAGTGTTGCCGGTAAGCGCCCATGCACCGTATATTTTGGCCAGTGATTGTTTGTAACCTGCAGCCGTGCTGTACACCACTTCGGATGTAACATCGTTGGCAGGGACTAAGTCCAGTTTTTTTGTACAGGATACCATTACTACGGACAGCAACACCGCAGATAATGATCCTTTTATAATATTATTTCTTTTCATAAAAAACCTTTATTCTTTTATTAATAACCAAAATTAAAAGTCAATGTTCGCTCCAAAAACAAATGTTCTTGGCCGTGGATAAAAGTTGTTGTCTATACCACCATTTATCTCAGGATCAGCCCCTTTGTATTGGGTGATTATAAATACATTCTGAACGTTTGCATTAAAACGCAGGTTGGCTTTGCCACGCAGTATTTTACCCATATCATATCCCAGGTTGATATTATCCATCCTCAGGAAAGAGGCATTCTGAACATAGTAGTCAGACTGGTAATACCTTTGTCCGAAACCGTCAAAACCTGATTCCAGCACATTTTTTGAACCGTTGCTGAGGTAGTTAAGCGGGTTAAGGATATTCCTGCTGGTACCTGTACTGGAGTACACATTGTTGTACATATAGTTGCCCAGGTTGGCACGCATGATGAAGCCTGCATTCCATTTTTTATACACCACATTACCATTAAAGCCCATGAATACATCGGGGTTGGCGCTTTTGTACCTGTACAGGTCTTTATCTGTAATCACACCATCCCTGTCAAGGTCTTCAAACACATTGTCAATGGGTTTGCCATTGGCATCATACACCTGCTTATACACATAGAATGAGTTTCTGTTGAAACCTACAGAATTAATCTGGATGGTACCACCCGTACCGCCGGAAATACCACCTGTGCGGAAACCGGGGAAATTGGGGTCTTCATTATCTGTAAGTCTTGTTATCCTGTTCCTGTTATAAGTAACATTAAAGCCAAAGTCAACAACCAGATCTTTTTTGCGTATTGGCTGGGTATTTAATGTGAATTCCACACCCTTGTTTTCCATATTACCAATATTAGCCAGTACAATAGGAGCAAAATTAGTTCCTGCAGACTGGTTCCTGTCGTTCAGCAGGTCTTTGGTTTTTTTAAGATAGAAATCAACGGAGCCGGAAATACGGTTGTCGAACAAACCAAAATCAAGGGCAATATTGGTAGTGGCAGTTTGCTCCCATGTAAGCTTATCGTTGTATGCAAGCGGCCTGTACATATTAAAGAAGCCGTTGCCAAACTGGTACTGTGCTGTTGGGCTGCTGATGGCGTAGTTGCCAAGGTAAGAGTAGTTGGAAATTCCTTCCTGCTGGCCGGTAATACCATATCCAATACGCAGTTTAAGGTCAGAAATGATTTTACTGCCCTTTAAAAAATTCTCATCTTTAATCTTCCAGGCAAATGCTTCTGAATGATAGGTAAGCCACCTGTCATCGGGGTTCAGTTTTGAAGATCCGTCAGTACGTCCGTTTACTGTAAGAATGTACTTGCCTTTGAACACATAGTTCAGCCTGGCATAAGCTGAAATCAGCCTGTTCTGTGGTTTGTCAAACGGAAATTGCGGTGCTGAGCCAACACGGCTGGTGCCATCAGCAAAAATATCTGCATAAGAAAAATTGGTAGAAAGATTGTTGTAATAGCCGTATCCCGCAGTAAGGTCTATGCGGCTTTGGATGTTCCTGATATCCTTGCCATAAGCCAGGTAAAACTCCATGAAACTGTTCTCTATTTTTTGCAGGTACTGGTTGTTTACACCACCTTTTCTGATAGATGAACCTGCTGTGGAAACATCCCTTCTGTAGGTAAAAGAAGCAAGGCTGTCAACCACAATGGTACCAGAACCTCTTGCTATGTCATAACCAAGGTTAAGGTTGGCACGCAGGTCAGGCAGGAAATGGAATTTATAATCAAACTGTACATTGCCAATGCTTCTGTTTACATTACTGTTATTATGCTGCTGTTCCAGTAATCCCACCGGGTTCCTGGGGGCCAGTGCTTTAAGGCCGGTGGCAGTGTTGCCGGCATCCAGCCATTCGTAATACCCGTTGTACCTGGCATTTCCGCTGCGTACTGGCTGTGTGGGGTCGAAGTTAACGGCAGTACCTATGGCACCTTCGTTGGCAAAGCGGCTCTTGCTGTTGGTAAACCTCAGGTTCAAATCAACCTTCAGGTGGTCGTTTAAAAATCTCGGGCTGATATTCAGTGCAGCAGAGAGGCGCTGCAGGTTACCGGTTCTCAATACGCCATTCTGGTTGAAGTAGCCTACTGAAGCCCTGTAAGGCATATTAAATTTACCACTGAGGCCACCGCTAACGCTGAGGTTGTTATCGGTACCGATTGCAGTTTGATAAATTTCATCCTGCCAGTCGGTGCTTGCTGTGCCCATCAGCGCACGGAAAGCCGCAGAACCGTTGGTATTAACATAATTGCGGAATTCGCTGGCAGAAAGTACATCAATTTTTTTGGTGATGGTACCTGCTGAAACCTGGGTATTGAAGTTGAAGGTTGGTTTTCCCTTTCTTCCCTTTTTGGTGGTAATGATGATTACGCCATTGGAAGCCCTGGAACCATATATGGCAGCAGCAGAGGCATCTTTCAGGATGTTAAAGCTTTCGATGTCGTTGGGGTTAATCAAGGACAGTGCATTGGCAGAGCCTGCAATACCACCGCCATTCAGCTGCACCCCATCAATAATAATCAGCGGGTCGTTACCGGCGTTAAGCGAAGTACCTCCCCTGATGCGGATAGTACTGCCTGCACCGGGTGCACCGCCATTGGAAGTGATGTTTACACCGGCTACTTTACCCAGTATAAGCTGTTCCGGTGTGGCAACCACGCCTTTCTGAAAATCTTTTGCAGAAATAGCGGTAATGGCACCACTCAGGTCTTTTTTCCTGGCTGTACCATATCCCACCACCACCACTTCATTAAGATCTTTGCTGCTGGCAACAAATGATACATCAATGACTGTTCTTCCGCTAACACCAATTTCCTGCTTTGCATAACCCGTGGAGGTAAATACCAGGATGGCCGATGCCGGCACTGTAATTTTGTAAGTGCCTTCAGCACCCGTTTGGACTGCTGTTCTGGCTCCTTTAATGGCTACGGTAACACCGGGTACTGGTGATCCGTCTTTTGAATCTGTTACCTTACCGGTAACGGTTGATTGTGCAAAGGCAGCCGTTCCGATAAGAAGGAACGCAACCGTTTGCGACAAAAATCCAAGGACTTTTTTGCAGCTTTTTCTCATAAAGCAAACTTTATCGTTTTTTTAAAATTAGAGAGAAAATATTAATGTGTACATTTTACGCAATCGTAATGTGTAAAATGTACACAAATAAAGACATTTTATTTCAAAACTTAATGATTTGTTAAATCTTTTTTTGCCGCACAGGCTTATTTAATTAACAATTATTAACCTTTGTCTGAAAGTCTGTAATATGACACCGGGAACACCGGAAATGCTGCAACAGCAGCCATTTAAAAGTATTGGGGGACGGTTTCATTACTTTTATAACTGCTTAAAAATCAATGCCGAACCACTTTTTTTTCTTCTTCTCATACTTTTCGTAGTTGAATTTGTAAAGTTTTCCGGGCCGGTGTGGTACATCCTGCTCCATTTCACCCGTATCTATCAGAAAATCCATGGAAAAGAATTTTTTTCTGAAGTTCCGCCGGTCGAGTTTGATATCGAGAATGGCTTCGTATAAATTCTGCAGTTCCCTCAGTGAAAACTTTTTTGGCAGCAGGTTAAACCCCAGGGGATGTTCCTGTATCCTTTTTTGCAGCCGGTTGTAACAGGCATCAAATATATCCTGGTGATCAAAAGCCAGTTCGGTTGTATTTTTTACATCATGCCAGTGCAGGTCATTTTCCAGTATGCGCAGCTTGTGATGCTGCACATTGATGAGTGAGCAGTAAGCTACTGTTACCACCCTCCCCGCCGGGTGACGGCCAACACTGCCAAAAGTTTCCACCTGTTCAAGGTACAGGTCATTTAATCCTGTACGCTGCTTTAAAATGCGGTATGCCGCTGCGGAAAGGTCTTCATTGGGGTGTACAAGATCTCCCAGCAGCGAGTAGCGGCCCTGGTACTTTTTAAGATCGCTTCGTATCAGCAAAACCTTCAGCTTGTTTTCATCAAATCCAAAAATCACACAGTCAACCGACAACGCAATGCGGTTACTGCTTTCCACTTCAGATTGTATGGTTTGTAAAGTCTTTATCTTGTTTACTAATTTACCATTTTCTGCCAATGTCATCTCCATTTTTCGCCTGTTAAAATTAGTTAATCCCTTTTATAAATTTTGCTGTAATTCCCTTACCGTTTTGCTGTAACCTGATAAAATAAGTACCCGGAGGCAGCATGTACAACTCGTTGGTTATATCAAACTGGTATTGCCCCGGGGCCTGGTTGGCTGAATACAAAATCTGTAACTGCTGCCCAAGCCTGTTTAATAATGCAAGCGAAACCGTTCCGTTTTCCGGCACAAGATAATCAACGATTGCTGATACCTGAACGGGGTTGGGAGAAATTTTGATTCCAAACCCGTTTTTAAGGTTGGTGATACTGCTGTTGCGGTTAATGGTGGTAAACTGCCCGGTTGAAAAATTATTGACGGCTGCAGGGGCGCAATTGGCACTTACCCTCCAGTTGTATGTGGCCCCCCTGTTTAAATTAGTAAGCGCTACAGTACCGGTTGTAATATTGGTTGCGGCCACTGTCCAGTTAACGGCACTACTTAGCTTATATTCAACCGTATAATACAGGCCGTTGACTGCCGTCCAGCTCAATACTGATGAATTGATGGTAATACCCGAAACCGTAAGCCCGGCAGGTGCTGCAGGCGTTGGCGTGGTAACCACGCTGATTACTGCACGGGGGCTTTCGCCGCAGCTGTTGCTTTGTGTTACATAATAAGCTGTGGTGCCCGCTGTAGTGGTAGAAGGTGTGGGGGCCGTGCTGCTGCCGGTTCCTCCTGTGGCTGTGGTATACCATAGCAGGCTGCTGCCCGTTGCTGTTAACTGTGCTGCTGTTGTATTCTGGCAATAGGTGAAACTGCCGGTAACTGCCGGCGCTGCTGGTATAGCTGTAACAGTTACCGTTATGGTTGCCCTTGGGCCTTCGCAGCCGTTGGTGGATTGACTTACATAATAACTAACTGCACCCGCTGTGGCGGTAGATGGTGTGGGCGCAGTGCTGCTGCCTGTACCGCCTGTTGCTGTTGTATACCAGAGCAGGTTGCTGCCTGTTGCTGTCAACGGCACTGTTGCTGCATTCTGGCAATAGCCCACTGCGGCATTAACGCCGGGGGCTGCTGGTGTGGCCGTTACGTTTACTGTTATCAATGCCCTTGGGCCTTCGCACCCGCTGGTGGATTGGCTTACATAATAATTCGTTGTACCGCCTGCTGCTGTAGATGGCGTGGGAGCGGTGCTGCTGCCGGTTCCGCCGGTGGCTGCCGTGTACCACAACAAATTGGTACCTGTTGCGGTTAGTGGCACTGCTGTTACATTCTGGCAATAAGCAACCGGACTGGTTACACCGGGGGCTGCAGGTGTGGCTGTTACATTTACCACAATAACTGCCCTTGGCCCCTCGCCGCAGGTACCGGTTTGGCTTACATAATAACTGGTACTGCCACCCGCTGCTGTAGATGGTGTAGGTGCAGTTGGACTGCCAGTGCCGCCTGTTGCAGCTGTGTACCAAAGCAGGTTGGTACCTGTGGCGGTTAATGGCACTGCTGCTCCGTTCTGGCAATAAGCAACCGGACTGGTAACGCCTGGTGCGGCCGTAGCGGCTGTAACCACTACATTAATAACAGCCCTTGGGCCTTCACAGCCGCTGGTGGACTGGCTCACATAATAAGGTATTGTGCCTGCCACTGCTGTTGAAGGTGTGGGTGCTGTTGCGCTGCCCGTACCACCGGTGGCAGTGGTATACCAAAGCAGGTTGGTGCCAGTTGCTGTTAATGGCACTGCTGCTGCATTCTGACAATAACTGACAGGTGTGCTTACACCTGGAGCGGCAGGTGTGGCTGTTACATTTACCGTGATGGTTGCCCTTGGGCCTTCGCAGCCATTGGTGGATTGGCTTACATAATAATTGGTTGTTCCGCCAGCTGCCGTGGATGGTACAGGTGCCGTAGTGCTGCCGGTACCCCCGGTTGCCGCCGTATACCATAATAAATTAGTGCCGGTAGCTGTTAACGCAGCGGCTGTTGCATTTTGACAATAAGTAACAGGACTGGTTACACCTGGTGCTGCAGGTGTGGCTGTTACCACTACTGTTATTACAGCCCTTGGGCTTTCGCCACAGGTTTGTGTTTGGCTTACATAATAATTGGTGCTGCCGCCTGCACTGGTAGATGGCACAGGAGCTGCAGTACTACCCGTACCGCCGGTTGGCGTGGTATACCAAAGCAGGTTGGTGCCGGTAGCTGTTAATGGCACAGCTGCTGCATTTTGACAATAGTTTACCGGGCTGGTTACCGTGGGTGCCGGTGTGGTTGCGGTAATGGTAACTACTATTACAGCTCTTGGACCTTCGCAGGTGTTTACTGTTTGACTTACATAATAATTTGTATTACCTACTGCAGCAGTGGATGGTGTTGGTGCCGTAGGGTTGCCTGTTCCGCCTGTTGCGGTGGTGTACCAGAGCAATCCGCTGCCAGTAGCGGTTAATGGCACTGCTACTGCATTCTGGCAATAGCTAACCGGGCTGGCTACCCCGGGTGCGGCAGGCGTGGCTGTAACCGATACTGTTATCTGTGCCCTTGGGCTTTCGCAGGAATTGACCGATTGAGATACATAATAAGAAGTAAACCCGGGGGTTGCAGTAGATGGCGTTGGGGCTGTGCTGCTGCCTGTGCCGCCGGTTGCCGTTGTATACCAGAGCAGGTTGGTGCCTGTGGCAGTCAATGGTACTGCTGTGGCATTCTGACAATAGCTTATGGAACCTGTAACACCTGGTGCGGAAGGTATGGCAGTTACCACCACTGTAATGGCGGCCCTGGGTCCTTCGCAATTCAATACCGTCTGGCTTACATAATACACTGTATTACCCGGTGTGTTGGTTAATGGCGTAGGGGCAAGTGAAGAACCTGTACCACCGCTTGGAGTGCTGTACCAAAGCAGGTTGGTGCCTGTTGCCGTAAGTGCAGTTGCGGCTGCATTCTGGCAATAATTTACGGTGCTGGTTACACCTGGTGCGGCTGGTGTGGCATTCACCGTTACTACAATCGCAGCCCTGGGGCCTTCGCAGCCACCAGTGGTTTGTGTTACATAATAAGTGGTATTTCCGGGTGTGGTTGTTAAAGGTGTGGGTGCAGTTGCGCTACCCGTTCCACCGGTTGCTGTTGTGTACCAGAGCAGGCTGGTACCCGATGCTGTAAGCGGCACTGCTGCTGCATTCTGGCAATACGTAACCGGGCTGGTAACGGTTGGAGCCGCTGTAAGACATGACTGGTAAGTATACACATGGTACTCACCGGGCTGCAGCGTAATACTTTGAGCCGCAGTGGAAACAGTAAAGGTTGTACCCGTTGCTCCGTTCACACCTGTTGCACCTGCAAGCATACCATCGCTTAAAAAATTTGTCCAGTCGCCGGTGGTTTGAAAAGTAACCGTTCTTGTTTGCGGTACCACATCAAAATTGGCTATCACTGTAACTTTTTTGCCGGTAGCTGCCGGGTCTTCTATCTGGAACCTTTTAAAAAGTCCTCCGCCATCAAAGAAGTTGTATGTAAAGTTTGTACTGTTAAATACTGCCGGATTGTCAAGCCTGAACTTAATGAGTTTTGAGTAGGCATCGTACAATTTCCGGCGGTTGGGATCAGCCATATATTCCCAGCGGGGCGGTTTGTTGGATACATTGGAGCCACCAAAGTTGATGGTAACATCGTATCCTCTTTCACCAAATTGCCAGATCATTTTAGGACCGGGTACCGTAAAAAATAAGGAGGCTGCTGCTGCCTGGCGCACTAAAGCTGTGGGCAGGTTTTTTACATCGTACCCGCCGGAGGCATTGCCATTCTGCAGATTCCTGTACATCAGGCGTTCTTCATCATGGCTTTCCATATACCCGAATGCTGCGGGTGTGGTAAATTGCGACTGGTTGCTGTTGTACACTATTTTTGAAAAATCAGAATTATTGGCAAATCCTTTTGTAGCCTCGTTATACGTGAAATTATTATTGCCCCACAGCATAAAGCCGATATTGGAGTACTCCACTTCTTCCTGGCGCTGCTGCCCGAGGAACTCCAGTATCATATAAGTACCGGGATAAGAAGGAATGATTGAATCGTAATATCTTTTCAGGTTGGCTACCCTTGAAGCGTCGTAGTTTTCTACTGTGCCGGTATTGGTGGTCGTTTGTGTAAATCCCTTTGCAAGGTCGAAGCGGAAGCCATCCACCTTGTATTCATCCAGCCAATACTTTAATGAGCGGCTTACAAGATATTGTGTTGCTGCATTGGTATGGTTAAAATCCTCAAACACACTGTATGGATGCGGTGCTGATGTATTTAACCAGGGGTTATTGGCAGCGGGCCTGTTATTGGCAGCATCCCAGTACAATTTACCATGGGGTGCATTGTATGAATCTTCGTGATTGTATACCACATCTATAATTACTGCAATACCGTTTTTATGGCAGGTATCTATAAATTCCTTTAACTTATTTTTAGTACCATAAGCCTTATCCAGTGCTGTAAAGAATGTGGGATTGTACCCCCAGCTCTGGTTACCGCTGAATTCATTTACCGGCATGAGCTCTATAGCATTTATTCCCAGTCTTTTAAAATAACTCATGGTGTCTATCAGCAGCTGGAAATTATTGGGAGCTGCATCGCCAAAATCCCTTACCAGCAGCTCATACGTCATCAGGTTACGTTTATCTGGCTTGGTAAAATTGGTTACCTGCCACTGGTACGCAGGTGCGCAGGTTTGCAGCACACTCACATAGCCGTTTTGCCCGGCTGACACATTGGGGTTATTGGGATAGGGTTTAAGGTTGGGATAAGTGGAAGCAGGTATAAACTGGTCGTTCCAGGGGTCCAGGATCAGTTCTGAATACGGGTCTGCAACATAAATAGAATTGTCTACCAGGTATTCAAAAGCATACTGCTGACCGGATGTAAGCCCGTTGATGGTGAGCCAGTAATAGTTGCCATCGGGTGTTTTATTCATCTGGTACTGGGTTTGCGGCTGCCAGTTGCTGCCGGTAAAATCGCCTATCACCACCACATTTCCCTTGTTGGGCGCATACAGTACCAGTGTTGCCGAAGTGCAATTAGCTCCATAGTTGATACCTTCTTTAACACCTGCCGGTAATGGTGCAATATTGTTACTGGGGCTCACATAAAACTGAACCGTATCGTAATAGCTGATGCCACCCGACAGCAATTCAGCTACAATAAGCTGGTTGCCCGCAGTTGTTACAGTTGGGTTACCGGTAATGGTGCTGGTACCGCTGGTTGGTCCGCTTATCTGCGTTCCGTTAAAATACATTTTGAGTACATCCGTGCTGGTGGAAGCGACAGCAGTAGCGGGTACGGCCTGGCCCACAGTAGCTGTAACCGGCTCATTGGTAAGATTATAAGTAGGCCTGATCAAAGGCTGGGTAAACTGAATGGCTTTGGTGCCCGGGGCAAAAATGGGAACATATATATCGCTGCCATCGGCATTGCGCTGTACTTTGGTACCGGGACCATCCCTGAAGAGCATGGCAATGCGGAGGATGGTTTCGCCAGCGGGCACATTAAAATAGGCCCGGGGATTGGTAATGGTAAAAGTCCACTTGTTGGGACCGATTGATGTGGCTGCCGGGGCGGTAGTGGTTCCCCATACAGTAGGCACATAGCGCCAATCGGAGTTGTTGGTACTGAGATTGGTGATAACGCCAAAGTGCATGTATACAGTGCCGGTGTAACCCAACAAACCCTGGTTACCGCTGGTGGCATCCATAGTAATTGCTATAGTGGAATTATCGTTGGGGAATTGTGGAGTCCATGTTAAGAGTTGCGCCTTCAGGGTAATAAACACAACAAAACCTGTCAAAAGCAGTAAAACTTTTTTCATATCGCAATCATTTAATGTGTAAATTTAACACATTCTTTAGAATTGCCAAATATTGTTGATGCCTGTTGTGTTATGAGGCAATTTAAGGTACAACAAAATAACCAGGCAGTTTTGCCTGCCGGGCTTTATCAGGGCTTTTTCCTGTACACATTTTCCCCATTCACAAAAGTCATCAATACCTGTGTTTTTAGTATGTCTTCTGGCTTGCATTGCATTAAATCGGTATCCAGCATGATAAAATCGGCAAATTTGCCCGGCTCCAGGCTGCCTTTTTCCTTTTCTTCAAAACTGCCTTTTGCTGCCCATATCGTCATGCCCCGCAATGCATCCTGCCTGCTGAGGGCGTTTTCCATTTGGTAGCCCCCGGCAGGAAAACCCTTTGCATCCTGCCTTACCACAGCGGCCAGAAAGGTTTTAAAGGGGCTGATATCCTCTACCGGAAAATCGGTACCGAGCGGTATCCACTTGTTCTGCTCCATCAGTTGCCTGTAAGCATAGGCGCCCTTTACTGCATCCGGGCCCAGGCGGTCGGCTGCCCAGTACATATCGCTGGTAGCATGTGTGGGCTGTACAGATGGAATAATATTGTAATCGCCAAAATAATGAAAATCGGCAGGGTTGATCACCTGTGCATGCTCAATGCGCCAGCGGCGGTCATTTTTACCTTTGAGCACTGCTGCGTAAATGGACAGGATTTCCCGGTTGGCACTGTCGCCAATAGCATGGGTGCACATCTGGAACTTTGAGGCTGCCAGCTGTTCTGCAATTTTCCGGTAATAGGTTTTGTCTTTCAGCAAAAAGCCCATCCAGCCTGGCTTATCAGCATAAGGATGCAGCAGGCAGGCACCACGGCTGCCCAATGCGCCATCTGCATAAACTTTGAACGAGGAAACATTGAGGCGGTCTGTTTTGTAAGGCCCGGCCTTGAGATAATAGTCATAATTAACCGAGCTGTCGGTAAGCATGGCATTGATGCGCATTTTTAACTGCCCCAATTTTTGCAGTTCGTCTATCACGTCCACATCATTTTTTAAAAGCCCGCAATCCACTACTGATGTAAGCCCAGCAGCAAAGCAATTTTTTTGGGCGGCCAGCAGGGCCGCAAACTGCTGCTCTTTTGAAGGAGCAGGTATTACAGCTGAAACCAGGTCTACTGCATTGTCTACCAAAATACCGGTAAGCTGGCTGTTGATGGTTTCTACCTGGCCCCCGGTAATTTGCTGCCCGGGAAGAATACCGGCCTTTGTAAGTGCAGCCTGGTTGACAATGGCTGCATGCCCGTCAATCCGGGTAAATAAAACCGGGTTATCCGGAAAAAGTTTATCCAGTTCCGCCTTGTCAGGAAAGTTTTTTACCGTCCAGTCATTCTGGTCCCAACCACGGCCTGTTATCCACTGGCCCGGTTGCGGTTTACTGCCGGCAACAAATTGCCTGATTTTTTCAATACATTCTTCCCAGCTTTTGGTATCTACCAGGTCAACCGTATTGAGTACCAGCCCGTAATTAAAAAAATGAGCATGTGCATCAATCAAGCCGGGATAGATCAATTTGCCATTTGCATTTTCTTCTTTGGCGGCTTCATACTCTTTTAAGATATCATCATTTTTTCCAATGGCTATTATTTTGCCATCCCGCAGGGCCATTGCCTCTGCTGCTGAAAAATTATTGTCTGCCGTATAAATTACTGCATGATGAACGATGAGATCAGCCTTTTGCCGGAACTTGCATGACGAGATGGCTATTAACAGCAGGCATAATGCTGCTGTATTGATTTTACCCAAGTACTTTGTATTCATATTTCAAAAATAGCTATTTCGGCAGGAATGTGCTGTTACTTACCGTCAAAACTTATATTTGCATCTTTATTTATGCTGTATACTTCACCCTTTGAGATTTTAGACGTGCCCGGTACTGAGCTTCAGCAGATGGACAGGAAACTGCTGTTGCTTAAAAAGAAACAATTGCTTGCCGAGCTTGAGCTGCAAAATGGCCATTACATTACTCTTAAAAACAGGGAGTTTACCAAAAATGACATCCTTAATTTATTTGAGCAGATAGAGCAGGGTGGTGCAGTGGAGTACCATGCAGCCGTGGCTGCCGATCCTGTTCTGCTGCAGTTTTTACAAACGGGTATTATCAAAGCGGGTAAAAAATTTAATGGCAACCCGCTTTACCAGGATACGGCCTTTATTGAGTTTATATCACCATTTTATTCAGCTGCCTTTAATCAGTTTGTGCTTAAAGCAGTTGCCTCCAGTAATTATGATACCACCGGCGCCGTATTCAGTAATCCCCTGCTGCTCAACGGCTCCGGCTATGACGAGTGCCTGGGTAAGCTGCACAGCTACCTGGAAGAAAAAATGCACCAGCTCACTATTTTAAAGAACAGTTTTTCTGCCAGCAGGCAAACAGACCTTTCGCCGCTGCACAGTTATTATATATACGACTGGATACTTACACTCAACAGCCTGCCGGATGATTTCAGCAGCTACAGGGAAGAGTACGCAGTGGAGTTGTACAATTTTGTGGTTGACTTATGGAATGGGAAGAAAAGAGATGAGGCCACAGCCATGCTGTACGGTATACAAAATATCAAAACTGATGGCAATGTAAAGCAATTGATTGCCGATTTGCTCAATAAGATATCTGCTGCACACCAGCCACAGGCAGACAGCAGTGGCGGCGGAGTAAGTACCGGCAGAATTGTATGGGCCATCATCAGTTTTATCCTGATTGGCCTGAGGGTTGCTTCTACCTGCAACAGAAATAACAGCTACAGTTCCAATGATAATTTCCGGTCATACACCAGCCTGCAGGATGGGTTTACAACCGGTTATATCCCCTTTAACCCGTCAGACAAAAGAGAGGAAGCGTTGCTGGCTTTACTGAATACACTGCGGCATTCCACTACGGCGACCTATAAAGTAAAAAAACCGGTTGTTTTTCAAACCGGGGATGATCCCTATAAAACCATTTTCAGCAAGCCTGAATTTAAACCGCTGCCTGAAGCAGAAAAAGTAGAATTAGCAGAAGCAGCTTCCGGTTACCCCAGGGTAGTGGAGGATAAAGCTATTCTGGAAAATGAGTCGGTTACGGCTGAAGCGGATAAAACAGTGATTGAAAAGAAAAATACCAATACAGACAGCATCAGCCTGCTTCATGTAAGAAATGATCTTTCGCTTGAAACAATCCTGTTCTTCATCAGCAACAAAAAAGTTTTTAGTGTATACATGGCTCCCAACAGCACCTATACAGTAAAACTCACAAAGGGAAACTATCACCTTTTTGGCTACAGTGGTAAAAAATTCAGTAATACCCTGCCGCTCAGTTACGATAATTTCAATGGTATGTCTTCTAAGAAATTACTGGCAGGCATGGGCAGGTTTGATGAGATTAATTCAAAAATGCTGCTTCAATTGAAACCAGAAAAAAACATTTGCTTCATGGCGGGTTATGATATGTCTTCCCTGGAAGGACAGGCTGTACTTACCATAAATTTTGACAATGAAGAATATTTTAACATAGAAGCAGGTAAAGGCATCAACCCGGTCAAGACGCTCATACCACGAAGAAACAGTTATTGATATTTATACCGACGCTGCTTATTAATAGTCCAGTTTAATCGCAGTATATTCAAAGCAGGTCGGCATAATACAGAAAGTGAACGGGCTAATCAATAATGCATATTTAGTATTAACCGATACCGGTACCGCTGAAAGGGCTTTGCTTGCGGTCGCTGTCGGGGTGCTGCAGGTACAACTGCATCAGCATAACATACAATTCATCGTAATTTTTACGTTCAATGGCTTTTTCGCCGGTTTCAATGTATTTTTTTGCCTGCCTGCTGTCTTTAAAATCTCCGGGCGGCTGCGAGGCATAATAATGAAAGGCACCCAGTAAAATGCCCGGGTCTTTTTTCCGCACTTCCCAGGAGAGCTGCCTGAACTCTTCCATTTTATTCTTCAGTACAAAGCTGCTGCCTGCATTTAAGAACTCTGTTTCCTTTTGCACCAGCTTTTCAAACTTTGCTTTTAACGAGGGATTACCGGATTGGTTGATCCAGTACAGGCATTCTTCTTTTTCCAGGAAATAATTTTCTTTCACCATGGCCAGTGCTGAATTTTTTTCCCTGCCGTCCATGGCTGCGGAGATGCGCCTTTTCTTTTCCTCCACCTGGTATTTTATATCCGACACATCATCCTCTTTCAGTTTTCTCAACTGCTTTTCCATTTCTTCCAGCTCGGTAATATGCCGCATGGTTACTGCTGCTGATTCAAACTGCTCTCCTGACTCCAGTTCTTTCAGCTCCTGCCTTGCCAGGAACAAAATACCCGACACTTCATCTTTGAGTTTACTGATATTGATATGTCTTTCGCTGGGGTTAAACACTTCGCCAAACTCCTGCTCATTCATCAGTGTAATGGCCGTAACCCGCAGGTCCCTGCTTTCGCTCATTTCCAGCGCTATTTCAATATCAGAGCCTTTAATCAGGTCGTGCTGCAGTTTTTTGCCATTGATCTCAATCACCCCAATCGTCATGCAGGATGCGGGCATGGAGTACCTGCTGCCTTCCAGTATGTTGATCAGCAGCGATTCGTTGCCGGTAAGGGTGATGGTTTTTGTAAGCGTTTTGATGATCTTTTTCTTCAGCGGCAGGATGGCATTTTTTTCAAAAATCAGTTCCAGTTTGGTGGCGTTACCGGCTGTATCATCCACTTCAATACAAATATCGTTGGGCAATGGTTGACCCTCTATACTGAACTTTCCCTGTGTGATGGTGATAATAGAATTGCCGGTTGATACTACATTACCGAAACTGTCGTACAATTTAAGTGTGAAAGTATTTACCTGGTTGGCCTGCAGTACCAGCATTTCGGTAATCCTTTCTGCCGCAGGCTTCAGGCCCGAATCGTAGCCGCCATCATTGCGGGTGATGCGGTAAAAACAGCCGGGCTGTAATCCTGTTACAAGTGCTGTAAAATATTCCTCGGCTTCACGGGATGTTTTGGCATAAGCCATCCGGATATCCATTAAAGGCGCTCCGGCTGTTTCGTCCGTTTCTTCTTCGGCAGGTAAGGTAGCAGCTGCAAGTGCAGGCTTTGCTCCGGCATAATAAGCCGCCCCTGCTGCTACTGCGGTTGTGGGGTCTACTGCAGCATTTACCGGTATTGACAATGCCGCCGAAAGCATTTCCTTCACCAGCGGAATATAGGTGCTGCCGCCGATCAATATTACCTGGTTCAGGTCTTCCCTGCCAATGCTGTTTCTGTCAAGCACTTTTTTTACCAGCTCAACTGAGTACTCAATTTTATCTTTCACCACTGCATTAAACTGCTCACGGGTTACCGTAATAAAAATTTCCTGTACAGTACCGTTGTCGTCTTCTGTTTCAAATTCCATATCGGCCTGCTGCGCCGAGGACAGGGTGATCTTTATTTCTTCTGCTTTGAGCAGCAAGAGGTAATAGAGTTTGTTGTAGCTGCTTTTTGCGCTGCGCAGGTCGGCACACAAGGTTTCAAAATTGCCCTGTTGCTGCAGGTAGGGTAATATGATTTGGTCTATAACAGCATTGTCAAAATCAAGGCCGCCGAGATAATTATCTCCCTCATGATCCACCACTTTCATTTCATCATCCTGTATTTTTACCAGGGCCACATCAAATGTTCCGCCACCAAGGTCATATACCAGCCAGCGGCCCTCCAGCTGTGTGCCATAGTTTTTATTGGCAAAGGCAAGGCTGGCAGCAATGGGTTCCTGCAGCAATACCACTTCCTTAAATCCTGCTTCGTAGCCTGCCTTTTTGGTAGCGTTGCTTTGTATGGTATCAAATGAAGCGGGAATGGTAATTACAACCGACTCCGGTTTTTCGCCTGTATAAATAAAATTTTTGAGCTCCTTCAGCACCATGGCCGACAGCTGCACCGGTGTTTTAAAATCGGCTGTGGAAGTTACAAAAAAACTTTCGCTGGTACCCATCTTGCGTTTAAAGGAGCTGAACACATTATGCGGGTCTTTTTCAATATACTCTCTGGCTTTATCGCCCACCAGTATCCTGTTATTGCGAAAAGCCACAACAGAGGGCAATGTTTCTTTAAAACCAACAGGATTTTTAAATATTTCCACCTGCCCGTTGCTGAACTTTGCCACCAGTGAATTGGTGGTGCGCAGGTCTATACCGAAATTTATATTAGCACTCATTGATTATTTGTTTTGTACAAGCACCACGGCCTTTTGTATGATTATTTTTCCTGTATCACCGGCTTCAAAAATCACCGGCTTTACCACATCTGCAATCACCATATCCTTTTTCAGTTCCCCGGTAATACTGGCATCACAGTCTGTTCTTGTTTCGCTGTATTTTTCACCCGAAGGGTTATGGTAGGTAATGCCCATTTCCTCCAGTGAAGTTTTTATCCGGTCAATATTACGCTGCAGGCCTGCCATCTCCGGCCTGCCCGCAACTTTTTTCTCCATTTCAAATACCTGGTTGATTATTTTTATCAGCTCTCCGTTCATATGTACCTGTTAAAAGGCAAATATATGGGTTAGAATTTGTTTGCAGTTTTTTGAATGCCCTGAAATAAAAGAAGCAGCTTGCTAAAATAAAGTTAAATTATGCGCATAAGTATAAAACGGGTATTTTCTTAAGCCCTTCATTTCATATCTATAGTTTATTGTTTTAGTTTTGCGCTGCCGCATTATCAATATCCGGCAACATGCATCTTTTAAAAAAAAGATGCTGTACATCCAGCAAAATGTACTTTTACAAGTGAGTTCATCTGCTTTATTTACCGCTGACAAAAAAAACACCTGTTCATTTTTTATAAACTTTAGTTTTGCCTGATTTTTATGTATAATCAACAACAAACAAAGGATTTACAGCAATTAACCCTTCGGGCCTCCGCCGGAGAAGTGATAAACATAGATGACCTCAGGAATATATTGCGCTTTCATGAATACAGGTACTATATCCTGAATGATCCTTTGATTAGTGATACTGAATACGATGGTCTGTACAAAAAATTAGAAAAAACAGAACAGGACAATCCCTCCCTGATTACAAAGGACTCTCCCACCCAGCGTGTAGGCAGCAGCCTCAACAGCAGTTTCAATACGGTACAGCACCTTTTACCCATGCTGAGTTTGGAAAACAGTTATAATGAAGATGACCTGCTGGATTGGGACAGGAAGGCAAGGGAACTCAGCGGGCTGGATACAGTGGAGTATTGTGTGGAACCGAAATTTGATGGTGCCAGTATATCAATCATCTACGAAAACAATTTATTAACCAGGGGTGCCACCCGTGGCGACGGTGTGGAAGGCGATGATATTACCACCAATATCAAACAGATAAAATCGGTGCCATTATCTGCAAAATTTTCTGATTACGGCATACAGCAGATTGAAATAAGGGGGGAAGTGCTGATCAATAAGGACAATTTTCAACGGTACAACCTTGCACTGGCAGAACAAAACCTGCCGCCGCTTGCTAACCCACGCAATGCCGCTGCCGGTTCTTTGCGCATTAAAGACCCTAAAGAAGTTGCCAAAAGAAATTTAGAGGCTTTTTTATACCATGTGAGTTATGTAAGTGGTGAGGCTGCGTTAAAAACACACAGCGGGTCTCTGGAAATGTTGTGGGAGCTGGGGTTTAAAAGCCCGGTAAAGGAAAAAAAAGTGTTTGCAGGTATTGAAGAGGTGATACGGTACTGCAATGATTTTGAGGCAAAGCGGGACGACCTGCCTTATGAAATTGATGGCATGGTAATAAAAGTGAACAACCTTGCCATACAGGACAGGATGGGTATGACAACACATCATCCACGCTGGGCCATTGCCTATAAATTTAAAGCCAGGCAGGCTACCAGCAAGCTGCTTAAAGTGGAGTTTCAGGTGGGCAGAACAGGCAGCATTACGCCGGTGGCAAAAATTCAGCCGGTACACATAGGTGGTGTAATGGTGGGTTCCATATCGCTGTTTAATGAAGATGTGGTGAGGGAAAAAGACCTGCATATCGGTGATACGGTACTGGTGGAAAGGGCTGGTGATGTGATACCTTATATTGTAAAGCCGCTTGCAGAATTGAGGGATGGCAGCGAAACCCCGATTGTATTTCCGGCAAACTGCCCTGTATGCGGCGACAAATTGTTTAAGCCGGAAGACGAGGCCGTGTGGCGCTGCATCAATATTAATTGTGAGGCGCAGGTGGTGGAAAGAATGATACATTTTGTAAGCAAGGATGCAATGGACATACGTGGCTTTGGTGAAGCCAACGTGCGGAAGTTTTATGAAATGGGTTTATTGAAAACCATCCCCGGTATTTACCATCTTGATTTTACGAAGCTGGAAAAACTGGAAGGCTTTGGCAAAAAATCAATTGAAAACCTGGTGAACTCCATTGCCGGAAGCAAAAATCAGCCCCTTCACCGGTTGGTATTTGCACTGGGCATACGGTATGTTGGTGAAACAACTGCTAAAACGCTTGCCAATGCAGTGGATCATTTGCTTGATTACACAAGCTTTACCGGGGAGCAGCTGCAGCAATTGGAAGATGTTGGTGTAAAAGTGGCAAAGAGCGTACACGAATTTTTTGCCAATAAAGATAATATTGAATTGCTGCACCAGCTGGAGAACGCAGGGCTGCAGCTAAAGAACCAGAAAAAAGAAGTGGGCAAGGACGGAAGCCTTGCCGGGCAGACGTTTTTGTTTACCGGTACTATGACGCAACTGAAGCGCAGTGAGGCTGAAGCAATGGTGGAAGAAGCAGGCGGTGTTGTAGCATCGGGTGTAAGTGCAAGGTTGAATTACCTGGTGGCCGGTGAAGCGGCTGGCAGCAAGCTTGAAAAAGCAAAAAAAATCAATACAGTAAAAATTATTACGGAAGAAGAATTTTTAAAATTGCTTCATTCATAGTAAAAAAAACTTGTATATTTACTTTTACCTTATTTATTGAAAAAAACAAACTGTATTAAAAGCAATTTTTTTACAGTTACAAAAGCAGATTGACATGATTAAAAAAATTCCAGGCGAAGTATGGAAACAGTTGCAATTCAGTGGGCATAAAAATTTGCGTAAAAAATACGCAGTATCCACAACAGGCCGGGCAGCCAGCTACACAGAAGATGTAAATGCCGACGGTAAACTTTTAAACGGCTCTCTCACCTCCGGTTACAAAACACTTAACCTGCACGTTCAGGATGGTAATGGCACTATATACCTGCACCGGGAAATTGCAAAACTTTTTTGCAAAAAAACATCCCCTAAACAGAAATATGTAATACACCTCAACCACAAAAAAACGGACAACGGGTACAAGAACCTTAAATGGGCAACCATTGAAGAGGTGAGCAGCCACCAGCAGAACAGCCCTGAAAAAATAGCTTACAAGGAGCGGCAGGCCAACCGCACAGTGGGGCTCAAGCTTACTGCCACACAGGTAAAAGCTATTAAGGAAGCCATAAAAAATCCCAAGCGCAAGCTTACATACAAGCAAATGGCAGCAAAATATGGTGTGAGCGAAATGACACTTTACAGGATCAAAAGCGGTGAAAACTGGGGAAGGATCTGACCCCCGGCAGTATATTGTATGACGGGTGAAGGTGGTGCACAATAAGATTTGCAACTTCCTTCATCCGTCATTATTTTTGTACTGTAGAAATCTACATTACAAATACATCACTGCATCGATAATTGTACAACAACATGTTACAAAAGGCCACCGTTCAATTTTTAATAAACATTGCCAAAAACAACAATAAGTCCTGGATGGATGCCAACAGGGATGCTTATCTTGCTGCAAAGGAAGATTTTGAAAACCTTGTGGCACAGGTGATTGAAAAGACCGGCCACTTTGATACAGACATAAAGGAACTGGAACCCAAAAACTGTACATTCAGGCTCAACCGGGATGTACGCTTCAGCAAAGATAAAAGCCCCTACAAAAACAATTTTGGTGCAAGCTTTTCCCGTGGTGGTAAAAAGAGCGTTGCTGCCGGGTACTATTTTCACTGCCAGCCGGGCAATGCATTTGCAGGTGGCGGCCTGTGGATGCCAATGCCTCCGGAACTAAAAAAGATCCGCCAGGAAATTGATTATAATTTTGCTGATTTCAGCAGCATACTGAAAAATAAAAAATTCAAAGCGCAGTACGATGGATTTGAAAAAAGCAGTGAATATGTACTGAGCCGTCCGCCAAAAGGCTATGAGGCAGATAACCCTGCCATTGAATTCATAAAACTGAAAAGCTTTGTATCCATGAAAAAAATACCGGATGCACAGCTCACTGCACAAACACTGGTAAAAGAAATAACAACGGCATTTGAAGCACTGACCCCAATGATTAAATTTTTGAACCAGGCGATGGAATGAATTGATGTGCTGATGGGATGATGTGCTGATGTGCTAATGGGATGATGAAGGGGCTTTATGAGAATGGACCAATAAGATGATGTGCTGATTTACTGATGGGATGATGAGATATTGTTAACGGTTACTGCTACTGCACCCACTGCCTGAGTTGTGCTACCCTGTCCCGGCTTACAATGATGTTATCCATTTTTTTGCCGGCCTTTACGCATACCTGCATACGGTTACCTGCATAGGGCTTTATGTGCTCCAGCGCACTGTGACAAATGATGTACCTGCGGTTAATGCGCACAAAATCAGAGGGGTTGAGTTCCTGCACCAGCTTTTCCATGGTAAAGTCAACTACATACTTATTGCCTTCCTTGTCAACCAGGTACACAATTTTATTATCTGCTTCAAACCAGGCCACATTTAAAGTGGATACCAGGTAAATACGCTGGCCCACTTTTGCAAGAAAGCGGTCTTTGTATTTTTTTTGCTGCATGGTATTGGTGAATTTCTCCGCAATATTCAGGTACACCTGGTTGCCCGGGAGCGTTGCTGCCATAGCGGAGAGCTTATTCATTGCTTTTGCAAGCGCTTCTGCTGTAACAGGCTTTAAAATATAATCAACACTAAAGTACTGGAACGCTTTCATGGCATACTGGTCATAGGCTGTGGTAAATATCACCGGTACATGAATGGCTGCCCTGTTAAAAATCTCAAAACTATATCCATCGGCCAGCTGAATATCCAAAAAAATAACATCCGGGTGCGGCTTTGTTTTCAGCCAGTTTACTGAATCCTCAATGCTTTCTTCCCTGCCCGCTATTTCTATTGAAGGCTCGTACTGGTGCAGCAGGTAAGCCAGCCTGTCAGCAGCTGGTTTCTCATCTTCAATAATCAATACTTTCATGCTCCTGCATCTTTTTTTTACTGATACTGATCAAAGGCAGCTCCACCATAAAATGCCCGGCACCGTTGTCAATGGTTATTGATTTTTGAAACAGCAGCCCGTAACGCTGGTTAATGTTCTGCAGCCCGATGCTGGAGGAAACCTCTTTGGTAATTTTGGGCTGCAGGTTATTCTTTACACTGAGCGACTGGTTGCCGTTGGCGTATATGTCAATGCTCAATGGCCTGCTGCTGCTGGCAATATTATGCTTTATCGCATTTTCTATCAGCATCTGCAATGCAGCCGGCACCATGTATAATTTTTTAGCGTCATCACTTATATCCATGGTTACATTCAACCCTCCGGGGAATCTTTTTTGCAGTAAAAAAAGATAGGGCTGAATAAAATCCAGTTCATCACTTACCGCCACCAGCTCTTTATCCTGTGCCGAGAGGATATACCGGTAAACCTGTGAAAAAGCTTCTGTAAAACGGTTGGCTTCCTGCGGATCGGTAAGTACCAGGCCCGAAAGCACATTGAGGTTATTGAATAAAAAATGAGGGTTTATCTGGTTATTCACCGCCTGCAGCTGTGCCTGCATATTGATGCGCCTCAGCTCTTCTGCCTCCAGTTCCTTGGTTTTATACTGCTTTAAATAATGATAAGCAGCATTTACCAGGTGAAACAATAAATTGGCCAGTGTGGCATAGGTAATGGTCAATTTAAAAGGGATAAACTGACTTTTAAGCGGCTGCCCCATGATGAGCACCCCCATTACCAGCACTGCAATAATGGCTGCTGCCATTGAAACTGCTGTACCTGCAAAAAAGAATAATAACAACCGCTTCTGGCTCTCCCTCCGCTCCTGTGCTGGTTTGCTTAGAAAAAAATCTTCCATCAACCTGCTGCCCTCCCATGTAATAAGGGTTATGCCGCAAATAACACTAAAAGCATAGTACCAGTGTATCTGGATGCCGAAATAATAATAAATCTGGCAGAAAGCTGTGTTTAAATATGTGTAAACCGACAGCAGCGCTATAAATGCATACCTGTATTTATTGGAGAACATATGAGTAAATTAACAATTCAGCCCCAACTTTGTTGAGGCCGAATTGAATAAAAAAACCAAATCAACAACCAACATAAAAATTATGGCAGCAATACCCTATTGATCTCATGTATTACACAACCATTTTTTGCCACAATGTTTACCTTAGTAACATTGGCAGCGGTACCGCCCACTCCTTTGGCTGTAACTGCCCCGGAAGTATTATTGAGGGTGATAGACCCTGCCAGTGCTGACAATGTGGTTGAACCTGCGGGAATATCTGTAGAAAAGAAGCGTGCACCCAGTACATGATTTTTAAGCACACTTACCACCAGCGACTTTGGCAGCTGGCTGATACGGGTGAGCGCCGGGCTTTGTGCAGCCAGCAGGTCGCGGAAAGCCTGGTTGGTTGGTGCAAATACTGTGGCACCTTTTATATTTGAAAGTGCAGTAGCTAAATCCTCGCTGCCGGCACCGGGAGCACTTGCATACAATACTGCAACAACCAGTGAATCGTAACCACCTTGTGCTACCTGTACAATATTGCCTGATGGAGGCAATAATACGGTGCCAATTGCATGTACCACACCATTTACAGCCTGTACATTTGCCAGGTCTACTTTAACGCCGTTGATAAATACATTGCTTCCCGCCCTTTTTACATACACCGAATCGGTTGTGTTGGCAGTTAATACACCATAAGTAAGTGGCGTTTCATTAACCTGGCTGGCTTCTACTTTGGCACCCAAAGTATGGTACAGGAGGATATTTTTAAGTACGTTAGGGTCGCTTGGTACAGTAATGGCAGAAAATGCTGCATTGGTAGGCGCAAATACTGTTAATGGACCGGGGCCCTTTAAAGTTGCTTCCAGCCCCGCCGTTTGAACTGCACTTACCAGTGTGCTGAAGCCATTGTCAACCGCTACTTTTACAATGGTGTTGGGCTCCACCACAGGATCGTCGTCCTTGTCGCAGCCGGTCATAAAGGTCATGGTGGCCGTTAAAGCTGTACTGCTGAGCAGCAGCATAAAAAATGATCTTACTTTCATAACTAAATTTTGATAGTGTATTAAAAATGAATTGTTTAATATATTAACAGGGTAAAAAGCATTTTTCTGCAACAAGGGAGTGAACTGTATAACCTGGCAGAGTGAATTGACAGTTTTATGGAGTGAACTGGATGATATATATGATTAATTTTACTGCTGCAATGAGTGAACTGATACAAATAAGGCCCTGGATTCACGAAGATGCTGCTGCCCTGGCTGCCGGCATTGGCAATAAAAAGATATGGAATAACTTAAGGGACTATATTCCTAACCCTTATACCATTGCTGATGCCAATGAATATATTGCCCTGCAGCAGTCCGTTAACCCGGTACAGCATTTTGCCATTGTACACAATGCCTTACTTGCTGGCGGTTGTGCCATTATTGTAAAAGAGGATGTATACCGCAAAACGGCTGAGGTGGGTTACTGGATAGCAGAACCTTGCTGGGGCAGGGGTATTGCCACTGAAGCGGTAAGGCTGCTGAAGCACTATGCTTTTACCACATTTGAGATCGAGCGGCTGCAGGCCGAAGTGTTTGAGCACAATACAGCTTCCATGAGGGTATTACAAAAAAATGGTTTTATACAGGAAGCCATCCACCACAGGGCTGTTATTAAAAACGGGGTACTGATGAACGCTCATGTATGGGTATGCTTTAAACCATAAAAAAAGGTATTGCATTTTTCAGCAATACCCTTTACACATTCTTATGCTGCCGGTCAAGCAGCCGGCTTCTTCTTCAGCCTGTTTTTAAAAGTAAGGTAATCTAAAAAGTAAATAACCCTGAGCGACAGGCTGGTAAACTGTTCGCCGGAAATGGTATTTGCAGCATTTTTAAAATAATCTTTCTCAAATGTTCTGCTGAAATTTTCCCCGATATCCTTCCACACTACATTGATAAAGCTGCCCTGTGCAAACTGCCAGGTATACACCATATCTACGGTAAAGTAATTGTAATTCTGGTTGCGGTTTTTAGTATACGCAACTGAAGGCGTTACCAGGTCGCCATCAGTATTCAGTTCATAAAATTGCTTTGGCGATACCTTACTCCAGTAATGGCGTGTACGCAGGGTAAGCCCCATCCTGTTGGTAAAGCTGTATTTTACATTGAGCGTATTTTCAACTGATCGCAGGTCACGCCGCGAAAATATCACCGTATCTTTTTGTGATGGAGATGAAGCATACAGCACATCTGCCCAGCCGGCACCATTCGCTGCATTTTCAGTATTAACCGAAATATCTACTGAAAATTTGCTGCTGAAGCGAATCTTCCCATACAGGCCAATATCTAAACTCTTTCTTTTAAATATACCACCTGTACCTGCAAACAGGTTACCACCCCATGATAATTTTTTGGCATCATTGCTGTTCCAGTACATAAATGTGCCTATCCTCCCCCTGTTGTGAAACACCCTGCCCTGCACCCTGGGTTCGTAAAAATCATTACTAGAAGGTCCGCCATTTATGTTCATGCCAATACTCCACAGTTTTTTTGTTTGTATATTGAGGTTGGTGTTGAAGCCTGCGTTCTGGTACATCCTTTCTTTGCCCTTAACCGCATCAAGTGGCGATACCAGGCGGCTGTAAAAACCATTGAAGTTTATGCGTATGCTGTTGTACCATCCCCTGGGTTTGTTCCATACGTATCCCATCCACAAGCCCTGGTCCATCGTATTATTGTTGGTAAAATACCCAAGGTCGCTTTTATCATACTTGTTATTAGTCAAATCCTGCCAAACATTAAAATTAAACCTGCCGCTGGTTTTACCAAAATAAATGCTGTGTGTATAGCCGATGGTGTTTTTACCTGCCGGATCGAGTATTGCACTCATGCCCACACTTCCACCAAGATTCCAGGTATTTTTTTTATCGTTCAGGTCAAACAGCAGGGAACTCACATTGGCATCATAATCTTTTCCGCTGCGCATTACATTGGTATTTACAAAAGAGATGCTGCTGTTGTTTTTCATCGTCTGGTCAAGCACCAGTACATTGTAATTGGTAAGGGGTTCTGTTTCAAACTTACGGGTTTGCTTTGTTACACTGTTTTCAATAACGGCATATTGTGTGTTGGTAATTGCATTGAGGATGCCAATACCAAGCCCCTTTTGTGTGCGGCCGCTTATTTTTGTAGCATTAATCAGTTTAACCTGCCCGGGATTTTCGGCAGTAAATTCATTTGCCCCCAGTTGGTTGTTTACATCCCAGTAGCGGAGGGGATTACCGCCAATGCGACCGATACGGCGGCTGTAAAAAAGATTACCCTTATTAAACAGTTCTGTTCCTTCGGTAAAAAACGTCCTGTTTTCTGAAAACCGCTGTTCAAAAGGAGAAAGATTGAGTACACGGTTATCGCTCTGAACCTGGCCAAAATCGGGTATCAGTGTCACATCCAGCGTAAAAGCCTGGTTAAGACCATATTTTACATCCATGCCTCCATTAACGGTAGTGGTGTTTTTGGATGTGCCGGGTGCAGCATTGCCGTCATGATTCTGGTACGTGGAAAAATAAGGGGAGAACTGCAATCGCAACGGTGGCTTGATATCCTCAAGATGATTGAGCAGGCCCTCCTGTGTTAAAAAACCATTTACATTGGGGTCAATTGCCCTCCAGAACAACTGCTGGCCGCTTTTTTGCCTGCGGCGAACAATATTCAATCCCCAGTTCTGCACCTTTTTTTTGCCAAAGCGAATGGCCGAGTAAGGTAAAAACATTTCAAAACTCCATCCATCAGGCTGAATTTTTGCAGCACTTTGCCATACTGCATTCCAACTGAAGTCTTCACTGTTACCATTGTTGTTGGGTGCCACTTTTGCATCCATCTGTTCGCCCAGCGGGGTGGTAAAATATTCAAAACCATTCAGTTTATCATAATAGGTATCAAAAATCACCCCGATGAAATCATTGTTGCCAAAGCCATCACGCCCAACCAGTTCGCTGGCAATACTGTCTTTGCTGCGTTCATAGCAATAGCCTCCGATATAAATGCCTTCATTGTCGTATAAAAAATAAATTTTGGTGCTGTTGCCGGCATCTTCTGCCTTAAAGGGGGTTGGACGCAGTTCGGTGAAGCCCGTGGCTGCGGGAGCATCTTTCCAGCTATCTTCATTCATTATGCCGTCTATCTTAATAACAGCATTCACTCTTTTAATAGTTATGTCTTTGGGTGGTACCTGTGCACAAGCAATATGTGCTGTAAGGATTGCAGTAAGCAGTCCCACAAGTTTTCTGGCCATAATTTTTGTTCAGTTGGTAGTTTGTAAATACAGCCCCCTGGCTTTATACTACGAAATTAAACGTACCACTTTGGAAAATGTTACCACTCATCAAACAAAAAACAAAACGGCTTTCTTTAACAAAATTTTAAGACAGCTAAATGAACAGATCGTTGTACAGCTGACCGCCTGGTACTACTGAATATTTATCAAGGTCAGTAATTCCTTCTTCTGCCAAAACGGCTTCATCAATAAAAGTATTGCCGGTACATGCTGCTGATGAACGGCGCAGGATATAATAAGCAGTATCAGCAATGATTTCGGGTGTGCGGCTCATTTTCATCAGCGCTTCACCACCCAGCAGGTTTTGTACTGCGGCTGTAGCAATAGTGGTGCGTGGCCACAGGGCATTGGCTGCAATATTGTATTTTTTCAGCTCAGCTGCAAGGCCGAGCGCTATCATGCTCATATTGTATTTGCTCATGGTATAGGCCAGGTGATGTGCAAACCATTTCATATCCATATTGATTGGTGGCGATAAATTAAGGATATGGGCATTGGTTCCCTTTTTTAAATGCGGGATACAGGCTTTGCACACAAAAAAAGTTCCCCGTACATTTATCTGGTGCATCAGGTCGTAGCGTTTGGGTTCGGTTTGCTCCGTGGGTGTAAGCCCAATGGCCGATGCATTGTTGATCAGGATATCTATCCCGCCAAAATGCTCCACTGCCTTGTCCACAGCTTGTTGAATCTGTGCCTCATCCCGTATATCACACTGCACTGCCAGGCCCCTGCCACCTGCAGCTTCCATTTCGGCTGCTGCTGAAAATATGGTACCCCCAAGTTTGGGATTTTCTTCTGTTGATTTGGCGGCCACTACAATATTGGCCCCTTCTTTTGCAAGGCGGAGGCCAATAGCTTTACCAATACCCCGGCTGGCACCGGTTATAAAAACTGTTTTGTTTTGAAAAGACATACACTGGAATTATTGATTTGATGATGCTGATATCCTGTACAATATCCTGCTAAAAAATGAAAATACCATCAACTGGCTGATTATTTTATGTTTTACTACCGGTAAAACCTTATTTCAGTTCCATCTTTGCCACTTTGGGATCTACATGAACGGTATCATGCTCAAAGTCTAATTTAATGCGCCACTTCTGCATGGTGGCCGCACCAATAATGGCCTCCTCGCTCAACCCGGGCACTAATAAAAACTCATCGCTCAGTAAAACATCGTTGAGGTAAAAATCCAGGGTAACCCTTTCCTTTACTTCAATGTAATGCCCTTCGGACGCTGTTCCGATATTTCTTATCCTTCCGAGGCTTGTGGGAGTTTCGAGCATATCCACAGTATCGGGATGTATACAACTCAGGTTTGCACCACTGTCAAACAGTGTGTACAGGTTTTTTTCTCCCTTAGAGCCTGCAAACAGCAAAGGCAGTTTTATTACTGACATACAAAAGCGTTTTTTACAAATATACTGAATCGAAACTGTATTCTCCGTTACTTCAATGTACTGTATTCAGCTTCCTTAAAGCCAACCAACAGACCTGCCGGGTATTCCAGCACCGGTCTTTTGATGATGCTGGTATGGTTCATCATCAGCTTGATGGCTGCGGCCTGCGTGGTGATTTTTTCTTGCTCAGCCGGGTCAAGTTCACGCCAGGTAGTACTTTTTTTATTCAGCAGTACTTCCCAGCCGGCCAGTTTACACCAGGCTTCCAGCTTTGCTTTGCTGATACCTTCTTTTTTATAGTCGTGAAAACTGTACGCAATTTTTTTACCGGTCAACCAGGTCATTGCTTTTTTCATTGTATCACAATTGGGGATACCATAAATCGTTAACATACAACCGTCCTCTTTTTTTAATATGCTGCCATTACTGGTTTGGTCTGCATAATTTTTTCAATTTTTTCCATTACTTCATCAGTAAGCAGGGGCAGCACTTCCAGCGACTTCAGGTTATCCAGCAACTGTTGTTTTTTGGTGGCGCCCAGTATAGCTGTGCTTACATTAGGGTTTTTAATGCACCAGGCTATGGCCAGGGCCGGCTGGCTTACGCCCATTTTAGCGGCAAGCTCCCCAAACTTTTTCACCTTCTTTAGTTTATCCTCCACCATCCAGCTATTTTTCAACCAATCAAACCCTTCCATGGCAAAGCGGCTGCCCTTGGGTATGCCGTCGTTGTACTTACCGGTTAACAGCCCCGATGCCAGCGGGCTCCAGATGGTGGTGCCCAGGCCCACATTTTTGTATATTTCTGCATACTCATTCTCTACCTTATTGCGCTCAAACAGGTTGTACTGCGGCTGTTCCATGGTGGGGCCAATAAGGCGGTACTGCTGTGCCACCCTGTGTGCTTCCATAATTTCCACGCCGCTCCACTCGCTGGTGCCCCAGTATAATATTTTGCCCTGCTGTATCAGCGTGTTCATGGTATGCACCACTTCTTCAATGGGTGTATTTTTATCGGGGCGGTGGCAAAAATACAGGTCGAGGTACTCCACCTGCAGGCGCTGCAATGCCTCATTACAGGCTTCGGTAAGGTGCTTGCGGCTGAGGCCCAGCTGGTTGGGTTTATTTTCCTTACCCCGCCAGCCAAAAAAGGCTTTGGAAGAAAGAACGAAAGAGGTACGGTCCCATTTTTTCTTTTTAATTACCCGGCCCATCATTTTTTCGCTTTCGCCCAGTGCATATACTTCTGCATTATCAAAAAAGTTGATGCCCTTGTCATAGGCAATGCCCATCAGTTCATCGGCCACTTTATCATTTATCTGCTTATGAAAACTTACCCAGCTGCCAAAGGAAACGGCACTAACCTGCAGGCCCGACCTGCCCAAACGACGATATTCCATACTGATTGATTTTAATTGATGTTGTAAGTGGCAAAGTTATACCATTTATAGCTTTACTTTTAACTTTCTGGCTTGGAGCTCTACAGGGGGCTTCACTGCAGGCCAGTGAGAAAAAATCACTCAGCTACTTTTTTTGCCACCTGTGCCGACATATTCATCTGCTGCTGCAACTGGCTGGTAAAGGCATCCATTTTGCTAAGAATTGTTTCCTGAAGGGCCAATTGCCGCTTTAGCAGGGTAATGTTTTCCTTTTGTGCGGTAATAAGCGCATCCCTTTCCCGTATTTTTTCAAAGAGTTCGTTAAAGCTAACTGAGGTGTTGTGAAACCTATGCTGCACTTTCATTTTCTATTTCTTGCGCAGGGCTCCAGCCCGGATGCCTTTTGTTATTTAATATGTGTTGGTGCTTTAGAATAGGCGGGGAGGAATAAAGCGTACTGCGCCATATGGAGCTTGTAAGTTAGATTAAGCCAATGCCTTTTTCCTGCCTGAATTTGCCAAAAGGGTTTTTGTAGTTGTTTTTTTCAGGGGCATTTTTTTACCTGTTGTTTTGTAATAAGCAATTATCTCACTAATTTTTTTTCTGTCTGCGACTGTCAACGGAGTTGGGTCAACAACAAAATCTACGCCTGCTGGTTCTTTAACAATAACCCTATTTTTTTGATTTGGCATACCGCTTTGCTCTTACTATTTCTACTTCTTTTGCAATTTCGTCCATGGAAGGTTGGTTGTTTTTGGCCTTTGCCCTGAATTTATTAACAAGCTTTAAAAAGCCGTCGTTCGGCACCGTACGAATTGACATAAGCTTTAACTCGGCAAGGTGTTGAAGCAGCTTACCGACTTTTGGATTTAATATGTCAATTTCTACTGTAGTCATGTTATAAAAATACGAATTTTATACATTTACGCTTCGATTAATGATTTTCGGCTTTCCCTTTCTCTACGTAACTACCGGTTGGTGAGCGCAGGCCAGTAGGACCCGTCGTATGAAAAATCACTCTGCCATTTTTTTTGCCTTCTGTGCCGTCATATCCATCTGCTGCTGCAACTGGCTGGTAAATGCATACAGCTTGCTGAATATCTTAGTGGTGCCTTGGTCTCATCCCTGCGCACATTGCCACGCAATGAAGACCCCGGCGGTACTGAAACCACAGTACAACAGAATTACCTCTACTGATTGTATCAATATCATGCCCCACTATTGGCAATACCAATGGTGGGGGCTGGTTTTCTTTTTGTCCTATTCGTTTTTCTGATATTGTTTAAATAATTTGTAAAAGGCTTAGTGTTTGACGTAGTAACTTTTTCTGCATTTGCCTTTTCAATAATTTTTTCTGGTGCGTCAATTTTATTTAAAAAAACATTGATGCCGGTGATGGTCTGGTTACCACTATATTTCGTTTTTCTATAACTAAGTTTAAAACCCTCCGATGTAACAATGTGTAAGATGTCATTAAGGAGATGACGAAAATCCTGTTGCGAAGAAAAAGTTAAGTCATCAACATATCTAGTGTAGGTTATTCCGTGTTGATTACAGAGGCCAATTAGCTTTATATCTGTTTCAAGAAATACAAGATTTGCAATATAAGTACTTGTCGGTGTACCTTGAGGTAACTCATATTTCCATGTCGTAAGTTTTGTCAACCAGTGAGCATAGTGTGGAGAAAACTTAAGACCATTAAAAGTATTGTAAACCCTTTGAAAGTCTATGTTTGGATAGAATTCTTGGAGGTCAGTTGTAAACTGAAACTTGTTTCCTTGGTGTGGTTTGGCGTTTGATATGTTGCTTCTTTTCTTTACACCACCATGAACAGAGTTAGGTAATTCAATTGGTGCTAATATTCTATTCTTAATATTTGTTTGAATTACTTTTAACTCTTTTAAAGATGGTCTTATCGTCCGCTGTTTAATTGTTCCGTCTTTATACTTCTTAAACTCTCCTGTTTTCTTGTCAGTCTTTTGCTCAACCCACTCATTGTAATATGTGTCCAGTTTAGCAATGAGTTCTTCAACCTGTGCAGGTTTGAAACCTATAGTTGCACATAATTTTTTGAACTCATTTTTTTTAAACTGCGAAGAATTCATTGACTAAGGATTTTACCGACGGGCTAACGATTTCAAATGCCTTTCTTTTGCTCGGTTGAACATCGTCTTCAGTCATTGACAGAAAGAACAAAATAGGCAATGGGATTTTTAGCTTTTCGCTAATCTCCCGAAGAGTTGAAAGGTTTGGCTCTTTGGAGTTGCTTTCAATTTGTGAAAGATAAGTTTGTGTTATACCACATAAAGAAGCAAACTCGTTTTGAGTAAGCCCTTTTTGCTTTCTAATATTTTTTATGCTACTTCCTAAGTCCATTTTGTGCAATTGAAAAAATTAAGGAGTGTTCGGATTTCAATTCAGCATCTCATGGCTTCTTTTCTGTTTTCAAACAAAAAATTTGGTTAATAGCTCAATCACTTTAGCAATTTCTTCAAGAATTTGCTGATTGGTTTTGCCTTTCTTTTGTTTCAGTTTTTGAAGTCTTTCTAATGCTTCATCTAAGACGGTTTTGTCCTGTTCCGAAAGAGAACACTGGTTCTTTGTGATAACCGTGATACTTTGTATCAAGTTATCAATGTTTTGATTTTGTTTTAATCTAGACATAATACTTGTTTTAATGACAACGACATTGTTGCCTGCTTTTTCAACAATGCCGAAGTAAAATGTCTAATTTAAAGTTTATACACTTAATGTGTAATCAATGTTCCCATACACTCACTTAAATTTCCTGCTTATAATAAATAATAGCATAATAGCGACAAGAGCAATTCATATCTGTTCTATGTCGCAATAAGGGACAACTGGTCTATATCGCAACAAGGGACAACTGGCCTATGTCGAAACGAGGGACAATGTGACAAGATGAATGAAAGTGTGCCGTTAATTTACCCGTTAGGGTTGTCTTTTCAGACAGTCAAGTGAACTCCATTAAGAGTATAAACACCAAAACACTTCTCAAAGAACTATTATAATACAAATATAGGTAAATATTCCTGTGAGTTAATAAATGCCTTGATTTTATTTTTCCACATTTTTAGGAGTTTAGTGGAAAAGAATGGGTTTGTCCAACTGTTTGTGTTAGCAGAGTGTTGCCGATTTGAGTATGAAAAATAGTATAATAATCTGAGCTATGTGTTTTCTTTGAACCTGGGTATTTAGTTGCTGCTTCGGTCTGACCGTCCAAGCCTGCGGCAAGGACAGGTGCTGACCGGCAGCAAAAAAAAAACGGGGCAACTCCCGTCACCCCGTTCACTAATCAGTTACATTTATCTTACCACGGATATTTGCCCTGTGCAATCATCGCATCAGCTATGCGCCTGCGGGCATCCTTGCTGTTGAATGGCTCTACTTTGGTAAAGCGCTTAATGCCCAGCAGCATCATACGCTGCTCATCGCCACCGGCAAAAGCATTAATAGCTTCCTTGCCAGCTTTATTTACCACATCCACCGCGTCGTTCAGGTAGCAGCGCATCATGTCTGTTTGTAAAGCTGCAGTGGCCTCACCCTGCTTGTCGGCCAGTTTCATCACCCGCAGCAGTATGCTTTCGCTGATGAAAGTTACAATGGCCATATCGGCAATATTCATCAGTATTTCCTGCTCGTTCTGCAGGCTCATCATCAGTTTTTGCACTGCTGCACCCGCTGTCATCAGTATCGCCTTTTTCATATTGGCGATGGTTTTCAGCTCTTTGGCAAAGGGCGTATCATCGCCACTGCCAAATTCAGGTATGCTCATCAGCTCTTTTTGTACACTCATGGCCGGGCCCATCAGGTCGAGCTTGCCCTTCATGGCACGCTTCAGCATCATATCCACCGTAAGCAGGCGGTTAATTTCGTTGGTACCCTCATAGATGCGGTTGATGCGGCTGTCCCTGTAAGCACGGCTTATTTCATACTCATCGCTGAAGCCGTTGCCGCCATGTATTTGCACACCTTCGTCCACCACCAGGTCCAGCACTTCGCTGCCGTGTACTTTTAATATGGCACACTCAATGGCATATTCTTCGGCAGCACCCAGCAGGGCTTCGTTAAAGGGCTTGCCTGCCTGCTGCATTTCCACTTCCTTATCATCAATCCATTTGCTGGTGCGGTACAGGGCGCTTTCGCCGGCAAACAGCTCAATGGCCATATGTGCCAGCTTGTGTTTGATGGCACCAAAACTGGCAATGGGCACTTTAAACTGCTCCCTGGTGTTGGCATAGTTTACCGTGGTGCTGAGCGCCATTTTAGCGCCGCCCAGGGCTGCTGCACAAAGCTTGAGCCTGCCTATGTTGAGGATGTTGAAAGCAATGATATGGCCCTTGCCAATTTCGCCCAGCAGGTTTTCTACCGGTACTTTACAATCCTGAAAGTACAATTGCACGGTGGACGATCCCTTGATGCCCATCTTATGCTCTTCCGGCCCCTGTGTAAAGCCTTCAAAGCCACGCTCTACTATAAAGGTGCTGAATTTGTCGCCATCAACTTTGGCAAATACGGTATACACATCTGCAAAACCACCATTGGTAATCCAGCATTTTTGCCCGTTGAGGATATAATGCTTGCCATCATCGCTCAGTTTGGCTGTGGTTTTTGCGCCCAGGGCATCACTGCCGCTGTTGGGCTCGGTCAACCCGTAAGCGCCCTTCCATTCGCCGCTGCCCAGCTTGGGTATGTATTTTTTCTTCTGCTCTTCGGTACCAAAGTACAAAATGGGTAATGTACCAATGCCGGTATGTGCCGCTATGGCCACACTAAAGGAGTAGCCACCACCAAGCCCTTCATTAACAAGGGTACTGGTGATGAAATCCTTACCCATTCCGCCAAATTCCTCGGGTATACTTACACCCAGCAAACCCTGCTCACCCGCTTTCTCCATCAGCGAGGGCATCAGGCCTTCTTTCATCTTGTCAATTTCACCGGCGATGGGGAGTACCTCTGTATTTAAAAACTGCAGGCACATCTCCTTCACCATCAATTGCTCCTCATTAAAATCTTCGGGAGTAAAAGTTTCAAAAGCATTGCTTTCCTGGATCAGCCATCCACCACCTTTTATGGATGCTGTTGTTTTTGTTTCACTGCTCATATTTTTTAAGTTTAAACGTTCAATGTTTGGTTGTTCGATTGTTCAATCTGTTCAATGTTTGGTTGTTCAAAGTCTAAAGTTCATTAAGCGGCTAATGCCTGCCTGTATAGCAAAAGCCAACAAGTTGAAAACATTAGCACATTAGCACATTTGCATATCAGCACATTATTTAAGGTTATCATACACCATCTGCAAAGTAGCTTTCGCAATCTCCACATGTGCTGCCGGAACACCTTCCAGCGCCTCATTCAGCGTTTGGTTGGCCAGTTCCATCGTTTCTTCCTGCAATTGCTGTGCCGTAGGGGTAAGGTAAATCAGGTTGATGCGCCTGTCTTCCTTTGAGGGTACCCGCTTTACCAGCTTCAGCTTCTCCAGGTTGTCCACCAGCCTTGTGATGCTGGGCTTATCCCTGAAAGTGGCATCGCAGAGCTGCTGCTGGCTCAGCCCATCCTGCTTCCACAGGTGGTACAGCACACTCCACTGCTCAATGGTTATCTCCACATTGCGCTGCTTAAAATTCTTTTGCAGCCTCCTTGCTATGGCTGTACTGGCCTTACCGGTAATAAAGCTGTACAGTTCTCCTTTCTTAAATTGGTTGTTGGGCATATAGTTGTTTAAACAACCATTCAAAGATAAACTTTATTTCTAATTGGTAAAATTTATTTTTGTGCTCCCGGCATGGGTACGCAGGGCAGCATTGTTGCGTCGCACTCTTGTACGGCATACCGCTGAGCGGCATTTATGACCATTTTGTTCATCATCACCATATTATTGTTTTTACCCTACGCCGCCCTGCTGGTGTATTACCGCATGGCCTGGCAGCAGATACCTGCGCCGCCACCGCCTGGCACACCATCCACTGCTGTTACCGTCATCATCCCGGCACGTAATGAGCAGGCCTGCATTGGCAACTGTCTTCAATCCATCATCAGCCAGCAGTACCCGGCGCACTTGCTGCAAATTATTGTGGCCGATGATTTTTCTACCGACAACACTGCGGCCATTGTACGGTCTTTTGCGGGTAACAATGTGAGCCTGCTGCAACTAAGCGACTTTGTAACTGACCCGCTCAATTCCTACAAAAAGAAAGCCATTGAGCTGGCGATAGCACAAAGCACGGGACAGCTAATAGTAACTACCGATGCGGATTGTATTGTTCCGCCGCTCTGGTTACCAACAATCGTATCCTTTTACGAAAAGGAGCGCCCGGCCTTTATTGCGGCACCGGTTTCCATTCTCCCCTCTCCGGGTGGAGAGGGGCTTGGGGTGAGGCCGGTTGAAATTTTTCAGGCGCTTGATTTTATGACCCTGCAGGGCATTACCGGCGCATCGGTACACAAAAAAATGCATACGATGTGCAATGGCGCCAACCTGGCCTATGAGCGCAGTGCATTTTACAAAGTGGATGGTTTTAAAAACATTGACCATATTGCCAGCGGCGATGATATGCTGCTGATGCACAAGATATATGAGCGGTATCCGCAGCGGGTATTGTTTTTAAAAAGCAGGGATGCCATAGTGCAAACGGCACCGGTGCAAACCATCCGCCAGTTTTTTAACCAGCGCATCCGCTGGGCCAGCAAGGCCGATAAGTACACCGATAAACGGATTTTTCCTGTACTGCTCCTGGTATACCTGTTCAATGTAATGATGCTTACCCTGCCCATCATCTTAATATTCACCCACCCTCCATCCTCCATTTTTAATTCTTCATTCTTAATTTTTAATTCGCCACTTAAATGCTGGCTTTCCCTTTTAGCACTAAAAACCCTCATAGAATTGTATTTCCTCTACCCTGTAGCAAAATTCTTTAATAAAACCCCGTTACTCTGGTGGTTTCCCCTGGCACAGCCATTTCATATACTGTATACCGTTATAGCAGGCTGGCTGGGTAAATTTGGCAACTATACCTGGAAGGGCAGAAACGTAAAATAATACAACAATGATTTTAACTGATAATAAAAAACCGGAATTTGTTTTAATAGGTGCTGGTATCATGAGTGCCACACTGGCCGTACTGCTGAAGGAACTGGTACCCCATGCGGCCATTACCATTTTTGAGCGGCTGCACAAAGCTGCTGAAGAAAGCACAGATGCATGGAACAATGCTGGTACCGGCCACTCCGCTTTTTGTGAGCTCAACTATACGCCTGAAAAAGAAGGTGGCAGCATTGATATTTCAAAAGCAGTAAAAATTGCCTCGCAGTTTGAAATGTCCAAACAGTTTTGGACATACATGGTGCAGGAAAAATACATTTCCTCACCCAAAACCTTTATCAGCCAGGTGCCGCATATCAGTTTTGTATGGGGTGAAGCAAATGCTGCTTATTTGAAACAGCGTTTTGAAGCATTGAGTAAAAACAGGTTATTTGACGGCATGCAGTATTCAGAAAGTACTGAACAACTGAAAGAATGGATGCCCCTGGTGATGGAAGGAAGAGCAACAGGCGATAAATTAGCCGCCACAAAAATGGATATTGGCACCGATGTGAATTTTGGTGCGCTGACCGGTACGATGATAGAGTACCTGGAAGGGCTGGATGATGTAGCCCTGTACCTCTACCATGAGGTAAGGGACCTTGAAAAACAGGATGACGGCAGTTGGAAAGTAACTGTAAAAAATTTAAACAGGGATGAAAAGATAAAGGCACATGCTGATTTTGTGTTTATCGGTGCTGGTGGCGGTTCGCTGCCATTGCTGGAAAAATCGGGCATTGAAGAATCAGAAGGGTACGGCGGGTTCCCCATCAGCGGGCAATGGCTCAGGTGTACCAATGAAGCCATCATTGCACAGCATGGCGCTAAAGTGTATGGCAAGGCCGGTGTGGGAGCGCCACCTATGAGCGTGCCGCACTTAGACACAAGAATCATCAACGGAAAAAAGGAATTACTCTTTGGCCCTTTTGCAGGGTTCAGCACCAAATTTTTAAAGAACGGCTCTTATTTTGACCTGCCCAAAAGCATTGAGTGGAGCAATATCTTCCCCATGCTGGCCGCTGGCTGGCACAACCTGCCACTCACTAAATATTTGATTCAACAGGTAACACAATCAGCCACCGCCAGGCTGGAAGCGCTGAAAGAATATTACCCCAATGCCCTCATGGAAGATTGGGAACTGGTAATTGCCGGGCAGCGGGTACAGGTAATAAAGAAAGATGAAAAAGATGGTGGTGTACTGGAATTTGGCACCGAACTGGTTTGCGCAGCAGATGGCTCACTGGCGGCTTTGCTGGGTGCTTCGCCGGGAGCTTCCACCGCAGTATATGCCATGATCAATGTTTTGAAGACCTGCTTCCCCAAACAGTTTCAATCACCCGAATGGCAATCCAAATTAAAAGCGATGATTCCCACATTTGGCAAACCCTGGGAGGAGTATGACCTGCTTTGCATAGAAATACGGGAGTGGACGAATGATGTGCTGGGGCTGGGGTAGCGAAGGGCTTTTTGCAAGTAAGGTTCACAGATGACGGTTAACAGCACACAGGCTGACTGTCACTTGTTAACTGTCATCTTAATTATGTATTTTACATCATGCAGCAGGATTTTTCTTTTAAACAGCAAACCTGGAAGCGGCTTAAAAAAAACCCGGGCGCTTTATTTGGCTTGTGCATCATTGCCCTGTCGGTACTGCTATGCCTGTTTTGCTATGTGGCAGCGCCTGATAATTCGCCCAATGCTGATTTGCAAACAGTGGAGATACTGGCTAAAAAACCGGGCTATACACAGCAGTTTTTAAAAATACCTGATGCAAAGCCGGATAAATCGGGCTGGCTGGGCCGCATCATCAATGGCCGTGTGCCGCAGTACCGGCTGCTGCCCATCAGCGGCTATACCGTAAAGGGCGACTCGCTGCTGGTAAATAAATACATTGATGACGATACTTCGGTGGTGCAGTACTACGCTGTGAGTAATTTAACCGGCAATAATCCGTCTGCCCTGCCCCAACAAATCATTTATAAAAAATACTGGCTGGGTACCGATAAGTTTGGCCGTGATATTTTGAGCCGCCTGATGATTGGCACCCGGGTGAGCCTGGCCGTGGGACTGATTGCCGTAATTATTTCTCTTACACTGGGCATCATCCTCGGTGCACTGGCCGGCTACTACCGGGGATGGGTGGATGAAGTAATTGTGTGGCTGATCAATGTTACCTGGAGCATACCCACCTTACTGCTGGTATTTGCCATTACCATGGCGCTGGGCAAGGGTTTCTGGCAGATATTTATAGCCGTGGGCCTCACTATGTGGGTGGGCGTGGCACGCCTGATCCGTGGGCAGGTGATGGCGCTGAAGGAACTGGAATATGTGCAGGCTGCCAAAGCACTGGGTTTTAAGGACGGGCGCATCATCCTCCGGCATATACTGCCCAATATCTTGGGGCCGGTAATGGTGCTGGCAGCCGGTAATTTTGCCACAGCCATTATTGTAGAAGCAGGATTGAGCTTTCTGGGTATTGGAGTACAGCCACCACAACCAAGCTGGGGCCTGATGATAAAAGAGAACTACAATTTCATCATTACCAATAACCCCATGCTGGCGCTGGTGCCGGGCTTTGCCATTATGCTGCTGGTACTGGCTTTTAACCTGCTGGGCAATGGCTTAAGGGATGCTTTTGATGTGAAATCGTAAAACAGAAAAATGAAAATTACTGGAACATTTATTGATGAAATAAGCCACGATATACCGCACCAGAACTGGGGCAGGCATGAGTGGGACGCCGACTTCAGCCACATGAAGCAGGTGGGTATTGATACGGTGATTGTGATACGCAGCGGATACCGGCGCTGGCTCACTTACCCCAGCAAAGTGCTGATGGAGGCAGAGGGTTGTTACAAGCCACCTGTTGATTTGATACAGCTTTTTTTAGAGCTGGCGGATAAGCACCACATGAATTTTTATTTTGGCCTGTACGACAGCGGCAATTACTGGTGGAAGGGAGAGTTTCAAAAAGAAGTGGACCTGAATAAAAGGGTGATTGACGAGGTATGGAAACAATATGGCCACCACCAATCGTTTAAGGGCTGGTACCTTACTCAGGAAGTGAGCCGGCGTGTAAAGGGTGTAATTGACCTCTATGCCCAACTGGGCAACCATTGCAAAGCCGTATCGGGCAACCTGCCAACATTTATTTCGCCCTGGATGGATGGTAAAAAAGCAGTGAGTGCCGCTGGCGAAAACCTTACAAAAGAAGCAGCCGTTTCGTTAAAGGAACATGAAGATGAATGGAATGACATATTTGATGGCATTAAGGGTGCTGTTGATGCAGTTGCTTTCCAGGACGGGCATATTGAGTACCATGAACTACCTGCTTTTTTTGAAGTAAATAAAAAACTGGCAGATAAATACGGCATGCAATGCTGGACCAATGCCGAAAGCTTTGACAGGGACATGCCCATTAAATTTTTACCCATCAAGTTTGAAAAATTGCGGCTTAAATTAGAAGCGGCCAGAAAAGCCGGTTACGACAAAGCCATCACGTTTGAGTTTCCGCACTTTATGAGCCCGCAATCGTCATATATATCTGCAGCTCATTTATACGAACGCTACAAAGAGTATATCAAAACCCTCCCAAAGTAATTATTGTATAGAAGTAATGAGGGTGGAACCGTATTTGCTTTCGGTTTTGATTACACCCACGCCCGGGGCAAACCATTCTGTAACGTCCATTTTGAAGGGGATGCCAATTCCACCTATGCGTGATACAATCTTTTGATTGCTGCTGATCTTCAGGCATTCCCATGTGCCTGCGGGTGAAGTAACGGATTCTTTACCTCCAACAATGCGGTTGGTAATATTCAGTTCAATGACTGCCTTCATGCCCCCATCCATGGTATAATCTATTTTGAGGCTGCCATCTTTTAATGCATCGCCTTCCTTCATGCCGTAGGGGTATTCAATAAACTCCCCGCTGGCAGTGGCAGTTGCATTATTCATCTGTTTCAGTTGTGCTTCGCTCAGCATCATTTTCAAATTCATCTGCAATGCGCCACCGGTACATTGTACTTCATTTACAGCCTTATTGATGGATTTGCCCTTGCGGTCAAAAAATTCGGAATTGATGGTAGCGGTGGTGGTTTTACCTGATGTTTTAAGATTACTGATGTTCCATACCTGCTTGCCATCTTCCTTACCCTTTTTGCTGTAAATGGTCATTTCCACCTTCCTGTTATTTTTCAGCAGCAGGTAATCTTTGCAGCTTTGTGCATTGGTATCAGTAATGGCGGCTACAATGACTGCCGCAACAAACAGTATTTTTTTCATCATAATAATTTTATGCCGTAAAGATAAAATCATTTTACCTGACCACTGAAATCAACCGATACCATAAAAGGGTGAATAGAGAGTGCCTCCATCAGTTTGGCGATATGTTTTCTTTTAATGGGCGCATCATCGCCGGGGTATGGCGCTGGTATGGCCATTTTCCATGCAGCTGCCTGTTCGTTGGCAATAATTGGTGGCCATTTGTGGGGTATATTGTTTTTCAGCCTGATATGATGCAGCAATGTTGCCAGCATATTCCATGCTTCTTTCACCCTAAGCGGCCGCATAATGACAGTATCTGTTACCGGCAGGCAGGGGATGAATTGGTTAATGGCTGATTTGAAATGATCATAAGCAACAATACTGTCTGGATAAAAATAAGTTGTGTTGGCCCAGCCCTCGCTTTTACCTGTGCCTTTTAAAATACCTGTGGCACCGGCTTTTTGAATGGCCTGCCAGTAAACGGTATCGGCTGGCAGCACATCCACATAAGGCATAAGGAAGCATCTGGCATCCAGCAGCAATTGCTGTACACTTCTTACAACTGCTTTGCGGGGCTGTACTTTATTCAGCACACAATAAGCGGCTAAGGCACCGGCTGCCTGGCCGGTAAGCAGTACAACCGGTTGCAGCCTGGTGGTACCATTGGCTATATTGCTAACGCTGATGCTTTTTTCTGCAGCAATAAGGCCATCCGTTTTTGCGGGAATAAGTGAGCCCAGCGGTACATTATAAGAGGTAACATGCGTAAATTTTATTGCAGGTGCCGTTTCATTTTTGTGGTGGTGATGGTCAACCGGATAATCGCCAACGGATATGCCTGTGCGGTACAGTGCCTGTGATTTGCGAAAAGGATCCACCAGTTCATTGTTGGTGAGCCTTGCCAGCCCCTTCAGTCTCCTGCTTTCACGGTTGTAGGGTATAAAAGGGAGTTTATCCGCCGTGGGATATTCATCATCTGCAAGTCCGAGGTTGGTATACCCCAGTTCTTTTTGAATAAAATAGATGAACTGCAGTGTGTGGTTTTTTGCAGCCAG
Organism: Chitinophagales bacterium; assembly: GCA_031375675.1. GTDB lineage: Bacteria > Bacteroidota > Bacteroidia > Chitinophagales > Chitinophagaceae > Ferruginibacter. The sequence goes on from JANMIG010000004.1 coordinate 90,041, forward strand.
GTATTGCGCTGCTCTTTCTGCCGGAGCTGTTTCAATCACATTGAGGTAATAATCGTTGCCGCTTGCCGGCCAGTTGATCATGTATTTACCGTTTTTTAATTTGCCATAGTTCAGCATTTTTTGTACTGACCAGGGCGAATGGATGCTGTCGTTGTTGAACTGGTTGATACAGCTTTTAAAAAACCTGGAGGAATCGTAGCCTTTCGGCCGCTCAATGGTTTTGTTCGTGTTTTTGCCAAAGTCTTTCAGTATGGCGGCCCAGGTAAGGTCCTGAATGATATTGTTTTTGCCCGGTGCCATGGTTTCGCCCGAGTAAGCGGGGTCTTCCATTCCAATATCGTATGCAGTGCCGCTCATGGCAAGGGCATCACCTGTTTCGGTTGCATCAATACAGATGGCGGCTTTTATGGTGATGATTTTGCCTGCAGCATTGGTAAATACGGCACCGGTGACGGTATTGCCTTTTTTGATGATTTTTTGCAGGGTGAGGCCGTGTAAAACAGTCAGGTATTTTTTTTCAGCAGAGCAAAGGCTTTTAAAAATACTGTCGCCGGCATGCGGCTCAAAAAGGGTATTGCTTACCCAGCCTGTAGCCAGGTTTTGTGTGCCGTAGTGTTTGTACAGCTGCTGTCTGAATTCCTCCCACAATCCGGAGGGAAGGCGGTGATTGCCATCGGTGGCGCTTACACCTGCAGCGGTAAGCATACCCCCGAGCCATGGAGTGGGCTCGGCAATGATGGTGTGTACTTTAAGCCTGGCAGTTTGAATGCCGGCTGCTGTGCCGCCTGTACCACCTCCAATCACCAGTACACTGGTACGCATATCCTGCGAAAAAATTACAGCAGGACAACAGATGGTAAGCAGATAAATAAATACCCGTTTCATTTTTATAATGCTGGTGCTACCTGAACATTCCGGTTAAAACCTTCCTGTAGTGAAATAAATGTTTCAGTTCTTTCTATTCCTTTTATTTTCTGTAACTGGTCGTGCAGTACATAGCGGAGCTGGCCAATATCCTTGCAAACAATTTCTACAAACATGCTGTAATTGCCGGTGATATAATTCAGCCGCACAATTTCAGGAATGTTTTCAAGCTCCAGTGCTACGGCATCGTACAATGAACTTTTTTCCAGGTAAATACCGATAAAGGCGGTGATATCATAGCCCAGTTGTTTTATATCTACATTCAATTTTGTACCTTTAACTATACCAAACTCCTGCAGTTTTTTGATGCGCACATGAATGGTACCACCGCTGACAAAGAGTTTCTTACCCAGGTCAGCATAAGATATTTCTGCATTGCCCATCATTTCATGGATTATCTGCAGGTCTAATTTGTCAAGATTTAATTTAGCAGCCATTTTAAAAACGATTTTTGTCGATATTCAATATTAAATGCAAATATTTGAATTATTTCTAAACTTTCAAAATTTATTTTAAAATATTTGCAACATATCGCTTGTTTTGGTAGATTTGTGAAAGATTAGTTCTTAAACATTGTGGGGTGATGAAATTTTTGGCAGACATGCCCCCTTGTCTCGGGGGTGAGGATTACAGGATAAACACAGCATAGAGCCGCATCGTGTCGTTACAAGTAGCGAGACGGTACGACCAGGGTCGACCACTGAAACTTTGTGCTGCAGCTAACTGCCTCGTGGAGGTTCGAGCCCTCCCCCCACAGCTTTATTTAGTTCTTCTTTCTGTCTATGGCAGAATAAACATTGTGGGGTGATGAAATTTTTGGCAGACATGCCCCCTTGTCTCGGGGGTGAGGATCACAGGATAAACATAGCATAGAGCCGTTTGTGCAGCAATGTACAAGCGACCGGGGTCGACCACCGAACTTTGTGTTATCGCTAACTGCCTCGTGGAGGTTCGATCCCTTCCCCTACAGCTTTTTATTATTTCCAATATCCAATTAAAAGACATGCCTCAACCTCCAAGTAAAGGTATTATCCCCTGGTTTTCCGGGGGATTTTTTTTGCCTGTGAATGGCAGCGACCCCCTTGTCCCGGGGGGAGGATTACAGCCTGCCTGCCGACAGGCAGGGATAAACATAGCATAGAGCCGTTTGTGCAGCAATGTACAAGCGACCGGGGTCGACCACCGATCCCGATAGCTATCGGGAGTTATCGCTAACTGTCCCGATTTTGTCGGGATTCGATCCCTTCCCCTACAGCTTTTTTTGTTTTCAATATCCATTAAAAAGCATACCTCAACCTCCAAGTAAAGGTATTATCCTCCGGTTATCCGGGGGATTTTTTTTGTTTTTGGTATCGCAAAGAGCGCAGGGAACCGCAAGGGGCGCAAAGGGGGTTGTTGCCAAAAGATACGCTTCGCCCATAGGAATATTACATTTCAGCTTTTCGGGTTTTTTTTTGTTTGAGTGCCTTATTCCGATAACTGCTTTTCTTTTTACCATGCCTTTCTTTATATAGCTGCAAAATAAAACTTAGGGTTGCCAGCAATAATGAGAAAAACTCTTTGGCTGGTAAATGTGTGAGAATACTATTGTCCATTTGTTAAATATTTATTGCAAATGGACAACCAAAAAAGACTGTAAACAATTCCCCCGTACCGGTTAGGGGGATACTAATTTTTATTCGACCTCTCCGGGTGTTATGTTTATGCGTTTGGCTTTAGGTAAAGGTGCAGTTTTTTTAAGTTCCTTTTCAATTGTTTCCTTACCGGTATTTTCAAAGCCCGTTACATTCTCGATTAAGAAATCAGCAATACTATTATAGCTGTTGCCAATCAATTCATAATCATTCTTTAATTGCCTTAACACATTGTAAAGTTGATTCTTTTGGCCTTTCCATATTAGCTTAATTTTGTCACTATTATTATATATCTGCGATTGCTGACCTTCTATAACATCACCAAAATTCTCATACCATAAATTGAGGGAGTTTCTTATATTTAAGTTCTCCAACTCCACTTTTTGAAAATACTGAGCAAAAGTTGTAGATAAACGAAAATGAATAGAATTAGAATAACCTTCTACTTTTTCGATTACATATCTATTATATGTTTTAATATTAAAGTTCCTTTGATTGTCGGGAAGATTAATTGCAAATAAATCCCTTTCCTTTACTAAGTTGCGCAAATAAATAGAAGTTTCAGGTGCTACAATCATTCTCAACATCTTACCCTTTATTACTCCTATAATCCTATTGATATCTTTTTTTGCCTGTTCAAATGTTTCTGCTTCTGTATTAGGTTCACCATTGTACATTTCGGGATTATATTGTTTATGCCAGTAAAAATCTAATTCCTCATGTGGTGTGAATGTATCAAGATATTTTGAAAGTCTATTCAAAACAGGGAATTGTTCTGCATTATTTAAATCGAATTGGAAAGTATTTGTCATTATTATTAGTTTAGTAATTAAGAAGATGATGTTTCGAAACCTATTTCTTCCACAAATGCCCCAACCAGCCTCCCAGCTCCATCATCCATGCAATGCCCAGGTGTACAATAAGGCCGCCCCATACGCTGCCAGTATTGTAACTTACAATGCCTAAAAGCATACCGCCAAAAAAACTGCTGATGGCTTCGCCCATGGGCTTACCCAGGTGAATGGTGCAGTAAAAACAGGCTACCGGAATGATGCATTGTGTGCCGCAAATCTTCATCAGCGCCAGTATCAAAAAACCACGGAAGAAAAATTCAATGCTTACAAAATCAAAGCCATAACAAAGTTCATAAATCACATACCTTAGTTTGCCCGTCCAACCGCTGGATGGTATTGCTGCAAGCGACTTTGCCTTGGGATAGGTTTGTAAAAAATCAGGTTGCGTACTGGCCAGTGCTATCAGTGGCACCATTATGAGCAGCATCAGCAGGTAGGGCCTGATATTGCCCAATGCCCTGGTGCCGTAAAAAGGTTGTGTTTGGCTGTCTTTTATCAGCCAGATGATGAATACGGGGATGAGTAATACAAAAACCCTTACCACGTAATTGATGCTGCGCAGGTAAAAAATACGCTCCGGCATTTGCCACCTGCGGTTGATGAATGCTTCATGAAAATCAAAATTAACCCGGAAGGAAAAAAAAGCCGGCGCCAGCAGCAGGATGGCCCAGAACCAGGGGTTTTTAAAGTAGCCGGTATCTTTAAAAAAGAACAACTGCAGCAAAAAAGCCGCAGCAAAGGGAATAAGATAAAGGAGATAATAGCCCATAAAACCACGGCCCCAGGTATCATCATTACCGGCTGCATACCGCCGCTCCAGCTGGTGCCAGTAATTGAGGTAAATGATGCCACCCAGCATGAGCACTATCAGCAAAAAATAGGGCCAGGAGAAGTCCCTCGAGTAAAACTCTTTCAGATATTTTATAACAATGTTCATTGGCGGACGGTACAGCTTTAATTTTTCAGGAAGAACCAAGCGGGTTGAAGTCATCCCTTTTTATTTGCCCAGGCCGGCTTTAGTTTTAATATTTTTTTATGTACCGGGCAAGTGGCCTCATGTGCGCCGGGCAGGTAGCCGGTACTCATCAAAAACTCGTTTACAATTTCACCACCGGTAAACCGGAAAGTTTTTTTAAACAGCTTTACCCATTCTTCTTTTACCAGCGGGTGATGATGGTCAATCCATTGCTTAAAAGAACCAAACTCTTTCTGCAGCAGCAGGATAGTTTTTGCATTTTCAATAGCAGCATCCACTTTAAGGCGGTTGCGGATGATGCCTGCATCTGCCAGCAGCCGCTGCCTGTCTTTCTCTTTATAAGCTGCTACTTTTTTTACATCAAAAAAATGGTAAGCTTTTTTAAAATGCGGCTGTTTGTTAAGGATGGTTGTCCAGCTCAGCCCTGCCTGGTTAATCTCCAGCACCAGCCTTTCAAACAGTTCATTGTCATCCTCAATAGGAAAACCATAAGCTGTATCATGGTAAATGCAATGCACATTACCAGTTTCCATACGGCTCACGGCTTGGCAATAAGAAGAAGGTTTGTCCATGCTTCAAATGTAGGTTAATGCAATGAAAAACCGCCTGGCATTAAACTAAAAAAAACCCTTTAGTTTCATATAATTATAAAAGTTTGCCAGGTCATTTTTAGGGTCGGCCAGTGAGGCATTCATTTTATTGATATAGTATTTTGATATGGCCCAGTTCATGGGGTACTGCTCCTCATTTTTTTTATTGGTGTAAAGGTTGATGCGGAAATAACCCGTTTCGCCTGTATTCCGGTAAATATCCTGCATGTATCTTTTCAGCCGCAAATCGTTTACCGATGTTTGTGTGGTAAATCCTCCCACCATTGTTAAAAGTGGCGAACCAAGATCATTCCATACCGGATGTATTTTTTTCAGCAGCTTATCTCCATTGCCGCCATTTTGCGAATGGAGTACATAAAATTTCAGGTTTTTATAGTAGTGGCCCGGATTTTTTTGCAGGGTATCGGTTATCATGCGGCGCAGTTCCATCATCATTTCATGCACAAAACCGGCACCGGAGTTGTCAAAATACCCGCCATCAACATAATAGCTGCTGTCAATCCTTCCTGCGGGGCTTATGTACGGGAACCTGGCACCCATTACCACAGCTGTGCTCAGCTTCATGTCTTTGCCCAGGGGCAGGCGTGCCAGTATATCCACCCGCCTGCTGAAAATATTATCTTCGGCCTTTATATTACTGATGACCGAAGGGCGGCCATCCTGCATACGGGTAACATTAATGCAGAAGATGGGCAGATTGCTGTTGCTGCCCGTGGGTGTCATTGCCGACATGGGGCTTTTAAAAAAGTTGTGCAGAAAAGCATTGTCTTCCTCTCCCTCCTCAATGGCATGCTCCAGGGCTGCCGCCCGGTCGGCAATGGGCAGGCTGCCAATGATGGGTCTGATAAAATCCGGGCCCAGCATACGGGCAAGGGTGTAAGTTAAAAAATCAGACTGCAAAAATTCGCAGGAGCCTTGTGAAAAGGTTTTGTTGCAGCTGCGCAGGCTGTCTCTGCTGCGCAGCAGCGCAAAAAAAGTACCATTGCCCACACTGCCGCCAGATGCTCCTGAAAGGCAGAAGAGGTGCCGGGAAAATTTACCGCCGGTGGTATCTTCGAGCTTGCTGAGTGTGGCGGCAGTCCAGTAACCAGACCTGGAAGCACCACCATCGGCCAGCACAAAAAACACGGGGTATGATCCTTTTTCTATTTCCGGTTTACGTTGCTGTACCCAGTTGTTAAAATACTGGTGAAGCCCCGGCCTTTGTGCAAAAGCCTGTACTCCGGGGTCGGGATTGTTTACAAGGGTAACATAGTGCGGCTCAGAAAACTTACCTATCACCAGTACCAGTATAAATCCAATTACATGCAGATTAATTTTTAATGCCACAGAAATAAAACTCACCATGCTGAAAAATCCAACCAGTACACCAAACGACAGCAGCACGGTGGCAAAACTGCCCAGCTTTACCGAGAAATGATAATTGCCGATGGTGAGTAAATAGAAAACCACCGACAGCATGGCAATGCTATTATAAATCACAAAAAAAGTCTTCTCCTGCACAGGTATATTAGCGTTAAAAAGAATGCGTTCCCAAATTCCGATCTTGAATTCATTCCCTTTTTCTTTTTCGGCTTGCTGCCAGTCCTGTATACTGGCATAGTCCCTGGGCATTCTGATGGTGACTCCATTGCTGTTACCATCCACCGTCATCCTGCCACGGCGGGTTACCACAATAAAAAGATAGGTTACCTGCATGATGATAATAGAAGTTAACAGCAGCCATGCATTGCTGATAAGGGTATTGAGGGCAAGTACTGAGGCTGTAAGGCAGCCAGAAATAATGTAAATGAACCTGAACTTCTTCTTTTCCCAGGCTTCCTTTCGGTCTATTTCTTCCTTTGTATTCGTGGCATTGCCATTAACGGATTTCAGGGTGCGTTCCCTGAATATTTTAAACCGCTTGTACAGCCATGCATAGGCCAGTGCAGAAACAGCCAGCCAGCAATAATCCATCCAGGGGTCAAGCCGCCATACATAGCCTATATGCTCCAGCCGCGGTAAACGCAGCAGGGCTATCCAGATGATGCTGAAACCCAAAAAGCCCAGCACTCTTGGTGAATGAAAGGCAATCTTTTCATTCAATTCACCTTCTTCATACAGCTGTTTTTTTCTGTATATCAGTATCCGGCTGCTGTACCAGGTAACCAATACCCAGAAAATAACAGAAAGGATAACAATGCCACCTACCCATTTTTTTTCGAGCATGGAAATAAGTACATCCTTGCCCTGGGAAAGGTTCCAGAAGCAGGTATATACACAGAAGGTAAAAAAAAATGCCGGAAAAAGCAGCCACACAGTGCGCAGGAAGACCGTAAAAGCCTGCAGAGGCAATTTGACAAAATGCCAGCAGGTGCGTAACAGGTTCCAGGTAATCAGGGTAAATGTACGCATGGGTGAACCTTTTAAGACAGTAAGTTACGACACACTGTAACAGGAACAATACCACGAAGTGGTAATTTTTTTATGAGAATGCACATGCATTTTTTTATGCATATGACCCTGTTGAAGGAACTGTATTGCTTATTTGAGAAAAACCATCAATCCTGTACCGGTTTGTTCAGCGTTTGCCACAGCATGTCTTTGAGCTCTGTAAGCCCAAGGCCGGTAACAGACGAAATAAATATGTGCGGCACTTTTTTAGGCAATTCTTTTTTGATGGCAGTTTTCAGTTCATCATCCAGCATATCACTTTTGCTGATGGCAATAATGAAATCTTTCTGCAGCATTTCGGGATTGTATTTTTTAAGTTCGTTGCGCAGGATGTTGAACTCTTCCTTATGATCTTTGCTATCGGCAGGAATAAGGAACAACAAGAGGGAGTTGCGCTCAATATGGCGGAGAAACCGGTGCCCAAGGCCCTTTCCCTCTGCGGCTCCTTCAATAATGCCCGGAAGATCGGCTATGCAAAAACTCTTGCTGTCACGGTATTCCACCATACCCAGTTGCGGTGTAAGTGTGGTAAAAGCATAATCGGCAATTTTTGGCTTTGCGGCTGTGATGCTCGACAGAAGGGTTGATTTGCCCGCATTGGGAAAACCCACCAATCCCACATCGGCCAGCACTTTCAGTTCCAGCACAACCCAGCCCTCCACACCATCTTCACCAGGCTGGGCATAGTCGGGAGCCTGGTTGGTAGGGCTTTTAAAATTACTGTTGCCCAGTCCGCCACGTCCACCCTTCATAATGATGATTTCCTGCCCGTGTTCGAGTATTTCTGCCACTGTTTCGCCGCTTTCTTCATTTTTAGCGATGGTACCAAGCGGTACTTCAATGATGATGTCCTTGCCAAAACGCCCGGTGCTGTGGCTTTTGCTGCCATCTTCCCCGTCTTCGGCCAGTATATTTTTGTAATAGCGCAGGTGAAGCAGGGTCCACAACTGGGTATTACCCCTTAAAATAATATGAGCACCCCTGCCACCATCACCACCATCGGGGCCGCCCATACTGGTTAATTTATTGCGCAAAAAATGCTTGCTGCCAGCGCCGCCATGCCCGCTTCGGCAAAAAATTCTTATCTGGTCAACAAAGTTTGATTTTTCCATTCTGCTGCAAATGTCGTCAATTTATGGCTGATGTGGCTGCCACCTGTTAATATTAAGGTAATAGTAAGATAAAAAACAGTTAACACAGCAGCTGTAATTTTGTATCATGCAAAAAATAATGGGCACTTTGCTGATGGTAACTACTGGCTTTTTTCTCAACAGTTCGCTGGTAAATGATGATATAACCACCCCCGCTGCAAGAGACACCGTTGAAGTGATTAGCAGTGCAACAGGCATTGTAAGGGAGATTGGTGAGGGAGAAACTGCTGTATACATGATCGACTGCCGTGCAAAACACCTGAGGCTGAATGTGTACAATATGCCCGGTGAGTTTAAAAAAAATGGCATGCAGGTAAAGTTTAGTGGCAATATCAAAGCAGGCAGCACACTGGAAGATGATTTTGGAGAGTGTTTTGAAATAACTGCCGTGGAGCATAGTGCCGATATTGCAACTAATCCGTAAACTTAAGTACTACCCCTGCATTGGTATTGTAATCAGCCGAAAGAAAAAGATACTTGCGGAAGCTGCCCGCAATAATCACCATCAAAGCCGTATTGGGCGGTATTGCACCCATATTATCGGCGTATATCGAAATCTTATGTGCTTTTCCTTTTGTTAAAACCAGGTTGCTAACTATAGGTTGGGTACTGAGTAATTGTTGCAGTAAAACCGGCTTGTCATCAAGGTAAACTGAAACACTGTCGCCATCGATTTCTGCGTTATCAAACAGTTCAATGCGTACATTTTCTGATGGTACTGCGATGGTATCGGCTATGCTTTGCTGCCGGCTGGCATAGGTTTTTACATTGGCAACATCTCTTTTGTAAAGTGCTGCAGAATCGGCGGGGAGCAGCGCTTTATTAACTTTTTTTATTTTTTTTATTGGTTGCTGCAGCTGGCCCGCAGTAAATGCTGATATGGTATCGGTGGCCCTTCTCAGCCAGAAAGCCCCACCGGCTCCATCACTGCGGGGACTGTACTGGCCGGGTATCCATGTGCCATATAAAAGCTGCATTGAATCTTTTTCCATATACCAGGCATCAAAGCCAATGAATACTTCGGCTACGCCACGGCTGATGCTGTTTTGAATAATGCGATCCCGGTAAAGGGTTAATGGAAACATCAATAGCCCTTTTTTTGTGCTAAACCGGCCCGAAATACGGTACATCACCCCGGGGTGAGCAATATCATCTGGATGGGAGTTGAAAAAAACAGCCCTTACATCCCTGCCGGTCTGCAATATTTCCATGTGCATAAAAAATGTACGCCTGTTGTTTGGAGCCAGGTCGGTACGGAATTCTCCTTCCCAAATACCGCTGAGGTCCTGGCAAAAGCCGCCTGAATGTAAGAGCAACAATAAAAGAAAGGGAGGGATTTTTTTCATTAACGGCTTATTTCTTTGACTGGTTCCAGGTTTTATAATCAGCCGGAATACCGGGAATATTTTCAGGTACGCTCCGCAAAGGCTCACAGGCTTGCCAATGCTCATGCATTTCGGCAGGCAGTTGCTGGTACAGCTTTGTGCCGGCAGTTTTCCAGTCAATCATACCATCGCTTACTTCTTTTATTTTTTTTGCCGGGCTGCCTGCAATTAAACTCCTGCTTTCAAACACTTCATCCGCTTTTACAAAACTTAAAGCACCCACAATACATTCATCACCCAGTACCACATTATCCATTATTACAGCATTCATTCCCACCAGGCAGTTTTTACCAATGGTGGCACCATGTATTACAGCGCCATGGCCGATATGGGCGCCAGCTTTCAGCCATACAGTTACACCGGGAAACATGTGTACGGTACAGTTCTCCTGCACGTTGCAGCCATCTTCAATAATGATCTGCCCCCAATCACCCCGCAATGCCGCACCGGGACCGATATAACAATGCTTTCCAATAATTACATTACCGGTTACACAGGCCTGCGGGTGCACAAAAGCTGTTTCGTCCACTACTGGTATCCATCCTTTAAAACTGTATATCATACAACATCAATCTGTTTATAAAAAAACGGGCATCAATTCATATCTGAAATCAGTTACAAAGTACATAAAAAAAGCACCACTTTTTAAAGTGATGCCATATCAGTTAATATCCGTTTTTTATTTGAATATTGTTCCAAAAAAATCTTTCATGTCCTTCCAGCTGGCACTGTCGGCCGCTGCATTATAGGCGATGGGGATTTGGAATTTAGTGCCCATTGCTGTAGCGTCAGGGTTGCTGAAAGCGTGGGTGGCACCGGCATAAGACTTAAAGGTATACACTGCACCAATGGAATCCATCTGTTTTTTGAAAGTGGCTACTTCTGCCGCATTTACAAACTGGTCAGCTTCGCCATGGCAAACAAGCACTTTGCTTTTCAGCAGGCTTTTGTCGGCGGGTGTACCCACCAGGTTGCCATGAAAACTCACCACACCATTCAGGTTATCGCCCATCCTGGCCATGTTCAGCACTACAGACCCGCCAAAGCAATAGCCAATGGCTGCTGTTTTACTGCTGTCGGCCTGCGGGTATGTTTTTATTTTTGCAAAAGCTGCGTCAAAACGTGTTTTGGCCATTTGCGGGTTGGCATAAAAAGGTGTTGCCATTTTACCAGCCGAATCGGGGTTATCTGCCGTAGCACCATTTCCGTACATATCCACGGCCATGGCCAGGTACCCCATTTCTGCCAATTGCTTTGTACGTCTTCTTGAGTAGTCATTCTGGCCCCACCACTCATGCACTACCAGCACCACCGGCATTTTGGCTTTGCTGTTGCTGTCGTAGGCAACATATCCGTTCATGGTAACATCCCCTGCTGTGTAAGTAATGCGCTCCTCCTTAATACCGGGAGCTTTTGCTTTATCATCTGCCTTATTTTCAGCAGCGTTATTGCAGGAAAACAAAGTGCCGGCGGTGAGCAGGATGGTGAATAATTTTACGTATCGCATTGTATCAATTTTTAGTTGTTGTATAAAAATCATCTGTTGTTACTGATGAACAAAAAATGGCCTGTATTGTTTACACCGTATTTTGCGGCAGCAGGTTTTGGTTTAATAACCCCTTACATTCTTTCCTTCCATATAATTCATAAAGGCTTTGTTACAAACCCTGTTGCCGCCGGGTGTAGGATAGTTGCCTGTAAAATACCAGTCGCCCTTGTTATTGGGGCATGCTTCATGCAGGCTTTCAATGGTTTGATAAATTACATCCACAGGAATATTCAGTTCTTTGGGCGTAATAAGTTGAGCTATCCTGGCAGATATTTCTTCCACCTTAAAAGGTTTGTACACCTGCCTTACCACGTTTTCGGTATGGAGCTGGTTATTGCGCTGCAGGTCTTTGCATTGCTGCAGCAGTTCATTCAGCAGTTCCTCCCGGCCGCTTTCCTTTAAAAGTTCTATGGCGGCCTTAAAGGCGATAAAGTCGCCCAGTTTGCTCATATCAATGCCATAGCAATCGGGGTAGCGTATCTGGGGTGCAGAGGATACCACAATGATGCGCACAGGATTGAGGCGGGCCAGCATGCGTATGATGCTTTCCTTTAATGTAGTGCCCCGTACGATGGAGTCGTCAATCACTACCAGTGTATCTTCGCCACTGCGTACCGTACCATAGGTGATATCGTATACGTGCTGCACCATTTCGTTGCGGCTGCTGTCTTCGGTAATGAAGGTGCGCAGCTTTACATCCTTGATGGCAATTTTTTCAAACCTTATTTTCCGGCTGAGCATTTCGGTGAGCTTTTCGGGGTCAATAGTATTACCCCAGCTCAGGATACGCTCTACTTTTATCTTTTTCAGGTAATCATCGGCACCTTTAAGCAGGCCGTAAAAAGCCGTTTCAGCAGTATTGGGGATAAAGGAAAAGATGGTATTTTTCAGGTCGTAGTTCACAGCCTTCAAAACCGGTTCACTCAGGTTGCGACCAAGTGAAGTACGCTCCTGGTATATTTTTTCATCGCTGCCCCGGCTGAAATAGATCCTTTCAAAGCTGCAGGCCTTACGTTCTTTGGGTTCCAGTACCTGGTTGATGGAATAGCTGCCATCGGCCAATACGATCAGGGCATTGCCCGGCATCAGCTCCATCACTTCATTTTCCCCCACATTAAAAGTGGTGCGGATGGCTGAGCGCTCACTGGCCGCCACAATCACATCATCGTTTATGTAGTAGTAAGATGGCCTTATGCCATGCGCATCCCGCATTACAAATGCATCGCCATTGCCCAAAATGCCGCTGAAGTTAAAACCACCATCAAACAATGGTACGGCTTTTTTCAGCACTTTTACCACATCAAGATTTCCGGGAAAAGCCTCATCTCCCTTTACGATGAAATGATGCAGCACTTCCATCATGGCAGCAAGGTCGCTCTGTTTTTGAAATACACCCGGGTCGATATTTACCAGTCCAAAAAGTTCTTCTGTATTTACCAGGTTAAAATTACCCGCCAGGGCAAGGTTGCGGGCGGGTATGGTATCCCGTTTTATAAAGGGATGACAAAATTCAACATTATTCCTGCCCTGGGTACCATAGCGAAGGTGGCCCAGCAGCAGTTCTCCCAGGAACCGTACATGTCCCTTCATCAAACCGGGATGATTCTTGATATCGGTCTGGTACTTTTCCAGTTCGTCAATTTCCTGTCCTATCTGGCTGAAAAGGTCGGCGATGGGCTGGTTGGCATTGCTGCGTAAGCGGTGCATAAATGGATAGCCAGGCTCTGTATTCAGCTTTACTGTAGCTATACCGGCGCCGTCCTGGCCACGGTTGTGCTGCTTTTCCATCAGCAGGTACAGCTTATTGAGGCCGTACATTACTGAACCATATTGCTGCTGGTAATGGCTGAAAGGCTTCCGTAAACGAATGAAGGCGAGGCCGCATTCGTGTTTAATAGCATCACTCATAATGCGAAATGAGCCGCAAAGTTAATGTATTGCAAAGGGTGAATCAAATTAAAAAATCCCGGTTATGCCGGGATTTTTATAATATGGTTGTAAAGTTACAGTCCGCCGATGCTGAGGCCGATCTGCAGGGGCCTGATATCGGGGCCAGCGCCATCTTTGAGCAAATTATTGATTTGGTATGAGGCAAAAAGTGAATATATTCCGTAACCTATCCTGGCAGTACCGGAAATGCGGGTACTGTTAAAAAACCGCTTACTGCTCTCTTTCTCTGTGTAGGCGCTGATTGTTTTACCACTTGCATCCAGCAAATTTTTGCCTTTTGTATGTACCTTCAATAAAGTACCCACTTTGGCGCCTATGGCAAATTTCAGGCTTTTATTATTGTTCTCTGGTTTTGAACTGAAACGCAGTTCAACCGGTATTTCGAGGTAGGCGATGGCTAATTTGAATTTTTTAAACCGGCTCAGTGTATCAAGATTTTTAAAAGGCAGTCTTACGCCTGAGGCTTTAACATCAATACCGGTATTTTTAAAAAACATACTGCTGGTACTCACCCCTACTCCAAAGGCAGCGCTGAGCTTTTGGTTGCTTTTAAAGGGTTTGTCCATCATCAAATACACATTAAGCCCACGTGAGAAGCCTGTTGTGCGGTTGCTGATACTGTCCGGGGCACCCATCCAGCGGTCGTTGCTCAATTGTATTACCAAATGGTCGCCTGCACGGCCTGTTAAATCGGTTTTGTCTTTTTTTTGCTGGGCGCTTACAAAAGTTACGGAGCAGAAAGTTATCAGTACCAGTAAAATCTTCTTCATATCAAAATTTGAAGGTGCAAAATAAGGGCAAATACTTTAAAGAAGCGTTAAAATTGATATAGTTTTGCTTATATTTGCACCCCGAAACGCCGAAAACAGTGTTTTTGCGTTTTTATTATTGAGCAGCAATGTTCAAAGGGCCTATAGCTCAGTTGGTTAGAGCACCTGACTCATAATCAGGTGGTCCCTGGTTCGAGCCCAGGTGGGCCCACTGAAAATAAAGCAGTTACAATGTGAAAGTTGTAGCTGCTTTTTTATTTGGAAAGGATTAGGGATGAAAATGATTGTGCAATTTTTGTTAATACTGATTGCAAAATAAAACAGACTTGATGCATGCAAACCCTTATTGAAAAAATTAAAGGTTTCAGTAAGTCTGTCCTTGCTGCGTGGCAATAAAATCCTCAACTGTTTTGGGTGAAATCACAAAAGTCGTGGCATTGGGGTAATGGTCAGTGAATGTTTTTGAAAAATGGACTTTGCGGGCAGTGTTCCATTTTATCTCGAATGCATTGAGCCCGTCTTCGGTTTCTTCTACCAGGTCAATTTCCTGCTGCTGCGTGGTGCTTCGTCAATAAAAAGTAATTTCTTGTTTCCAACCAGGGCTTTCAATCGTGTAGCCTTAGTGCTGGTCAAAATATCCCTTACGTCAGCGTCGTCACCACTTAAATGCATTGTTTCAACCGTTTGCCGTGCTATGATATGCTCTGCCAGCGTTGATTTGCCCACCCGCCTTGGACCAAATAACAGGATAGCTTTACCTTTGAAAAGCCGGGTTTCAATACGTGGCTGGAGTGACCGAAGTATCATTATTTTGGATTTGAATCCATGAAATACATATTTATTTTGGATTTGAATCCATTTTCATCATGTTTTTGATGGATTTGCAAGAGTTATGGACGGTTTTGCTGCCATAAAATGGTTTCACTATCCATATATTTATCCATAAATATCCAAATAATGAGCCGATTAGAAAGACTACCCCAAGGGCTTTAGTGCCGGGTATTGAATCAGCCAGCACAAGCCTGAGTTGATGAAGAAAATTATGGCTTCCCCGGACAAACCACAATTACTCCGGCCTGCAGGACGGTAAGAAAGAGCATGACAAAGAAAAATTTATCGCCCAGATGCAACAAGCGCAACAAAAGGGTGAAGACAAGGAATGGGAAATGTATTAATGCTGCAACAAATAACTGGTACTGCGCCCACCTGCTGCTTCTTTAACCAACAGGCCCATTTCAACCAATTCCTGAATATCCCGTAACGCGGTATCCTGAGAACATTTGGCCATCTTTGCCCATTTGGAAGAGGTGAGCTTGCCAGCAAAATCATCTAATAATTTATTCAGCATCATGTGCTGCCGTTTGTTAAGCGAAACATGGGCATGACTGTCCCAGAATTTTGCCCTGTTCAATACAGCAGCCAGTGTTTCAGCCGTTGCACCCAATGCCCGTTGCAGGCACTCTAAAAACCAAACCAGCCAGGCAGTAATATCAAGTGAACCTTTTTGTGTCTGTTCCAGCATTGAATAATAGGCTTTGCGTTCTGCCTGTATTTGTGCCGACATACTGTAAAACCGCTGGGAGCTCCCATCGGCCCGGGCCAGCTGCATATCGGCAATGGCCCGGGCTATGCGACCATTACCATCATCAAACGGGTGAATGGTCACAAACCACAAATGCGCAATACCGGCTTTGATGACCGGATCAATAGCTTTCTGATTATTGAACCAGGCCAGCATTTTTTCCATGTCTTCGTCCAGCTTATCGGCATCCGGTGCTTCAAAATGGACAATTTCTCTTCCCATTACCCCTGACACAACCTGCATTCTGCCTTTGCTGCTATCCCGCCAATTGCCCGTAGTTATTTTATAGATGCCGCTATGCCCGGTCGGGAAAAGTGCCGCATGCCAGCCGAACAAACGTTCTTTGGTTAGTGGTTCATTAAATTGCTGTGTCGCATCCAGCATCATTTCCACCACCCCTTCGATATGCCTGCTGCTGGGTACCATTCCGGCGATGTCCAGTCCCAGTTGCCGGGCAATTGACGAACGCACCTGTTCGGGGTTGAGAATTTCCCCTTCAATTTCATTCGACTTTAATATATCAAGCGTTAGTGTCTGTAAGATTGCTTCGGTACGCAGCGAAAACCCCATTGCTTCCATATGGCCCAACAGCCGTCCCTGCCGGTATCGTACAGCAGCCAGCAATTGGGTGAGCATTGCCTCATCCCAGGTAAAGTTTGGCCATTCGGCCCGTTGATGAATATATGTGGCCATTTAACGCATCTTTTGCGGCGAATATACCCAATTTTCGCCGCACTGTCACTTATTCACCGCATTTTTACGGCGAATAATCCCTTTTTTCACCGCAAATGGGCTATTTGGCAGGAAGGATCAAATCAGTTGCAATATTTACAGTATCAAGAACCGGGGGCTTATCATTTTGGAGACGGGCCTGCTTGCTTACACTTTCACATAAATTTTCTTCTTATCCATTATCCAGCAAATAAACCAGTACATGCCAATCATCAGCAGGGCATACATGAGGGAGCTGTTGCGTTCATCAGTAAAAACGGGTTTGCAGGCATGCTCGTACAACCAGCCAAAGGGAGAAAGGAATTTTGCCTTGCCCGTATCATCCACACCATTGGGTATACGGATAAGCCCCAGCAACCGTGGCAGGGCGCCACTGAGTACGAAGATGAACAGTGGGTTTTTGCCAAACACATCAAAAAAACGGCTCCAGCCACCTTTCCAGTTTTTAAACTCAATGATATAAATAAGCACCGACAGCACCAGCAGGGCCAGGCCTGTGGTATAAATGGTATAGCTGCTCGTCCATATTTTTTTATTGAGGGGGAACACCATATCCCAGCAAAAACCGGCAAGTACCAAAACACAGCCGGCCACAAAAAGGCCATTCACCATTTCATGGGTTTTGCCTTTTGTAAGAATATAATTACCTGCCAGGTAGCCCAGTATTACCTGAACGATAGCGGCAAAAATACTCATCAGCCCCTCTGGGTCAAAAGTTCTGCCCTCGCCATGGTACATATGTGCATCACCCAGGATGGCAATATCTACCCTGGTGCCAAACCAGCCCGGCAAGCTGAATGGATCGGCGGGGTTGCCCGCAATGCACAGGAACCAGTAGGCCAGCAGGATGAAAGCTCCGGCCACAAAAGCACCCTTTACCTTACAATAATGTGCAATTACCGAAGCAAAAAAGTAGCAGAGGGCGATGCGCTGCAGCACACCCAGAATGCGGATGTTCTGCCATTGCTTAACAATCATTTTATCTCCATCCCATTTTACAAAAGGAAACCAGTTGAGCAGCAGGCCGATTGCAAAAATCAGCAGGGTGCGTTTAATCACTTTCTGCCAAAAAGCGCCTTCACCAGCGGCATCCAGTTTTGGCATTACAAAAGCCATGGCATTGCCCACTGCAAATAAAAAAAAGGGAAATACAAGGTCGGTTGGGGTGCAGCCATGCCAGGATGCATGTTCTAAAGGGGGATAAATATGCGCCCAGCTGCCGGGAGTATTTACCAGTATCATTAATGCTACCGTAGCACCACGAAAAACATCAAGGGAATAGAAACGTTGGTTCATGCGTATGTATTTGCGGTTCTGGCTGCGGGCTATACAGCTGCAACCGGAATGAAAGGTAGTAAAATAAATAATTGTCCGGGTTCCTTTTACCGCATTGATGGAATCTGGCTGCTTGGCGAAAAAGCCAACGTGCTACCATTAGGTACTAAAAGCCGGAGTTTACCTTCTTTCTTTTGCAGCAGCATCCGGTAAGCTGGCAAAAAAGTGTAATCCGGCATAAACGGAACTGATAAAAAGGGCAGCTCCCCCTGGTCAGTTTTCAAACAGTTTTCCTGTTTGTCATTAAGGGCAATGGTGTATTTCATACTCATATAGGAATAGTTTCCTGGTACCAGGTCTTTTGTTTTTTGTCTTTTTGCCATACTCAGCAGCACAAAGAAAATGTACCGCATTTTAATCAGAAGGGGGTTAAGTCGTTCAGTCCAGCAGTGAACCAGGAAGCTGTAAAATGATGAACGGCGGATATTGTAACGGTCAATAAAATAATTGTCGGGTATGGCTTTCCATCTTTTTCGGAGTGCTATGAAGTTTGTTTTATAATCGCTTAGATGATAGAGCAGTATTTCTTTTCCGTCTTTCAGCAAAACACCATTCTTCCATTGCATACCACCAGGAATTCCCTCAGCCACGCATTGCAGTTGATAGGATTTGATATGGTGTTTTTCCCTTTCCATTGCGTGGTGAATGCTTTCAAAGCCAAAGCCGGTTTGCAGAATGTTTGCACCATTTTCCAATTCAATATAGGCACCGCCACATTCATCAAACATATAATTGAGCTGCGATTGAAAAATTTCTTTATAGTTTTCTACTTTTGTATAAAGTTGATTCACCGCTTCAGTGTTTCTGTACAGTGTGAAAAAACCCGGCGGATATTTTTTCTTGGGCCATAATATATCCTGTGTTTCCAGTAAATTATCAGTAAAAAAAGACCTGATGCTTCCCAGTATAACATCTGTGTCAGCATATCCCCAAAAATCATAGGCCTGCAATTGCCTGCTGAATATTGTGCCAAAGGCCGGTCTTAAATCGCACAGTTTATAGGCATTTTCGGCAGCAAAAGCAAAGCCAAGGCGCTGACTTGCCAGGCGGTTAAAATCCTGCAGTGTAAAAGATATGTACTTAATATTAGGGGCAGATTTATCGGGTACCGGCAAATCTGTAATAAAAAGAAAATCGACGGTGGGGTTAGTATCGCATGATTTAAGAAAGTATGGCAGGTACCATGGCATTTTTCCAAAATGAAATACTATGATTGCAATCTTTTTCATAATGTGTTTTTACTTGAGCAGCAAAGATAATGCCTGCATAAAAAATACCATTAAGAAATAGGTGCCAGTATAAAAAAACTGCTTGTATGCTGCTGTCACCCCATCAGCTCACTCAATTCCAGCCAGCGCATTTCTTTTTCATCCAGCAGGCTAATGATTTCACTTACACGGCCTGCAGCTTTTTGCAGTTCATCATAATTCATACCAGGGGTATTCATTTTTTCTTCCAGTTGCTTTTTTTCAGCTTCAAGGGCAGGCATTTCTTTTTCCAATAATTCAAACTCGTGTTTTTCTTTAAAGGAGGGTTTGCGTTTTTCGCTGGCGGCAGGTTTGGGTGCAATTACTTCAGCCGGTTTTTTTTCCACCATATTACGCCCTTCAGCCGCTTCTTTTGCAAGGGCCTCCCTGTATTGCGAATAGTTGCCGGGAAAATCCCTGATAACCCCATCGCCTTCAAAAGCAAAAAGATGCTCCACCATCCGGTCCATAAAATACCGGTCGTGGCTTACAATCAGTATGCAGCCCGGGTAATCCAGTAAAAACTCTTCCAGTGTGCGGAGGGTTTGCAGGTCAAGGTCGTTGGTAGGCTCATCCAGTACCAGGAAGTTGGGGTTCAAAAACAGTATGCTCAGCAGGTGCAGCCGCCGCTTTTCGCCACCGCTCAGTTTGCTCAGCGGGGTATATTGCTGCTCGGCCATAAACCCGAATTTTTCCATAAACATACTGGCAGAAATTTTTGTGCCGTCTGCCAGCGGAAAAAACTCAGCCATGCTTTTTACATATTCAATGGCACGTTTATCTTCCTTGTACTGCAGCCCGTCCTGGCTGAAGTTGCCAAATACCACCGTATCGCCATGGTTTATTTTGCCGCTGTCAGCAGGCTCAAGCCCCAGTGCAATTTTCAGGAAGGTGGATTTTCCCACCCCGTTTTTACCCACCACGCCAATGCGTTCACCCCGTTTAAAAGTATAGTCAAACCCTTTCATAATGGGCAGCTGTCCGTAGCTTTTGTACACTTTTTTAAGCTCCAGCACCTTGCCGCCCAGCCGGGTCATTTTTACCTGCAGGCTCACTTCAGCATCGTCTTTGCGCTGTTTTACCCTGTCTTCCACTTCAGCAAAAGCATCCTGGCGGCTCTTGCTTTTGGTGGTGCGGGCCTTGGGCTGCTTGCGCATCCATTCCAGCTCCTTTCGGTAAATATTTTTGTCTTTTTGCAGTTCGCTCTGCTGGACGTCGTGCCGCAGGCTTTTCTGCTCTAAAAAATAGTCGTAATCGCCCCGGTAAGTAAATATCTTTTCGTCATCCAGTTCAGCTATTTCATTACATACGGCATCTAAAAAATACCGGTCGTGCGTTACCAGCAGCAGGGTACAGCGCTGGGCAGAGAGGTAATTTTCCAGCCACTCTATCATGCTTACATCCAGGTGGTTGGTAGGTTCATCCAGTATCAGCAGGCAGCGGCCCTCGTACAATTGGGTTTCTACCAGTGCCTGTGCCAGCGCCACCCGCTTTTTTTGCCCTCCGCTCAGGTTGCCCACTTTTTCTTTCAGGTGATGCAGGTTGAGCTTGCCCAGTATCTGCTTCAGCTCACTCTCAAAAGCCCAGGCATTCAGCTCATCTATCCTGGTAATCAGGTCGCCAAGAATATGCTCATCTTCCAGCCCATCCTCCAGGTATTGCTCGTATTCTTTTACCACCTGCACCACGGGATTGTCTAACCGGAGCACATTGTCCCAAATGCTTTTTTCGCTGTCAAAATCGCTTTCCTGCTGCAGCATCACCACTTTTATGTCTTTATGTACCCATACAGTGCCGGTATCGGCAGTATCCAGCCCGGCAATAATTTTCAAAAGAGTGCTTTTGCCGCTTCCGTTGCGGGCCACAAAGGCAATTTTATCCCCTTCTTCCACATTAAGGGTGATGTTTTTAAAAAGCGTTCGTATACCGAAGGACTTGCTGATATTTTCTACTGAAGCATAATGCATAGCCGCAAAGGTAATGCAAGCTAATGTGCTGATGTGCAAATTTGCTAATGTGCTGATTATTTAGGGTTGTTACCACTTACCTGGCAGACGGGAGGTCAGTATCTGTAATGGATATTTGGCAAATGTAAATATTCTGCCCGGTGCTTACTATCGCCAAATTGGCTCCGAAAACCATTTGGTTAATGTGATAATGTGCTGATTGGATAATGTGCTGATGTGCTGATTATTGCTGGTTGTTGCCACTTACCAGGCAAGGAGGCACAATCCACAGATATATTGCAAATGTAAATATCCCGCCGTGCTGCGGGTGCATTTCAAATTGTCGCACTTCATTTTGATTGTGGGTGGCGGGGACACCGCCCACGGCAGGCTGCCCTGGTCAGTCCTCACCCGCCAGCGACAATTTGGAATGCACCCCGTACTGCTTACTATCGCCAAATTGGCTCCGAAAACCATACTTTTGCAGGAAAACCGCTACAGGCCAATTGATGCAGGAAACATATATCCACCATACCGCTATCATAGATGCTGGCGCCGCCATTGGGGAGGGCACCAAAATCTGGCATTTTTGCCATGTGATGCCCGCTGCGGTAATTGGCAGCCATTGCAATATTGGCCAGAATGTGTTTATTGACAACAATGCCCGGCTGGGCATTGGCGTAAAAATTCAGAACAATGTATCGGTGTACAATGGTGTAATACTGGAAGATGATGTATTTGTAGGTCCTTCTGCGGTGTTTACCAATGTGATCAATCCACGGAGCTTTATTGAGCGTAAAACGGAGTTCAGACAAACACTGGTACAAAAAGGAGCCAGTATAGGGGCCAATGCCACCATTATATGCGGGGTTACCATCGGGCAGTATGCACTGGTGGGGGCTGGCGCTGTGGTTACCCGTGATGTACCGGCATATGCCCTGGTAACAGGCAATCCGGCCAGGCACAGGGGTTGGGTAAGTGAAGCAGGGCATAAGCTCCGGTTTGAGGCAGACAATATGGCAACTTGTGCACAAACAGGAGAACAATATTTTTTACAGGGCAATAAAGTAACCAGGGTAATACCAGCATCATAATGAAATCAGCTAAAAGTTTTTTTGCATTGGGTATACTGGTTACTATTAATCTCACCGTACAGTTTCTTTTTCAATGGTATGTGATAGTTTCTTTTGGAGCCGGCGTTGAGTCTGATGCCTTTTTTGGTACAATGGCACTTCCACAGTTTATTCTGCTGGTACTCAGTGGCTCGCTAACAATGGTGCTGGTACCTATGATATCTGTATATAAAGGCAATGCATTTCAGACAGAAGCATGGAACTACTTACAAGGTATTGGGTTCTTGTTCGGCATGCTTGCCCTGATATTATTTTTTACGGCACGGTGGTGGGTAGGATGGGTTTTACCGGGTTTCAGCGGAGCATCCTATACACTTGCTGTTCAGTTGAGTAAGATACAGTTGCTGGCCATGGTATTCTCGGCCATGCTTAGTGTATTGTGGGCTGTACACAGCGCAAGGGAAAATTTCTATTTTATAGAGATTACATCCATTGCAGCCAACCTGGTATCCCTCATTATGCTATATTTTGCTGTGCAATACCTGGGCATTTACGGGGCCGCCTGGCTGAGTGTGCTCCGTATTTTTTTACAAATGCTTTTTTTAACAAAAGCTCTGGGGCCTTACCGTAAGCCTGCACTTGCCTCTGCTTCATTTAAAAATGCCTGGGCCAGGTTAAGACCATTGATACTTGGTAATTTTTACTTTAAAACAGACATGCTGGCAGACAGGTATCTTACTTCGGGCGGTACTGGTGGTGAACTTACCCTGCTGAACCTTGCCCAGCAACTGTACGCAGCCGGTAACAGCATATTGACAAAAGTGCTGGTAAACACGATGATACCATCTATGTCAAGAAAGTATGCAGATGGGGATACAGAAGGTTTTAACAAACTATTGAAAAAAAGACTCTTGTTGAGTATTCTGGTTACGGTTTCCCTGTTTGCCTTGCTGGCTATAGCAGGCAAGTGGGTGCTGGCGATCCTGTTTGGATTTAAAAACTTTAATCCGTCTGATGTATCCAGGCTATGGTGGTTACTGCTGCTGCTGGGAGGTTTTTGGGTTGGCAGCCTCACAGGCTCCGTAACTTCATGTACTTTTTATGCAAAAGGCAATACCAAAACACCAACCAGGCTGAGCATAATTATTTTTACCTGCTATATACCGTTGAAATTTTACTGTTACAACCATTTTGGCATCAGCGGTCTTGCGCTTTCTGTAAGCATCTATTATATCACCAGTTTTCTATTTCAGCTTTATTTTCTGCGAAAGCATATTTTGTAATATTGAAATCCATTTAAAAAAAAAAATGCACCTTTGCGCCTAAGTATATAAAAGAATTGCAAGTATGGCATTTGTTGATAAAAAAGGCATTATCCGGTCGCTTGGGGCTGGTGGTTCTGCAATACTGGATATTGGATGCGGGCCATTAAAAAAAAAGCAGGACTGGATAGGGGTGGATTTACTCGACAGCGAAGGGGTTGACCTGGTAGGAGATATATATGAAATCGTTAAAGCAATTCCTTCCGGTACCATAGATGAAGTTCACAGTTTTCATTTTTTTGAACACATACCGGATATACCCTCTCTTCTTAAAGAATTACACCGCATCCTTAAGCCCGAAGGCTTTATAGAAATTGTAGTACCCCATTTTTCCAACGCCTATTTTTATTCGGACTATACCCATAAAAGTTTTTTCGGGCTGTATTCTTTTTCCTATATGGCTGCAGATAACATACTCCGCAGAAAAGTGCCCAATTATAATCTTGATACAGGGCTGATGCTGAAGTCGGTATATTTAAAATTTAAGTCTCCTTTATATATCAACCGCCCCTTTCGTAAACTGTGCCAACTGATTTTCAACAGCAGCAACCTGCTGAAAGAGTGGTACGAAGACAGCTGGAGCAGAAATTTCCCCTGCTATGAAATTCAATTTATGTTAACCAAGGCTTAATCATTTATGGATGGTAAACCCTCTGTTTGTATTATGATTCCTGTTTTTAACCAGGCGGCTTTTGTTGCAAAGGCTGTTGAAAGTGCCCTTGAACAGGACTACGAAAATTTAACAATAGTAATCGCAGATGATTGTTCCACAGATGACACTTTCGAAAAAATAAAGACCCACTTAACCAGCACTAAGGTTACCTATAAAAGAAACGAAACAAATATTGGAAGAGTAGCCAACTACAGGAAATGCCTCTATGAATATGCTGATGCAGACTGGGTAATTAATTTAGATGGTGATGACTATTATACCAATACAAAATTTATATCAGAAGCGATATCCGCTATCGGTAAAAACAACAGCAGTGATGTATTGTTTTACCAGGGCAGCCACATCATAAAATACGGCCAGGAAACAAAACAGTCCACTTTCCGCATAGAGGCATTTGAGGCACTGGAAACAGCAGCGGGGTATGTTTATCATTTCAGCAGGCTTGGTTATTTTTCCCACATGTCACTGCTGTACAACCGGCAACTGGCAATAGAAAGCGGTTTTTATGAAAAAGATATTTTGTCTGCTGATATATTTTCAATCTTAAAATTATGCATCAACAATAAAGATAAAAAAGTAATTCTGAGCAAAAACGTATCCGGCATGTGGGTGAAGCATGGCGCTAATGCATCAGGAACAAAAAAAATATCCGCACACCTGAAAAATGTCCGCACATATTTTGAATTGATGACACTGGCAATCAGAAAGGGGCTTCGTTTTATTCCGGTAACAAAAAATTTTTTTATAATGACCGCACAATACCTGAGCGTACTATTATCAAAAAAACATGCAGATGGATAAGCGGATTAAAATGATGATACTCATCCCCTCATTAACATCAGGGGGGCAGGAAAGGTATATATCCATACTGTGCAACAATATAAATACAGACTTATTCGACGTATCGCTGTACGTCATCAATAACAAGAACGCCTTCTTCACAATTCACAATAAGAACATCAAAGTAGTTGATCTGGGTATCGAAAGGGTCAGGAATTCTTTTTTTAAAATTTATGCCGCTGTTAAAAAAGAGAAGCCGGCAATTGTTTTTACTACCGGCCACCACCTTAATTTGTTTTTTGCCATTACAAAAAAATTTTTACCGGGTAAATTCACACTGGTTGCAAGGGAGTCCACCATTGTAAGCCTCAACAACAGGATGCAAAAAACATTTGCCATTTTTAACAGGCTCGATAAAATTTTTTACCGGAATATTGACTTTATCATCTGTCAATCAAACGCCATGCAGGCTGACCTTATTGCCAACTACAGTGTGTCCCGGGAAAAAACAATGGTGATCAATAATTTTGTTGAAGACATCGCTGGACAAGCGCTTCACAAAGAGGTGATACACACTGTTGAAGGCGTATACAGCTTTGTTACTGTGGCAAGACTATCAAAGGAAAAAGGTATTCCCAGAATTATAGAAGCGCTCAGCAAACTAACCATTCCGTATAAGTATTATATTTTCGGCGGAGGACCTGAAAGGAGTGCATTAGAGGCCCTTACAGCACAACTGAATCTGCAGGACAAAGTTATTTTGTTTGATGAAACAGTGAATCCTTTCGGGAAAGTTGATAACATTGACCTGTTCTTAATGGGTTCCTTTTACGAAGGATTCCCCAATGTGTTGCTGGAAGCCGGAATAAGAGGCATTCCCATAGTTGCTTTTAAATCAGCCGGAGGCAGCAATGAAATAATTATGCCGGGGATAAATGGCCTGATAGCTGAGCATGAGAGTGATTTTCCCGGACTGGTATTAGAGGCGCTGGAGTTTCCTTTTGACAAATTAAAAATCAGGGAAAATATTCTGAGTAAATATTCTGTACACCCGATAATAAAAAAAGTAGAAGAGCTGTTTGTAAAGCTGGGCGGTACCAGCTAAAGGAAAGAATTGTATGTTTTTTAATCCGGTATGCCATTCCTGATAATTAAGCAGGTTTGCTAAGGCCATTTTGGGGCCCTGCATTCTTACCTGGTATCCCTGCAGCTGCTGTAATCAGGCAGCAGATGGCAATTAAAGCAACAGCTTTGCAAAGCAATGTTTCGGCAGGCTTTCTGTATATTCTCTTTATATTTGTTACGAAATAAAAGGCAGCAGATGAACTTGTCCGAGGTAAAGCTTATACAGATGCCCAAAATACCAGACGAACGGGGTAATCTTTCTTTTTTTGAAAACGAAAACCAGGTTCCGTTCATCATTAGCCGTGTTTACTGGATATATGATATACCAGCCGGAGAAACAAGAGATGGCTATGCCTGCAAATACCGGCAGGAGTTCATCATTGCCCTGTCCGGCAGTTTTAATGTATCAGTAAGTGATGGTGTCAATGAAAAAACATATATCCTCAGCAGGCCTGATATGGGGTTATTAATACCCCCAATGATATGGCGAAAGATTGAAAACTTTGCCACCAATTCACTGGCCCTGGCAGCAGTAAGCGGTGAAAATGCTTTGCCGGAAATGATTGATGACTTTGATGCTTTTAAAAAAATGGCGAATGGATAAATCGGCATATACTATTTATGATTGCAACATTATTACATTACCCCGGCAAAAAAGCAAGGCTGGTAATATAACAACACTGGATAATACAGCAGGCCTGCCTTTTACTATAAAGCGTATTTATTACCTGTACGATATTCCGGGAGGTGAATCACGGGGCGCACACGGGCATAAAAAAATGGAACAATTGGTAATAGCCACCAGCGGTAGTTTTAATGTTACTGTTGATGATGGCCGCTGTAAAAAAACAGTACAGCTCAACCAGCCAGGCCAGGCGCTGCACATACGGCCGGGCATCTGGAGGGATATTACCAACTTTTCCTCAGGTGCCATCTGCCTTGCACTAGCTTCTACTTTGTTCAGCGAGTCGGATTATATAAGAGATTATGAAGCATTCAAACGCTTCAAAAAAGCATGATCGGTTACAGGGTGGCAGCAGCTTTTGAATACTTACAGCAGCACAGGGTAATATTTATTTTTAACACGTAAAAGTTGCCCGTATAAAAAACCATACCGCTGGCATTTATTTATATAAGTATAATAAGATGAAATTTAACGGACGGAATTTGCAGATAAGTACCAGGGCGGTAATTGGTAAAAATGTGAGAATAGGCGATAATACTGTAATATACGACAATGTGGTAATAGGCGACAACACAACAATATGTAATGATTGTGTTATTGGCGAGCCACTTAATGATTATTACAGCAACAGTAATTACGTTAACCCTGAAACCATAATTGGTGGCAATTCATTAATAAGGAGCCACTCAATTATTTATGCCGGCAATGTAACAGGCAATCATTTTTCAACCGGTCACAGGGTCACAATCAGGGAGTACAACATAATCGGGCAGCACTGTTCTTTTGGTACCTTGTGCGATATACAGGGCTATTCTGTCTTTGGTAATTATTGCCGGCTGCAGAGCAATGTGCTTATTGGCCAGCAATCAGTATTAGGTGATTTTGTATTTATTTACCCTTACGTAATATTTACAAACGATCCGCATCCGCCATCCAATATCTGCAAAGGGCCAACTATTGGAGATTTTACCCAAATTGCTGCTCATGCAGTAATACTGCCGGCAGTAACCGTAGGCAAGCATTGCTTAATAGGCGCTAACTCCACAGTAACCAAAAGCTTTGGAGATGAAAAACTCATTGTGGGGTCTCCGGCAAACGAGGCGGGCTCAGTGCTTGATATTAAGTCAAAAGAAAATCCGGGGGCAATGCATTACCCCTGGATGTATCATTTTGAAAGGGGAATGCCCTGGCAGGGTATTGGTTATGATGCATGGGTAAAAAACCAAACTGAAGAATAGATATTAGGACAATAAATATGCATGAAAAGAAAGAGTGCTTAAAAGTATGACCATACCATTTTTATCATTTGATGCGGTAAATGAACAAGTAAGGGCTGAAATGATTGCGGCTTTTACCACTGTATTTGACAGTAAATGGTATATACTCAGCAAAGCGGTGCAGCAATTTGAAAAGGAGTATGCAGCCTTTAATGAGGTACCTCACTGCATTGGTATAAGCAACGGGCTGGATGCCCTGCACCTATGCTTAAAAGTTCTTAATGTGGGCCCGGGTGATGAAGTGATTGTACCTTCAAATACCTATATTGCTTCAGTACTGGCTATATCTTACACAGGCGCTACTCCGGTTTTTGCAGAGCCCGACGAAGCTTCTTTTAATATTAATCCGCAATTGATTGAAGCTGCCATTACAACCAATACAAAAGCGATCATGCCGGTACATTTATATGGTCAGTGCTGCCAGATGGATGCGATTATGCAAATAGCAGACAGGCATAAGCTTTGTGTAATTGAAGACAATGCCCAGGCACAGGGCGCAGCATACAACGGCCGGCTTACCGGCAGCTTTGGAATCGTAAACGGAACCAGTTTTTATCCTGCCAAAAATCTCGGGGCATTGGGTGATGCAGGAGCAATTACTACCGCCAACGGGGACATTGCTGAAAAAATCAAAGCCCTTCGCAACTATGGCTCTCAAAAAAAATATTACAACGAGGTAATAGGGTACAATATGCGGATGGATGAGCTGCAGGCCGCTTTTTTAAGTGTAAAACTTGCGTACCTGGCTGCCTGGACTTGTGAGCGGCAACAGATTGCTGCCTGGTACGATGCTGCTTTAAAGGGAATTGGCGACATTGTAACACCTGTAACCGTACCTGGTGCTACGCATGTATATCACTTATATGTAATAAAAACTGCACATAGAGATGCCCTGCAGCAGTACCTGTACGCAAATGGCATCAGCACGCTCATACATTACCCCGTACCACCCCACCTGCAGGAGGCTTACCGGCATTTGGGATATCAACCGGGCGATTTCCCCATTGCTGAAAAACTAGCACAAACCTGCCTCAGCCTGCCTGTTTATATCGGCCTTGGTGAGGAGCAGGTGGCCTTTATCGCATCCACCATA
Source organism: Chitinophagales bacterium (assembly GCA_031375675.1). Classification (GTDB taxonomy): domain Bacteria; phylum Bacteroidota; class Bacteroidia; order Chitinophagales; family Chitinophagaceae; genus Ferruginibacter. The sequence goes on from JANMIG010000004.1 coordinate 119,148, forward strand.
AAAGCATTTTTTAATACCCGATGACGTTAACCCAAAAAATGATACGGGTATTAAAAACAGACCTGGTAAAAGTATCATCCTGGTCGGCTTTTGCTGCAGGCATAAAAATGGCTGCAAGCCTGGTATTATCTAAAATACTGGCAACAACAGTAGGCACAGCAGGTGTGGCACTTATTGGCCAGTTAATGAATGGAATAGCTATTTTTCTGAGCCTTTCTAACGGGGCTATCAATGCCGGTATTACCAAGTACACCGCTGAGTATCATGATGCGCCGGAAAAAAGGCAGCAACTATATAATACATCACTGGTAATAACAATCATATGCTCGCTGGTAACCGGAATGGTATTGGTTATTTTTAACCGGCAACTAAGCAGCTATTTATTAAAAACCAGCGAATATGGTTATATCATTATCACCCTGGGCGCTACCCTATGGTTATATGCATTGAATATTAACCTGCTGGCTATAGCCAACGGACTTAAGCAATACCGTATTTATATAATAGCCAATATTGCCAGCAGCCTGCTTGCCCTTATTTTTACGCTGGTAATGGTGTACAGCTCAGGGTTAAAGGGAGCTTTACTGGCAGCAGCAACATTTCAGTCGCTGGTGGTATTGGTAACTGCAGGCCTTATCTATTACCGCCAGAAAAATCTTTATTTCACAGCTTTTTCCTTCAGCCCCCGTACCGCCCGCTTGCTGCTTGGGTTTTCTGCCATGGCGCTGGTAAGTGCCATTGTGGTACCCTGGTCGCAAATAGCCATACGAAACCTTATAACTGTAAAAATCAGTATCAATGCAGCCGGATTATGGGAGAGTATGAACCGTATTTCTTTTGCCTGGCTATCTGTCATTACACTTGGGTTACAAACTTATTTTTTACCCAAACTGTCGTCCATTAAAGAAAAAAACCTGCTGCGCAGAGAAATAACCAATGTGTATAAATTAGTTTTCCCCTTACTGATATGCACGGCTGCGGGCATCTTTTTTGGCAGAGATATTATTATCAGGCTTTTATTTACTGCTGAATTTATGGAGATGCGGAAATTGTTTGCATGGCAACTTGCAGGTGATATTATAAAAATATGCGGCTGGTTGATTGCCATGCTTTTCTGGGCAAAAGGGATGACCAAATGGTTTATCATCACCGAAATATATTTTTCTTTACAGTATATATTTTTAGCACATCTTTGTTTAAATAAATATGGACTGGAAGGAGGGTGTATTGCCTATTGCATCAATTACAGCCTTTACTTTGCCGCCGTTTTTATCATTATAAGGGTGAAAAGAATTGTATAAAACCCACCAAACAGATGCTGGCGGAAAAAATATGTAAAATTTGCGGGGGTGCCGGGTTCAGGGTGTTAAAATCAAAATCATTCTTCACCGGTATGAATGGACGGGAAACAGCCGTGATTCAATGTGTGCATTGTGGTATTGTTACAAGAACACCCTCTTTGTTTGAAGGAGCAGATTTGCAAAAGCTCGTACCATTAAAGCTCAGGGAAAATAAAGTATTTGCCGGGGGGGATGCAGAAAAGCCACCTCCATACTTTACCCAAAGGCTCGTTTTTGCCAGGTCGGTAGTTAGGGGTAAAAAACTGCTGGATATCGGCTGCGGCACTGGTTCTTTTTTAAAGCTGGCCCAATCGCTTGGGTGGGAGGTTACCGGCACTGAGTTTACAAAAACTACTGCGGATAAACTGAGCAGTGAGGGTATCAACTGCCTGCATGGCAACCTGGAAAACCCGGCATTGAATGGCAAACTGTTTGATTTTATCCACCTCAACCATGTGTTTGAGCATGTGGAAGACCCTGTAACAATACTGCGGCAGGCGGCGGCATTACTGGCTCCCGGAGGGCTGATACTGATTGAAGTGCCCAATGAGTTTAATGGCCTGGTGCAGGGGCTGAAGCGCATTGCAGGGGTTAACGGGGCAGGCAAAACCAGTTTTTTTGAGCATGAATGGTTTTTTTCGCCGCAAACACTGGCTGCCACAATCAGATTGGCAGGGCTTAACCCGGTACGTATATGTACCCCCTGGAAAAAAAATGATGGCATTAACCCGGTGCTGCAATTGTTGCACAGGTTGGGTGCAGCCATTGGCAGGGGTGCCGTTATTGAAGCACATATTACTAAAAGTTAATTTCCAGGAATGCAACAACAACAAATGCCCCTTGTTTCTGTACTGGTTATTTTTTATAACCAGGAAAAGTATGTAAAAGAAGCCCTGGACTCCATTTTGGCACAGGATTATCAGGGGTTGGAAATAATTGCCGCCGATGATGCCAGTACTGACGGTACTGCGGCACTTATACAACAGTTTGCAGCAGAACATGCCAATATAAAACCAGTATTAAGCAATGTTAACGGGGGCATCACTCAAAACTGCAATAAAGCACTGCAGGCGGCAAGGGGCAGGTTTTTGGTAGTGATGGGTGGAGATGATCTGATGATGCCGGGCAGAATAAGCAGGCAGGTGGAATACTTTATACAAAATCCTGCAGCCTCAGTATGCTGTACAGATGTTGAAGTTTTTTTTGATGAAAATGCCGGCAAAAACTATGTTTACCGCAATAAGGTTTTTTATCATAAAAAAGGAGTCTTCAGTATTATTGCGCAGGAAAATATGCCGCCCACCTCAGCCATGATGTTTGACTATGACAAGTGCAGGGGCATTGTATTCGACCCCCGTACCCCCGTTGTAAGCGACTGGCTTTTTGTGGTAGAATGCTGTATGAGGGGTGGTGCCGGTTATATCGGCGAAGTACTTACCCGTTACCGGAGACATAGTAACAATATTACAGCTTACGGTATTGAAAACGCCCATCTGCAGGACAGGCTGATTTATACAGATATCCTTTTCAGCCGCTATCCCCGGTTTAAGCGGGCCTGCAAAATACAGCGATGCAAAATTTTTTACAATGTAGCCAAACGATATTTTATACAGGCCGACTTTAAAAATTGCCGGAGTATGCTTATTGCCGCTTTGCTTGAGTGGCCCTTCCATTTAAAGTCCATCGCTTTGTGGTGGGGTTCTTTTATGGGTAAAACAATACTGCGGAAATTAAAAAAGTAAAGTCCCTTTCTCCCCTCAAAGTCTTTATAAAGAACAAATTGCACTAAAGTCCTATTTTTGCCAATTCCAGCATAAAACTGTGGAGGGAAAAGTAAGCAACGGCATCAAAATGAAAAAGAAGAAACTGGCCATTTTTGTAAATTCGATGGGGCGTGGGGGTGCCGAAAAAGTAGTGTTCCTGCTCACAAAGCAATTGTGTCATGATTTTGATATTCACTTATTAGTTTTTGACAAAAAAGCTATTGAGTTTGAAGTGCCGCCAACCATAAAAATAGTACAGGTGGGCAGGTTCAGCAATTCCCTGAGGGCGGCCCTGCTTTTTAATATATTTTTATATGCCCCCATTGTAAAGCGCTACCTTAAAGCCCAGGGCATCGATGTACTGTTGTCTTTTTTAAGCAGGCCGGCCCTTACCGCAGGTGTTGTAAAGTGGCTGGGCTGGCAGGGTAATCTGATAATATGCGAACGTACCATGACCTCTGCCTATTATTACAGCAATAGCCTGGCAGACAGAACCGTTCGTTTTTTGGTAAAAAGATTGTACAAAAAAGCCGACCTTATCATTACCAATTCGAAATTAAACCAGGAGGATTTGCAAAAAACTTTTGGCCTTACCAATAATATACTAACCATTTACAACCCTGTGGACATTGATGAGGCGATGGAATACAGGCCTGCACAAAAAAATGCATCCGGCTCACCATTTGTTTTTTGCAATATAGGGCGATGCGATTACTATAAAAACCAAACCTTACTCCTGCATGCTTTTGCAAAACTGCAAAATAAGGAATGCCGCTTGATGGTTATTGGTAAAAATGTACCAGAGCTTCTTACACCACTTTGCCGGGAGCTGCAACTGGAGCACCGTGTTCAGTTACTTGACCTCCAGTTGACGATATACCCCTACCTGTGGTCTGCCGACGCTTTTGTGCTCTCTTCCGTAATAGAGGGCTTTCCAAATGTGTTGTTAGAGGCATTGGCCTGCTCATTACCCATTATATCCACCGACTGTAAATCAGGCCCCAGGGAAATACTTGCCCCCAACACCTTATATCCTGCCTCATTCAGCGAAGTGGAAACTGCTGAATTTGGATTACTTTGTCAAAACAACGATGCAGATATGCTGGCCACCGCAATGGACAAAATGGCTGGCAACCCCTCCCTGGCTTTGGAATATGCGCAAAAAGCCATGCCAAGGGCCCGTCAATTTGGACTTGGTGCATTTGAATCAGCTTTCAGGGCAGCCCTAGCCCCTTTTTACCAAAAAAATGGTGCTGCTTAAAACCCCGCCCTTTCAGGTTTCGGCTTATAATTGAGCAATAAAATTACAAATAGCCACAAAAAAGGCAATCCCGGTACTTTATAGCGCACCAGTGTGCCAAAGTTAAATGTAGTAAGCCCTATAACGATGCCAAATACCAGCACATAACTTATCATAATAGTAAGCGGCATGTCTTTTTTAAGTATAGCCCTTATGTGAATGCCGTTTTTTATCAGTGCAGCCAGTGTAAGCAATAATATAACAAATGACTCTATTGCGCTGAGTAACATAATGGGCTTGCGTACCTCCCATAAATGCGGCCTGAAGTAAGTAGCATAAAAAGCTGCCGGAGCCTTTTTTATAAGCCCAACCGTACTCATCTCCATTTCGCCCAGCTCAAAAGAAGAGGATTCGCCAAAATCGCCGTTGTACTGTTGCTGAAAAAAATTCGAGACGTCTGCAAAAGAAGCAATATACGGGTCGAAAAATTGGGTGTTAAGCGAAAAAGTAATGATACATGTGATGAGAATAAATACAGTGGCCATCCTGCCCAAAACAGAGCGGTTATAAAACAAAAAAACTGCTTTAAAAAAAAATACTACAGCCACAGCTATCAGCAGGGTATATATCACATACGGCTTTAATATCAGGATAAATGCTGTATTGATCAGTGCATATACTATGCTGGAAACAATTTTATGCCGCTTGCTTATCTGATACAGGTTATATATAAGAAACCCGATAAACGAAAAGCAAAGTGTTTCTTTATAAATTGGTGAGGCGTACAAAATCAAAGTAGGGAGATACAGCAAACAAATGCCTGAATATTTTTTTATTTGGGGGTAACGCTGAACCACCACAAGGTACAATTTGAACTGTGCAATAGTGGCAATAAAGCAAAGAAAAAAATTCAGCAGCAGAAACCTGCCCAACGCAAGAGGATACAGGAGGGCACACACCCTGGTAACAAAAAAATTACTTTCCAGGCCTGATCCGGTGTTGGTGGTACTCAGCAGATTATCCATTTTGATGGCATTATCGTAATCTGCTACCGGGGCAAAGATATAGCGGGCATTGGATACATTGCCTGCTATCATGTTAAAAAGGTTTTTAGTTTCTGCAAAATAACTGAGCGAATCGGCCACTTTCCAGTAATACACAATCAACAGGTTGTTTACCAGGATACCCAGCAGTTTGAGTATGAAAAAAAGCAGTAAAACCGTGTAAGCTTTCTTTTGCAGTCCTTTGAAAATAAGAAAACGCATTACAAACCACGCCGCCGCAGCATACAACAGCAGTAAAATAAAATCTGTGATACCTATAAGTTCTGTTAAATTGTTCATCTTTGAATAAGACCTTTAACACAATGCCATTTTATACAAAACGGGTATACCATCCTTTTTGCCGGCGTAAACGAATCCTGGTACGGCTGGCAAAATATTGCATCAGCTTATAACCCGCCGTACCACATTGTAAGTTTGGTATGCTGGCAAAGATATTGAACTTACAGTGACTTTTTGTTGAACCCTCAGTAAACCCGGGTATCAGCACCAGCTATTGGTTACAGCAAAGTACAACAAGCAATCCCTTTTCAGTTAGGATAGGGAAACCTGTGGAGCGGTAAAATGTGCAGCAGGCATCCTTTACTTTTCCCATCATTAAGCGTGGATGATGCTATCCTATGTAAAGAGATCAGGTAGTAGATGCAGGGGCAACTGCCTGTGTTAAATAGATATGCCAGTCAGGCTAATACGCTGCATTTGCCCTCACATTACTAAATATTGTTCAATATTCAGAAATTATCGTTTAGTTTGCATTTTTTATTATTGGGGTATTCGGGTATATATTATGAAAATTTTAGTAACTGGTGCAGCAGGATTTATAGGATTTCATACCGTAAGTAAGTTGATAAGCCAGGGATACGATGTTACAGGCCTGGATAATATTAACGATTATTACAACGTACAGCTTAAGCTGGACAGGCTGGACCAGCTTGGAATAACAGATATAATGGATAAGCCTGGTGTACTTACCCCAAGCAGGATATTTCCCAATTTCAGTTTTATTAAGCTTGATATTACTGATGCAGATGAGCTGTTATCCCTTTTTAAAGCCCGGCAATTCGACAAGGTATGCCACCTGGCAGCGCAGGCAGGTGTGCGCCACAGCCTGGAAAACCCCCTGGCATACATCAGCAGCAACATCATTGGTTTTTTGAATATACTTGAAGCCTGCAGGCAGGGCGGCTGCAAACAATTGGTGTACAGCAGCAGCTCCAGCGTATATGGCAATGCCATTAAGTATCCTTTTGTGGAAAATGACATTACCGACCAGCCCGAAAGCATTTATGCCGCTACCAAAAAAACAAACGAAATGATGGCCTTTACTTACCGCAGGCTCTACGGGCTGGAAAGTACAGGGCTTCGCTTTTTTACCGTATACGGGCCCTGGGGCCGGCCAGATATGGCCCCGATGCTGTTTGCCAGTGCCCTGCTGCAGCAAAAGCCCATTAAAGTGTTCAATAATGGAAATCTTTACCGGGACTTTACTTATGTTGACGATGTGGTGGAAGGCATAATAAGGGTATTGGGTGCTGATGCAAAAAACCTGAAACTGGTGTATAATATCGGCAAGGGAGCCCCGGTTAAGCTCATGGAGTTTATTAATATGCTCGAATACGAAATTGGTACAAAAGCAGTGTGCCATTTTGAAAAAATGCAACCGGGGGATGTTTTTACCACTTATGCAGATGTAACAGCACTTAAAACCGACCTCGATTACGAACCCGGTACCACCCTTAATGAGGGGATTGAAAAGTTTATCAAATGGTATAAGGCTTATTATAAAAAGTAAGAACAAGGCTCAATGAAGCGATATATACTCATTAACCGTATGCCAAAAGGCGGGGGAGCCGAAAAGCAGGCTTACCTGCTGTTTAAAAATGTACCCTGCGATAAAATAATATGCCTTGAGCAGGGCAATGAATACGATATACCCGCCACCAGCATCATTCACCTCTCAAAACACATTCCGGCTACGGCGGCCATTATCAAGTACCTTTTTTTACCCGTATACGCTTACAGGCTGCACAGGCTGCTGCGCAACGAAGGCGAAGTGCAGGTTATCAGTTTTATGGAAAGGTCAAATTACACCAATATCCTGCTTAAATTGTTCAAAAAGCATGAGGCAATAATAAGCGTAAGGGTACATCCCGGGTTTTTTACCGGCATTAAAAAAATTAACCGGCTGCTGAATGTAATGCTGCTGCGTTTTTCTGATAAAATAACCTCCAATTCAGCCGATACTATTAACTGGTTTAAAAAAAGAGCCAGCCCCAAAAACAGCGAAAAATTATTTATAACCCCCAATGGGTACAACCTGGCCGATATCCGGCTAAAAGCCGCAGAGCCATTACCGGGTGCTGTGGCCGGTGTGTTTAACAGCCCCGTATTAATCAGTATGGGCAGGCTTTGCGAACAAAAAGGGCAGCTTTTTTTGATTAATAGTTATATAAAACTCCGGCCGGCCGTGCCAGCTTTAAAACTGGTGCTGTTGGGATCCGGCCCCCTGCTGGAGCCCCTGCTGAACCACTGCAGGGCCAATCAGTTAACCGCTGTAACCGCAGATGCCGAAGCTACTTCCGTACCCGATGCTGATGTATATTTTTTAGGCCTCCGGCAAAATCCGTTTAAATATATCGCCAGGTCCTCTTTATTTGCCCTCAGCTCAGTAAACGAGGGGCTGCCCGGTGCATTGATTGAGGCCATGATATGCGGTGTGCCCGTTATATCGGCCAACTGTCCGTCGGGGCCGAGAGAAATCATTTGCCCGGCAATGGCAGAAGAGGAACCGGTAAACAGCCCCGTTGTTACAAACAATGGGGTGCTGATGCCCACTTTTTTACAGAGTGACTTTACCGACGAAGCCGGGCGAACCGCAAAAGAGCAAATCTGGGCATCAGAAATAACAAGACTGTTTACTACCAGCGGCTTGCTGAACCAGGTAAAATCTGGAAACCATGAGCGGGTACAGGAATATGACGAAACCAGCGTACTCAGTGCATGGAACAGGGCATTACACTTTAAGAAAAAATAATATTTTAGGCCAAAGGCTGCCCGGATGGCAGAACAGCCATCAATTGCAGCAGGAAACACTGTTTTTGCAGTACCCTGTTTTTCAGCGCTCAAGGTTCTAATTCCAAATCTGCGATTGTACCATTAGCATAACAGGCAGCCTATTTGTACACAATCCTATATCTTTGCAAACCGGTTAAAGCAGCTATACTGGCTTATTTTACCGGTCTTCACTTAATTTCTTACTATTGGCGATGACGCACAAAATTCTTATCACCGGCGGTGCCGGGTTCATAGGCTCACACCTTACAAGGCTGTTTGTAAACAAATATCCGCAGTATACCATCGTTAATCTTGATAAACTCAGCTATGCAGGCAACCTTGAAAACCTGAAAGATATTGAGCACAACCCCAACTATACATTTGTAAAAGGTGATATTACCGACCTGCCCCTGCTGCGCCGGTTATTTGAAGAGCATTGTTTTACCGCAGTATTGCATTGCGCTGCCGAAAGCCATGTAGACAGGTCCATTACCGATCCGCTGGCATTTGTAACCACCAATGTACTGGGTACAGCATCGCTGCTGCAGGCCGCTAAAGAAAGCTGGCAGGGTAATTATGACGATAAGATTTTTTATCATATATCTACCGATGAAGTGTATGGTTCACTGGGAGCGGATGGCCTGTTTACAGAATCAACCGCTTACGATCCCCGCAGCCCCTATTCAGCATCAAAAGCAGCATCCGATCACATGGTAAGGGCATTTTATCATACCTATAAGCTGCCCGTTAAAATATCCAACTGCAGCAACAATTACGGCCCCAACCATTTTCCTGAAAAACTGATACCACTTTGCATTTATAATATCATCAACAATAAGCCGCTGCCCATTTATGGCAAGGGCTTAAACGTAAGAGACTGGCTGTATGTAAAAGATCATGTAAGGGCAATAGATGTTATTTTTCACCATGGAAAAACCGGCGAAACCTATAATATTGGGGGGCACAACGAATGGGCCAATATTGACCTTGTAAAAGAACTTTGCCGCCAGATGGACAGTAAACTTGGCAGGGAAGCAGGAACATCAGAAAAACTGATAACATACGTAACTGACAGGGCAGGCCACGATATGCGGTATGCCATTGATGCGGCCAAACTTAAAAATGAACTGGGCTGGGAACCCTCACTGCAGTTTGAAGAAGGCATAGCAGAAACCATAGACTGGTACCTTGGTAATACAGAATGGCTGCAGCATGTTACCAGCGGCGCTTACAAGGAGTATTATCAAAATCAGTATAAATAAGTAATCATTCAGCAAATGAAAGGAATAATACTGGCAGGTGGCTCCGGCACAAGGCTTTACCCCATTACGATGGGTATCAGCAAGCAATTGATGCCCATATACGATAAGCCGATGATTTACTACCCGCTGAGCACACTCATGCTGGCAGGTATCAGCGATATACTCATCATTACCACACCCGAAGACCAGCCACAGTTTATGCGGCTGCTGGGCGATGGCACACAGTGGGGCTGTACTTTCAGCTATGCTGCGCAGGAAAAACCCAACGGGCTGGCACAGGCTTTTGTAATAGGCGCAGACTTTATCGGCGAAGAAAGCGTGGCGCTTGTACTGGGCGACAATATTTTTTACGGCAGCGGTTTCAGTAAGCTGCTGCAGCAATCGGCAAGGCCGGATGGTGCAGTGATTTTTGCCTACCCTGTCAGCGATCCGGAGCGCTATGGTGTGGTAGAATTTGACAAGGAGCTTAATGCGGTGAGTATAGAAGAAAAGCCGGAAAAGCCTAAAAGCAATTACGCAGTACCGGGCTTGTATTTTTATGATAACAAAGTGGTTGATATTGCCACAAATATTGAACCAAGTGCAAGGGGCGAATATGAAATAACCACGGTAAACGATATTTACCTGCAGCAAAAAAAACTCAAAGTGGCGGTGCTCGACCGTGGTTTTGCCTGGCTGGATACCGGCACTTTCGACAGCCTGAGCGATGCCAGTGAATACGTAAGAGTAATTGAAAAAAGGCAGGGCCTTAAAATAGGCTGCCCCGAAGAAGTGGCTTACCGCATGGGATTTATTAATAAAGAACAACTGAAAGCGCTGGCAGAAGGGCTGAAAAAAAGCGGCTACGGGGAATACCTGCATAAAATTGCAGCGGGGTAATATCCATATAACAGGCAGATTACCCCCATTTTAATTAATTGGAATGAACAGCAAAACAACAAAGAAAACAGTTTTACATATTATTGATGATTTTGGACGTGCAGGAGCAGAAACTACCGTTGTGGGCGTATTAAAAAAATTAGACGGCTACCACAATATTGTAGTTAATATGTACGACAAAAATGAGTTTGGCAGCGAATTGAAATACGACAAGTATTACTGCCTCGGTCTTACATCTTACAAGCAATTCATCAAAGGAATTTTCAGGCTGCGCAAAATCATCCGGGAGAATAAGGTGGATATTGTACACAGTACCCTTTACTGGAGTACCATTGTTGCCCGCATGGCCACACCACGGCATATTCCGCTGGTAAGTTCAGTACAATCCTCCATTTCTGATGGTATTGAGTACCAGAAAAAATGGATATGCTGGCTGGACAAACTCACTTTCCGCTGGCGCAAATCCATTGTGGTGGGTGTTTCGGCCTATACACTCAACGACTATTTCAGCTTTTTAAAAATAACACCTTACAAAAAGCATGTACTGTACAATTTTGTAGATACTGATATTTTTAAGCCGCAGCCGCCTGCGGAGCATTCGGGCACATTTAAGCTCATCAGTGTGGGCACCCTCAAAATCCAGAAGAACCAGAAGTTCCTGGTAGAGGCGTTTCAATCATTAAAACACCTGGATATTGAGCTGCACATATATGGCGAAGGACCCTGCAGGCAGGAAATGCAGGAAATGATAGATAAGTACGGGCTGAAAGTGAAACTGATGGGTAAACTGATGGACCTGTCCAAAGTGTTGCCACAATACGACCTCTTTACCATGTCGGCCACTTACGAAGGTTTTGCACTGGCTGTGCTGGAAGGCATGGCCATGGGCGTACCCATGCTGCTGTCCAACATACCCACTTACCGGGAGCAGTGTGCCGATACAGCTTTGTATTTTAACCTTACCGATACCAGCGAATTTGTACAACAGGTTACTTACCTGGCAGAGCATAAAACCGTTCGCCTGCAGCTGGCAGCAGCAGGCCAAAAAAGGGCTTTGGAAAACTTTACCCTTAACGACCATGTAAAACGGCTGGATGGCATTTACCAGGATGCTCTTAAATGATAAAAGATGCTCAAATGATTAACCCGGGTAATGCTTTGGATAGCAGACTGATATTGGGTTTATAAAAACATGCATAATCCTGATAATCCCTGCACACCTTTGCTGAGATGGTTTTAAACAGATTTTATTCACTAATTTCGCCGCTGTTCGCCAATGGGGGCATTTCATTTAATAATAAACATGGTTAACGTAGTAGTATTTAATGGGGGAAGGGGGGCCAAAAATCTGATTCCAACGCTTTTGGCAACAGAAGGAATCAACCTTACTTCAATTGTAAACGCCTACGATGATGGCAAATCTACCGGCAATATCCGGGCTTTTTTCCGGATGCTGGGCCCCTCAGATATCCGCAAAGTGCAGGAAGTGATGGTGCCGGTTACCCTGGCCGATTACAAAGCGGTAATGCAATTGTTTGATTTCCGCTATGGCCAGCAGGCCAATCACGACGAAGTGCTGGCTGGTATTGAGGATTTTGCCACAGGCAATGCCGATGTGCTTGCAGGAGTTACGCTCAGCGATAAATTTATCAGGGATTCATTGCGCACATTGATGGCCTGCCTGGTAAAAACCACCCGGTTGATTGAAAAAGCAGAAAACAAACTGCTCGACTTCAGCGATTGCAGCATCATGAACCTGATTTATGCAGGTGCTTTTTTGCATTGCAATGGCAATTTTGAAGAAGCTACCATACTGATAGACAAGCTGTTTCAACTGCAGGGAACCGTATTACCCACCAATAACGAAGATAAAAAATTGGTAGCCATAAGGGAAGATGGTACCGTACTGTACTCCGAAGCTGAAATTGTGGAGCTCCGTTCCAATTCAAGGATAAAGAAAATATACCTGCTGGATCAGTATCCCGACAGGAACCTGATTGCCAAAATGGACATCACTGAAACTGAAGCTTATTTTGAGCTGATGAACCGCCAGGTACTGATTACATCGAGGGTGCAGAGAAGCATCAGCGATGCCGATATCATCATTTATTCAACTGGCACACAGCACTCTTCCCTGTACCCAAGCTATATTACCAGGGGGCTTACCGGGGCCATTGTGGCCAATAAGCGGGCCTTTAAGGTTTTTGTAACCAATATTGGTGAAGATTACGAAACCCCCAGCTACACGGCTTACGATTTTATTGCAGGCGCCCTGCGCTACCTGCGCATTGGCGCAGCCGAACAGGTGCCCGTGGCCAGCCTTATTGATATGGCACTGGTAAACAATTGTTTTTCCAACAAAAGCCTGGAAAACTATGTTAGCTATGATAAGGAAGAAGTGGAAAGTATTGGTTGCCGTATTGTGATAGATTCATTTGAAGATACCAACAACCCGGGTAAGCATGATGGTAAATATCTTGCTTCCTTTATTATTAACCAGTACCTCGAACATTGTAAAATAAATTGATGCAGCTTTTGTAAAAAGCAAATCAGGCAACAAACATGAGAATATATAAATTTGAAGCGGTAGAACAGTGCGAAATGTGTCACGACAGCACTGCAAAGCATAAGATACTGGGTCAGCGGCTAAGCCAGTCGCAGGGCTTTCGCCCCAAAAGCAAAGAAGGCATTACCGTAAGTGTAAAGCGCTGCACCAATTGCGGACTTATCTACAGCAGCCCCCAGCCCATCCCCAACAGCATCCTGGATCATTATGGGGTAAACCCCGAGGAGTACAGCTGGAAGGAAGGATATTACGAAGATGACCCCAATTATTTTTCGGGCCAGATAAAGGATGCCAAAGAAATGCTGGATTTTAAACCCGGCATGAAGGCGCTGGATATTGGTGCCGGCCTGGGCAAGGCGATGAAAGCCATGCAGGCAGCCGGCTTTGAAGTGTACGGGCTGGAGCCTTCCTCACAGTTCAGGGAGCGGGCCATTGAGTGGCTTAAAATACCCGGCGACAGGATAACCCTTACCAGTGTGGAAGAGGTGGAATACCCCGAAAATCATTTTGATTTTATCACCATGGGAGCTGTGGTAGAGCATTTTTATCACCCCGCCCTTGTAATAAACCGGGCTGCCAAATGGTTAAAACCCGGCGGCATCATGTTTATCGAAGTGCCGTCTGCCGATCACCTGGTACCTAAACTCATCAATTTTTATTACCGCCTGCGTGGCACCAATTATGTGAGTCACCTCAGTCCCATGCATGCACCGTTTCATTTGTATGAGTACACGCTGGAATCATTTCAAAAATGCAGTGATATACTGGGCCTTAAACTGGAGCGGCACCATTATGATGTGTGTGAAATACTGGAGGGACCCGAATTTATCAAGCCACTGCTGAAAAAATACATGGAGTGGACAAAAACAGGGATGCAACTGACGGTTTACCTCCGGAAGCCCTGATATCCTTATTCAATACCTGGTAAAGCCAATGAGCAGTACATCAAAGGACAATTTATTCGCAGCTAAAACAGCCGTCATTTTCGATTTTGACGGCACTATCGCCGATACATTGCACCTGCACGAAGCAGCCTTTGAGGAAGCTCTCAAAGAATATCCACTCGTTTATACGTACGGCGATTATGCAGGTATGTCCACCCGTAAAGCCATTTCTCTTATTTTTTCAGCCAACCAGCAGGAGCTTGCGCCAGATCAGCTGCTGATGCTTACCAAAAAGAAACAACTGGCTGCTAATGCCCTGTACCGGCAGGCCATTGCCTTTATGCCGGGGGCAGAAGATTTGATTCGTTTGCTTTATGATAAAAATTTTCGTTTATTTGTAGCAAGTTCGGGGTCGCATATGAATGTGCACGCAGGGCTTGAAGCGCTTGGGATTTTACACCTGTTTGCCGGAGTTGTTACAGCCGATGATGTGGAACAGGCAAAACCTCATCCTGAAATATTTTTAAAAATTCTTGAACAGTATAATATACCAGCCATGCATGCTGTAATTATTGAAGATGCGGTATCAGGCCTGCAGGCCGCCGCCGCTGCAGGTATTGATGCAGTATGCATAGACGATGCTTTAACCTGTGAGGAAAGCGGGCTGTTATTTGTTACGGCAAATATGTTCCGGTTAAAAGAGCAACTGAGTAAATGAAGGCTATCAATGGCAATAAGGTACTGGCAGTAGTGGTAACACACAATCGCTGTCAACTGCTGGCAAGGTGTATTACACACCTGCAGCAGCAAACTTTTATGCCCGATTTGCTCATCGTTAACAATATGTCCACCGATGGTACTGAAAAATACCTCAGGGACAACGGCATCAATCATATTACCCAGGAAAACTCAGGCTCGGCCGGTGGCTGGTGGCGGGGTATTGATGAAGGATGGGCAAAAGGATATGATTACGTATGGATGATGGACGATGATGGTTTTCCCGATTCCCGGGCGCTGGAAATACTGCTTGGTTTAACTGATAAGGAGACCATCTGCATCTCCTCCACCCCGGTAAAGGAAAATGCGCATGATGAGCTGGTTTTTGGCCTGCCGGTACTCAACAGCTGCGGCAACCCTGTTATCCTGGCTGGCCGGCGCAAATACAACCGGCTGAATGAATTCCCTGCGGGCATGGAAAAATATCCGCATATACACCCTTTTAACGGGGCGCTGATAGACCTGGCAGCAGCAAAACATATCGGCAATATTGACCGCAGCTATTTTATGTTTGGCGACGAGGTGGATTTTTTGTGCCGCATGAAAAAATCGGGAAAAGTATATACGGCTTTAAAAGCATTGCATTATCACCCGGATGTATCACAGCGCACTATCGACAAAAAGAAAGTGTACTATTTTATCCGTAATACCATCATACTCAACCATCTCTATTATGATAAAGCGCTTATCCGTGATTTTCTTTGCGTGGCGGTGGCGCTCAGGCGTATATGGCAACGAAACGGTGCAGCCAGTTTTTTCAGTTACCTGGCCGGCCGGGATTGCAAATTTATTTACAGGGGCATTGCTGATGGTATCCGCAGAAAAAAGATAAACGCATATTAACATGAGTACATACCGGGTATTGATACCAGCAGGCGGAAGAAGTTCGAGAAGCGGTTTAGCCTATCCCAAATCGCTGTACCGCCTTGGTGGCATACCCATATTGATCAGGATTTGCCGCACGTTGTCGGTATTCGATACAAAGCCGGTAATTGTAATCAACCCGGCACAGCAAGCCCTTTTTACCGAAGTGCTCAATGAGTTTGAGCAGCAGGCCGAGCTGGTATTTCAGCACCAGCCCCTGGGCATGGGCAATGCCATACTGCAGGCCAATGAGGTAATTGAGCCCGGGGCAGATGTAATATTGGTTTGGTCAGATATTCCATTGCTGGGCTTAGATACGGTGCAAAACCTGCTGAACTGCCACACCGTTTTTCAAAACGATTTTTCGCTGGTAACGGCCGTTACCGATTATTGCTATACCATTGTAAAAAGAACAGAAGGGAAATTGCAGATGGTAGCCGAAACAAGGGCGCTGGGCATCGAACCGCTCACCGAAGGAGAAAGGGATACAGGCCTTTTTGTATTTAAAAAACAACTGGTATTTAATTACCTGGGCAGCAATATTCCCGGCGAAATGGCCAATGGCAGCAAGGAACATGGTTTTTTATATATTATTGAAACACTGGTAAAAGCAGGTCACAGGGTGGAAGGTTATCCGCTTGCCCGGCCCAACGACCTGTTGAGCTTTAATACACCTGCCGACCTGGAGCAGATAGAGCAGTACACTGATACCCGGCTGTAGGAATATACCGGCATTACATGGAATATTGCTTCACTCCTTGCTGGTAAATCCCGGAAACAATTTTTTGTATAAAGCTGGTGGCTGCGGCAGCGTTTGTGCAATACGAAGCATAATAAAAACATAAAATGGCAGGCAGGGAATTTTATAGCGGGCCAGGCTGCCAAAATTGGGGGTGGACAAACCGGTAAACAGCGCAAAAACCAGGATGAATAGTAAAAAGCAGATACAATAGGGGTCGGTAAACAATGTTTTAAAAAAACGGTAAGGGCCAGCCGTAAAAATCAGCACAATGGTGATAAGCATAAACAAAAACCCTTCCAGGCTGCTGAGAATGGTAATGAATTTTTTCGCTTCCCAGGGAAAGGGCCTGAAAAACACCGTACTGATGGCCACAGGCGCTTTTTTAAGTACCCCGCTCAGTGAAGGATCTATCTCCCCGTAACTGAAGTAAGAACCCTCGGCATTTTCTGACTGGAACTTGAAATTTTCTGACAGGGAAACAGTACTGTTGATATTTTCTTCCAGCACATCATTAAAAGTATCTGAATTAACCGCAATTACAAAAAGGGTTATACCGGTGGCAATCATGGCGAATGTAGCCAGCAGTTTTGACTTGAGCTGCCTGATATAAAGCAGGTAAAGCAGTATGATCATCAGGGGAACAAAAATGACCGCTATATAGGGCTTGGATATGTATAACACTACAGATGAAAGTACAAAAGGTACAACAATAAGCACCCGCTTCTCATAGTAAAAAGAAAATAAGGCAAACAGGATAATGCCCATGCAGCTAACGCATATCGTATCCTTCATCAGGCCCGAACTCCAGTAAATAAACGAAGGAATGAGGAATGAAAAGAAAAACATCTTTGCAAGTATCTTATCCCCTTTATATACCAGCAGCCTTATCACCCGCATCAATAAAAAACCACAGCACATCCCAAAAAACATATTGATTACGATAAAGGAATTGAAGCAGATAAAAGAGACCAGGGCAGTGATGCGAACGGGCAGCGAATTGGCCAGTGACTCCATCAGGCCTGTACCGATATTGTCGTACTGGCCGGTCCAGAAAATATCACCCAGAGTAGAAAAATCATTTACCAGCAGGCCAATATCACCGGTTTGTATAATGTGATTTTTCACCTTCATGGCACAGTTAAAATACAGTTGCGAATCGCCGGGGGTAACAAAAATGAGCAGCAGGGCGAAAACCACAGAAGAAATTAACTTTACCTGGAGATAAATGTTGGCATTTTTTTTAAACCACGGGTCAGTCTCTTTTTTCAGGTATAGCTTTATCAGGAACCTGAAAAACAGATAAAACAGGGGTACCAGCAATAAATCAATATACCCGTATAAGCTGTAATCTCCTATCATTATCTGCGTATTTGATGTTGAACCCGGTTGCTGAGCAACAGCATTCCTGTACCTTTTTTCCTTTGCACTGCCGTTTGCCGTTGAAAAGCTGGAATTTTTACGGTAGCATTCTGCTGAAAATTACTGGCCGGGTTTAAAATCGCATACAAATATAAGGTGATGCACCCAATGGCATGCCGATAATGTCATTTTTTGTCCCGGTAAGGCTCTGTGAGGCATTGGCACTGCAATGCAACACTGCACGGGCGAAATAATAATTTTGAAATATTTGCGTTTATGGCTTTATTTTGCCACTTAACCCCAAAATAATTTTTACCTCAAAATACCAGCGATAGGTTGGCTAAATTCAAATAATATTATGCCTGTACAATTGATTAACCCTTTTACCAACAGTACTTTGGTAGCTGCTGCAGATGGGTTGCGGGATGACGACAAGGTCATTTTTCCTGCCAAAGCGGGTGCTTACCGTATTGTGGAAAATGATAATTACACGGAGAACTTCGGGTTTCAGTGGAACAAATTTGTGGGTACACAGGTAGATAAAGCCAGCAATCTCGATATATCCAAAGTGCGTTTTTTTGCTGAAACAGGCTGGGATAAGGAAGACCTGGAGGGCAAAAACATACTGGAAGTAGGGTCTGGAGCAGGGCGTTTCTCACAAATAATACTTGATTTTACCAAAGGCACCCTGTACAGTGTGGATTACAGCAATGCCGTGGAAGCAAACTATAAAAACAACGGGCCCAATACCAGGTTCCATCTTTTCCAGGCCAGTATTTATGACATGCCTTTTGCCAAAGAGCAGTTTGACAAAGTGATTTGCATAGGTGTGCTGCAGCATACCCCTGATGTGGAAAAAAGCGTGCAAACGCTCATCAGCATGGTAAAACCGGGTGGCGAACTGGTAGTGGATTTTTATCCCATACGTGGCTGGTGGACAAAAATCAATGCCAAATACATCCTGAGGCCCTGGACAAAAAAAATGTCCAATGAAAAATTATTCAGGCTGATTGATAAAAACATGAACTGGCTGATAAAAACGTCAAAATTCTTCTCTAAAATAGGCCTGGGCCGTGTTTTAAACCGGTTTTTACCAATTTGCGATATAGATGGCACTTTACCCAAAGGGTTAGCTCCTGCGCAATTAAGGGAGTTGTGTGTGCTGGATACTTTTGATATGTTTTCGCCCGAATATGATCAACCCCAGCGCATTAAAACCGTTGTGGGCTGGTTTAACAAGTATGGTATGAAAGATATTTGGGGCGGTTATATTCCGTACCAAAACTGTTCTGCATCGGTTGTAAAGGGTAAAAAGCCCTAACCGGGCTTTGTGTAACACAGATTTATGGCATCCATTTCACAATTATTCAAAAAAAGTAAGAGCCCCGTTGTAAAATCGCTGGGCATGTATACTGTTACTAATTTTTTGGGTAAGGGTGTGGCCTTTTTGCTGCTGCCATTTTTTGCCAATGTACTCACTAAGTCCGACATGGGTATTCTCAGCCTCTTCAGCAGCGCTGTCATCTTCCTGGTACCCTTTATTTCCATGGGAGTATTGCAATCGCTCAATACCGATTTTTTTAAACTGGATAAAACAGCCTTCCGCAATGCGTTTACCAGCAGCCTGATATTACCTGTATCCGTTTTTTTAATTTCCCTGCTGCTATTTTATGTTTTCCGGGAGCCGCTGCAGCAACGTTTTCAACTGCCCCTTAGTTTTGCCTGGATAATACCGGTGGTGGCATTTCTGTCATTTTTATTTGAACATTTTATCAGCAGCATCCGCAACAACAACCTCACCAACCGCTTTATGGTAGTGGTGCTGGGCAGGCTTTTTATTGAAGTATTGCTGGCTGTTATACTAATTTTGGCGCTTAAATGGGGCTGGGAGGGCCGGGTGGCAGGTATTATTGTATCCTATGTAATCATTGCCTTTGCAGCTTTTTACTTTTTTATACAAAAGGGATACCTGTTTGGCAGGGTAAGTAAAAAAATTATCCGGGAAGAATTGATTTACAGTGTACCCATTATTGTGATGCAGGTGAGTGTATTTTGCATGAACTCGTCTGACAGTTTCTTTCTTTCGCATTTTACCGGCGGTAAGGATAACAATGCAGAAGTAGGGGTGTATTCCATTGCCTGCATCTTTGCCTCCATCATACTTACACTCTGCTCTGCCCTGCTGCAGTATATTACTCCAAAAATTTACAGCCTGCTGTCAGCTCCTCAGATAAACTATGCATCTATCCGCAGAAATTTTTTATTATTCGCAGGTATCATGACTGCCGGCTGGCTGCTGCTGCTGCTGTTTATACCCCTGGCATATAAAATATTCATACCTGCTGGTTATTTTGGCGGACTTAAATATTATTACCTGCTTTGTACCGGCTATTTTTTCTGGACGATAGCCTATTTTTTTTACTCTACGGCATTGCTGTATCACAAAAAAAAGAAACGCATACTTATTTTATCCCTCTTCTCTATTTTGATAAGCCTTGTTAATAACTACTTTTTTATAAGGGCATATGGGGCAATGGGTGCAGCGGTTGCAGATTGCTGCAGCTACTTTATTATTTTATTGATAACTTTATTTTTTACAAGAAAGCAAATGGGCTTTGTATTCAGCAAAAAACATATATAAACAAATATGAAAGAGTTAGTATACAAAATTGTTAATTTTCTTACCTTCGGAAAAGGGCTGCGTAAAAGTTTTCATGGCCATGCTGTATGGCTGCCAACACGGTATATCAATTATTTTCCGGCAGGGTATGAAAAAGACAATTTCAATTTTTTGACCAGCGCTGTAAAGCAGGGCGATACAGTACTTGACGTTGGCGCACACATTGGCCTTTTTGCTGTAATTGCTTCAAAACTCACCGGGGCAAATGGTAAAGTAATAGCTTTTGAACCGGCACCTGCCACCTTTAACCTGCTGCAGCAAACAGTAAAAATCAACAACACCGGCAATACCATCACCACCATACAAAAAGCGGTGGGCAGCGAGCCCGGTAAAACCACTTTCTTCATATCAGACAGTGTGGCCGATAACAGCAACAGCCTGGTTTCTTACCTGGGCGACAGGCCGCTGAATGGCATAGATATTGATATTACAAGCATCGACACCGTTGTGGCAGAGCAACAATTAACCAAGGTGGATTTTATGAAAATTGATGTGGAAGGAGCAGAGTATGATACACTGCGTGGCGCTGCTCAAACTTTTAAAAGATTTGCCCCGCATGCCATAGTGGCCATTCACCCGGTACCCATAGTGGCAAAGGGTGATAAGCTGGAAGATATTTACGATTTTATTGTTGCACTTAATTACCGCATTACGGTAGATGAAAAACCCTTATCCCGTGAAGATTTCCTTAAAAACAAGGAACTGATAGACCTGCACATTTATCCGCAATAGTTGTACAAGGAATGAAGAAAAAAATTGTCCATTTTATTTTTAACCTTGGACGGGGTGGCGCAGAAACCATGATGGTGAGGGTGATAAAGGAATTGCCTGAGTATGAGCATGTTGTGGTAAGTATTTTTCCGCTTAACCATTTTGGTGCCGAACTGGAGTGCAGCAAGCAGCTATGCTTTAATTTCAAATCGCTTTTTCAATTGCCGCTGGGTATATTCAAATTCAGGAAACTGGTAAAAAGCGAGCGCCCCGATATTGTTCATACCCACCTCTTCTGGCCTACCATTATTGCAAGAATGTCTGTGCCACGGCGTATCCCGCTAATTACCACCATACATGCTTTTGTAGCCACATCAGTTGAATATACCAACTGGCATATCCGGTTTCTTGATAAATTAACTTACCGGTTCAGGAAGAGCTTTATCATTGTGGTGGCTAAGGGTGCCCTGCAGGAGTATTTTACTTTTTTAAAGCTGAAACCCTGGAAGGCGTATCATCTGTATACTTTTGTGGATATTAACCGTTTCAACACAGCAAAGGTATTGCCCAATACAGCATCCCCGGTTTTTAAAATCATTTCGGTGGGTGCATTAAGGGAGCAAAAGAACTTTCCTTTTTTGATAGAAGCATTTAAACAACTAAAGGATAAACCAGTGGAACTGCATATCTATGGAACCGGGAACCTGCTGGGCGAACTTGAACAGCAAATAAAGGCAGCCGGGGTGAATGTGCACCTTAAGGGAGAAGTAAATAATATAGAAACCATATTGCCGCAATACGATTTATATGTTATGGCCTCCAGGTTTGAAGGGTTTTCACTAAGTGTACTGGAGGCAATGGCCATGGGCATGCCCCTCCTGCTGAGTGATATTGCCTCCTTCAGGGAACAGGCAGAAGATATCGCCAGCTATTTTCCGCTGAATAACAGCTCAACTTTTGTGGAGCAACTTATGCTGCTGATAAATATGGATAATGATGAACGCAGGCAGCTTGGTGAAAGGGCAAAGCAAAGGGCGGTGAACAACTTTACATTGCCCAAACATATTGAGGGGTTGAGGCATATATACAGTGAGGCCCTGAATGGCTGAGCAACAGCTTCATGGCCGCCCTCCATCAACCTGGCAGCGGGGCAAAACAGGATAGCATTATTTTTGCTGATTGGCGCTAAAAACGCTGAATTATTCCCCAAAAACAATTATCTATGCAGTAACAGCGTTTAAATAAGCCTGTGGCTGCTTTCAGAGATAAAAAAATGATTCATGTGTGGTATTTCAGGATTTATAGATTTTAATAACGCATCTTCCAGGGAGGTGTTACAAAAATGTACCGATGTGCTGGAGCACCGCGGCCCTGATGGCAGCGGGTACGAGTTTTTCCAGTTAAGCAGCAGCCAGGTAGGGCTTGGCCACCGCCGGCTTTCCATTATTGACCTGAGCGAAGCAGGCCGGCAGCCCATGTGGTACAAGCACTGGTGCATTATCTTCAACGGAGAAATGTACAATTTTGCAGAAGTAAAGGCTGAGCTGGAAAAATTGGGGCACCAGTTTGTGAGCCACTCCGATACAGAAGTGGTGCTGCATGCCTGGGAGCAGTGGGGCGCAGCAATGATCAGCCGCTTCATTGGCATGTTTGCCTTTGTTATTTACAATACCGAAACAAAAGAACTGGTTTGCTTCCGTGACAGGGCAGGCGTAAAACCATTGTATTATTACTGGCACCAGGGATTGTTTCTTTTTTCATCCGAACTCAAAAGCTTTCACCAGCATCCCGGGTTTAAAAAAGAGATCAACCACCAGGCTGTACACCAGTTTCTGCAGTACGGGTATATCATGGCACCATTGTCTATTTTCAGCAATACGCACAAATTGTTGCCCGGGTATTATCTCACCCTGTCTGCCACAGGCGGTGAGTTACATACAGAAAAGTACTGGGATGTATACGATGCGTATAACAAACCCAAACTCAATATCAGCCTGCCCGAGGCAATTAGCGAAACTGAGCGCCTGCTGGTATCCGCCTGCCAGTACCGTATGGTAGCCGATGTGCCGGTTGGTGTTTTCCTCAGTGGTGGCTACGACAGTTCTGCCGTAACGGCCCTGCTGCAGGCCAACCGCACCGATAAATTGAAAACCTATACCATCGGTTTTCACGAAGAAGATCACAACGAAGCCGTATACGCCAAAGCCGTGGCAGCGCACCTGGGTACGGAGCATACCGAGCATTACTGCACCACCAAAGAAGCGCAGGACATATTGCCCGAAATACCCTTTTACTGCGATGAGCCATTTGGTGATTCATCCATCATACCCACCACGCTGGTAAGCAGGCTTGCACGCAAGGAAGTGATTGTGGCATTAAGCGCCGATGCAGGTGATGAAACATTTGCAGGGTACAATAAATACCCGCTGGCGCTCGACCTGCTGAAAAAAATTCAAAAGATACCGTCGGGGTTGAGAAGCCCTGCAGGAAAAATACTGAATAAGATACCCGGCAGCCTGCTGGCGAAAATATCCGGCAGTACTGCGGCACCCATTAAAAGAGAACGTTTTTCAAAGATACTCAGGCATGGCAACCCCTCCGCCTGCATCATGATGGACTATATGCTGGCGCAGGTGTATACCAGCAACCAGTTAAACAGTTTGCTGGCCAGTCATACACAAAGACCCGCATCTTTTTACGATTCGGAGGATGAATTGAATAAGGGGCTGAACCAGCTGGATAAAATGCTGGCAATGGATTACAAAACCTATATGGTGGATGATATACTGGTAAAGGTTGACAGGGCAGGTATGAGTACATCCCTCGAGGGGCGTGAGCCTTTGCTCGATCACCGGCTGGTGGAATTTGCCGCACAATTGCCGCCGGATTTTAAAATGAGGGGAGCTGAAAAAAAATACATCCTGAAACAGGTGGTACACAAATACCTGCCAAAGGAAATGATGGACAGGCCAAAAATGGGTTTTGGTATTCCCGTATTCGACTGGCTGCGTAATGAGCTGAAATTTTATGTGGACGAGTACATGAATGAAACCGCTTTTGCACAGCATGGATTGTTTAAAAAAGAAGGGGTGCAGCATATCATCACAAGGTTTTTGGCAGGAGACAGAAATTACAACAGCCTGTTTTGGTACCTGCTGATGTTCCAGATGTGGTATAGAAAATGGATGTAATTGATGTGATGATTAGCTGATTTGATAATACCGCTAAGGCGCCACAAGTTGTGCTGATTTTTTCAACCCGGGTGATTTTTGCAGGTATTGGGAAGCGCTATCTTACAAAGCCTGTCAACTGTCTGCTGTGAACTGTTCACTATCAAAATCCAGGACGGTGTCCTCACCAAACAGAACCCCTGGTCGGTGTCCTCACCAAACAGAATCCCTGGTCGGTGTCCTCACCGAACGGAACCCTGGACGGTGTCCTCACCAAACAGAATCCCTGGTCGGTGTCTTCACCGAACGGAACCCTGGTCGGTGTCCTCACCGAACGGAACCCTGGACGGTGTCTTCACCGAACGGAACCCTGGTCGGTGTCTTCACCGAACGGAATTATTAATTGAAACGGTGCAACCCACCCACAACAAACATGAAAAGAATACTATTCATATCATACGACGGAATGACCGACCCACTGGGGCAAAGCCAGGTAATTCCTTATCTGGCCGGGCTTACAAAGCATGGCTATTCATTCACCATACTCAGTTGCGATAAGCCGGATAAGTATGCAGCCAATAAGGATTATGTGCAAAAGCTGATGGCCCCCCACGGTATACAGTGGGTATCCATCCCTTATCACAAAAGCCCGCCGGTGCTATCTTCGGTGTACGATTTTTTCAGCCTGCGCCGCAAAGCCATGCAGCTGCACAAGCAGCAGCCTTTTGATATGGTACATACCCGTGTAGGGCTGCCAACGCTGGTGGCTTTATGGATGAAGAAAAAAACGGGTGTTAAATTTTTAAATGATATCCGTGGTTTTTGGGCAGACGAAAGGGTGGATGGTGGCATGTGGAACCTGAAGAACCCTGTGTATAAAACCATTTACAAGTTCTTTAAAAAACATGAGCAGGAATGTGTTGAAAAAGCAGATTACAACACCTGCCTCACTTTTGCCGCCCGTAAGGAAATGCATACATGGGCACATATCCCCAATCAGCCCATCCCGGTGGAGGTAATACCCTGCAGTGCCGATATGGAATTGTTTAATCCGGATGCTGTTGACCCGGCGCTGAGGAACGCACTGCAACAAGAACTGAATATCGGGCAGAAAGATTTTATTGTCAGCTATCTCGGCTCCATTGGCGGTTGGTATCTTACGGAAGAAATGCTGCGTTTTTGTAAAATGCTGGGCGATAAAATGCCGCAGGCTAAATTCCTCTTTATTTCACCACACCGCCACGATGAAATTACTGCTGCCGCCGCAAAGTATGGCGTACCTGCGGAAAAGATCATCACCCGGCAGGGCAAGCGGCACGAAGTACCGGCATTACTCTCCTTCAGCAGTTATTCCCTCTTTTTTATAAAACCCTGTTATTCAAAAATATCCTCCTCCCCCACCAAGCACGGCGAAATAATGGCCATGGGCATACCTGTAATTACCAATGGTGGCGTGGGTGATGTGGCAGAAATTGTAACCGATTATAAAGCAGGCTATGTGGTGGATGATTTTAGCGATGCAGCATTTGCAGCAGTGATTGATAAAATGCAGCAGGGCAATACGTTCGATAAAAAAGCCATCAGGGAGGGAGCCGCTGCTTTCTATGCCCTGCCCAATGCCATCGCTAAATACCTGAAAGTATATACGGCCATCTTTAACAAAACGGTATAAGGTGCATTGTTGTTATATTTGTGGCATAAAACGGCCATAACAAATAAGTAATTCTAATAAACTGAATGCAGCAGGCAGGAAAATTTGTAATATCCCTTGATTTTGAACTGATGTGGGGTGTGAGGGACCTGGTAACCATAGATGGCTATGGCGATCACCTGCGTGGTGTGCATACAGCCATACCCCGGATGCTGCAATCTTTCACCAAATACGATATAAAGGCCACGTTTGCAACAGTAGGGTTTTTGTTTTTTGAAAACAAGCAGCAAATGATGGAGGGAATGCCGGCACGAAAGCCCGGCTATACCAACAAAGCATTATCACCCTACAATGGCCACTTCAGCACTGTAGGCGAATCGCTGGAAACCGACCTGTATCATTTTGGCAGCCATTTAATCAGGCAGATAAAAGATACCCCCGGCCAGGAAATAGCCACCCATACCTTTTCACATTATTACTGCCTCGAACAAGGGCAGACGGTGGAAGATTTCAGGGAGGACCTGAAAGCCGCCATAGCTGTGGCCCAAAAACAGGGTATTACTGTTAAAAGCATCGTGTTTCCACGCAACCAGTACAATGCCGGTTACCTGCAGGTATGCAGCGATTATGGCATTACCAGTATACGGGGTAATGAACACTCGTGGTTGTACGAGCCCCGGCGCTTTGATAAAGAAACCCTGCTGCGCAGGGCATTAAGGCTGATTGATGCCTATTTTAATGTAACAGGGCATCATTGCTATTCCAATGAGTTTATGAGTGCGTCAAAGCCATTCAATATAGCTGCCAGCCGTTTTTTAAGACAATACAAACCCAGGTTAAAAATTTTAGAAGGCCTCAGGCTGAAAAGGATAAAAAACAGTATGACCCATGCTGCAAAAAACGGGCTTACCTACCATCTATGGTGGCACCCGCATAATTTTGGCATCAACCAGCAGGAGAATATCAACTTCCTGGAGAAAGTGCTGCAGCACTACCAGGTACTGAACAAACAATACAATTTTACCAGCTGCACCATGGCAGAACTGGCCAAAGAACTGGAGGCAGCCCTATGACAGAGAAAAAAATTGTGATGCTTTGCGGTAAAGGCTTTTCCACCAATGCGGTGTACCATGCCATAAATGCGGTGTATCCCATCACCAAAGTGGTTATCGAAGAAAAAGTAAACACAAAGGAATTTTTAAAAAGGCGGATAAAAAAACTGGGTTTTATCACCGTAGCCGGGCAGGTAATGTTTCAGGCAATTGTAGTGCGGATGCTGGATGCTGCATCAAAAAAAAGAAAAGTACAATTGCTGAATGAACTGCAGCTTGATAGCAGCGATATCCCGGCAACTGTAGTAAGCCATGTACCCTCCATTAACGATGAAGCCGTGATTACGCTGCTGCAGCAAATGCAACCCGATCTGGTAATTGTAAACGGTACCCGCATCATTTCAAAAAAAGTATTGGGCAGTGTACAGTGCAGGTTCATCAACACACATGCGGGTATTACGCCCAGGTACAGGGGCGTGCATGGCACTTACTGGGCTTTAGTGAACAAGGATGCTGAAAACAGCGGGGTAACTGTGCATTTGGTAGATGCTGGTATTGACACAGGATCAGTTTTATACCAGGCAGTGGTTAAGCCATCAGCAAAAGATAATTTTGTAACCTACCCCATGTTGCAACTGGCAGCCGGCATACCGCTTTTAAAACAGGCGGTGGCAGATGCGCTGGGCAATACCATCAGCACAAGAAAGGGTACTGAAGACAGCAGGTTGTGGTCGCACCCCACTATATGGCAGTATTTGTACAACAGAATATTTAAACAAGTAAAATAGCCCATTGTATGGCACATCGGTTTTTGATTATTGGTTCCGGTTTTTCGGGCTGTGTACTGGCCAACAGGCTGGTAAACAGCATCAATTGCACTATTGACATTTGGGATGAGCGTGACCATACCGGCGGCAACTGCCATACCAAAAGAGATGAGCAAACCGGCGTAATGGTACACCAGTACGGGCCGCATATCTTTAACACCGATAAAAAAGAGATATGGGATTATGTAAACAGCTTTGTGGAGTTTAAACCCTATGTACACCGGGTAAAAGCCAACCGCAAAGGGAAAATTTATCCGCTGCCGGTAAACCTGCAAACCATCAACCAGCTATTTGATAAATCATTCAACCCCAATGAGGCAAGGGAATTTTTGGCCACACTGGGCGATGCCTCCATCACCAATCCGCAAAATTTTGAGGAGCAGGCCTTGTATTTTATTGGCCGGGAACTGTACGAAGCATTTTTTTACGGCTATACAAAAAAACAATGGGGTTGCAAACCAACTGCCCTGCCCGCTTCTATTTTAAAGCGCATACCGGTAAGGTTTAATTACGACGATAATTATCATACCAACACGTTTACAGGCATTCCTGTAGATGGCTATTCGGCCGTAATGGAAAAGATGATTGACAACCCGGCAATAACGGTTACGCTTAACAAAAAATTTACGCCGGGTATGGATACCAGCGCTTATACCCATGTTTTTTATACCGGCCCCATTGATGCATACTTTAATCATGCGCATGGCAGGCTGGGCTACCGCACGGTTACTTTTGAAAAATTTTATGCCGATGGGGATTACCAGGGTCTTTCGCAAATGAACTACTGCGATGAGGAAGTGCCTTATACCCGTATTACAGAGCACAAGCATTTTACCCCTTGGGAGCAGCACGATACAACCGTATGCTTTAAAGAATTCAGTAAAGAAACAACCGAAAACGATATACCCTACTACCCCAAAAGGCTGGCGGCCGATAAGGAGTTGCTGCTGCAATACCGTGCCGATGCGGAAAAACTCAGCGGCGTTTCCTTTTTGGGCAGGCTGGCCACTTACCGCTATATGGATATGCACCATGTAATTGGCGAAGCGCTGGATTTTGCAGGAAAATTTATTGATGCATTCGGGCAAAAAGTAGCGCTGCCTGTTTTTTCAAATATTGAAAATTAGATTTTAATACTATGGCCTTAACATGGTCTATAATCACCACTTCTAAGGAATACAGCGAAGCATTACAGCGTTTCGATGAACTTATTCCTTCCGTAAAAGGGACGGCAGCATACAAAGAGTTTA
The DNA here is from genome assembly GCA_031375675.1 of Chitinophagales bacterium. Classification (GTDB taxonomy): domain Bacteria; phylum Bacteroidota; class Bacteroidia; order Chitinophagales; family Chitinophagaceae; genus Ferruginibacter. Next base: position 148,280 of record JANMIG010000004.1, read on the forward strand.
TGTTGCTATCTCTTCTTATCGGGCAATACGAAAAAAGCCAGTGGAAGCTGCCCGATGTTGACCCGGTGGAAATAATCAAAATACGGATGGAAGATTTTGGTTACAAGCCAGCCGACCTGGCAAAGGCTTACGGAGACAAGGGTACAATCAGCAAAGTACTCAACTACAAACAGCCTTTATCGCTTACCATGATACGAAAGTTCAGTAAACTACTGCGTTTACCTGCTGATGCACTCATTGGCGAGTATGATTTGCTTGACCCAGTAGCTAAATAATACTATAATGGCTGGTGCTTGCACCAGCCATTATGCAAAATCATTTCTTTTTTTATTTTATCAACCCGCCAAAAACCCTTTTCAATATCTCCGATGTACGGGCAATGGGATTTTCCCTGATGTTTTTTTCCTCTTTGGATATGAGGTCGAACAGTGCGTTGGTGGCCCTGTCAGTAACATAGCTCGGTAAATCCGGGTTCAGCTTTTTAAAAGTAGTGGGGAAATTGTTGTATTTGGTCACCAGGTCGCTGTAGTATTTGGTAGCATCCACCTTGTCCAATGAGTTTTTTATCACGGGTAAAAAAGCAGCCACTAATTTTGCCACAGTTTTCTCCCTGAAATAATGGGTGGCGGAAGTGTCGCCCCCTTTTACAATATTGATGGCATCTGTAAGTGTCATTTGCTTAATGGCATCCACAAAAATTGGTTTGGCTGTACCCACGGCATCTTCCGCACCACGGTTTATCTGCAAAATAGCTTTATCAACCATATTGCCCAGGCCCACATTGCGCAGCGCTTTTTCTATTTTTTGTGCATCCGGCGGCAGCAGTACCTTGTACACCAGGTCCTTAAAAAATCCATCTTCCTTATTCAGTTGCAGTACGGCTTTTACCACGCCATTGCTCAATGCTTCTTTAATGCCCATCCCGGCTTCATTTTCTGAAACGCCACCCGCAGTTTTCCCGGTTGGTAATTGCGATAGTACATCGCAGGAGTTAAAAAGAAGAACTATTGAAGCAAAAACGAATATTTTCTTTATCATGTTACTGGTTTTTTGGTTGTTATGCAAATCTGCGGCCAAAATTGGATAGTTGGCAAATTTAACAAAAAGGTTGCGTTTACCCGCTTTTGCAGGCTGCTGCTTATCAATTACCTTTGCTCCACTTTTTAAAAAAGCAAGCAATAAAGTATGAGTACGCAACAATTGAGTGAACAGGAGCTGATACGCAGGGATAAACTGAAAGAACTGGCAGACCTGGGCATTGATGCCTATCCGGCGCCATTATACCCTGTTAATACCACATCGGCTTATATTAAGGACAATTATAAGGGAGAAGAAAACAAGGACCAGTTTGCCGATGTCTGCATTGCCGGCCGTGTGATGAGCGTAAGAGATATGGGTAAAGCCAATTTTGCCGTGCTGCAGGATGGGGCTGGTAAAATACAGTTTTACATCAAACAGGATGATATTTGCCCCGGCGAAGACAAAACCCTGTATCAAACCGTTTGGAAAAAACTGGTGGACCTGGGCGATATAGTAGGCATAAAGGGGTATGTGTTTACTACCAAAACGGGTGAAACCAGCATACATGTAAAAGAATTTACCCTGCTTACCAAGGCACTGAGGCCATTGCCGGTGGTAAGGGAAAAAGACGGCGAAACATTTGATGAGGTAACCGACCCCGAGTTCCGCTACCGCCAGCGTTATGCTGATTTGATTGTAAATCCTGCTGTAAAGGAAGTGTTTATCAAACGCACCAAAATGGTGAATGCCATCAGAGCTTTTTTAAATGAAAGAGGTGCGCTGGAAGTAGATACACCTGTGCTGCAGTCTATACCCGGGGGTGCAGCTGCCCGCCCGTTTACCACGCATCACAATGCACTGGATATGCCCATGTACATGCGTATTGCCAATGAACTGTATTTAAAAAGATTGATCGTAGGCGGGTTTGAATGGGTGTATGAGTTCAGCCGCAACTTCCGCAATGAGGGGATGGACCGCACACACAATCCCGAGTTTACCATACTGGAGTTTTACGTGGCTTACAAAGATTATGAGTGGATGATGGAAACCACCGAGCAACTGCTGGAACGGGCTGCTGTTGCCACCAACAACCAGTCAAAAGTTACTGTTGGCGATAAGGAAATTGAATTTAAGGCACCATATAAAAGGATTACGATGTATGATGCCATTAAGGAACATACGGGCTTTGACATAAGTGCCATGGATGAAGCCGGCATCAGGGATGTGTGCAGGCAGCTGGGTATACATGCTGATGAAAAATGGGGCAAGGGCAAATTGATTGATGAAATTTTTGGCGGCAAATGCGAGGCTAATTATATACAGCCCACTTTTATTACCGATTACCCGGTTGAAATGAGCCCGCTTACCAAGAAGCACCGCAGCAAACCCGGCCTGGTGGAGCGCTTTGAGCTGATCATCAACGGTAAAGAAATAGCCAATGCCTACAGTGAGCTGAATGACCCCATTGACCAGCGGGAACGGTTTGAGGAGCAGGTACAGCTGATGGAGCGTGGCGATGATGAAGCCATGTTTATTGATTACGACTTTTTACGTGCCCTGGAATATGGTATGCCACCCACCAGTGGTATCGGTTTTGGTATCGACAGGATCTGTATGCTGCTTACCAACCAGCACTCCATACAGGATGTGCTGTTTTTCCCGATGATGCGGCCGGAAAAGCAAATGTGATAATGTGATAATGGGATGATATGCTGATTCGTTTGGCAACTGGCTTTTAGCTGGAATGTTTATAAAAAAAAATACAGGAACCGGGCAATGCCCGGTTTTTTTATTAGGCTGTTTAACCGGCATACACATTGTACGGCTGCCAAAAAGATACTACTAACAGGTAGTTTTTTATGTTTAGGGGTATAGAAGGGTAACACAAATATGGCATTGCGGATATGTTGCTGCAATGATATTTTGCGAAAAAAACCAAAATCATTTTTCTGAAAGTTTCATTGAACAAAGTTTTCCATACAAGTGCCGCTTTAATGCTGGCAATCACTCTTTTCAGCGCTTGTTAAAAAAGCGATACCGTAGTGCCAACATATCCTGCTGAGGGTGTGGGTGGGTAAATATGGCAGCGCCGCTCTAACCCCAAGCAATGGCTTTTCCATGGTAGTGGAATCAGGTGGCAAGGTTACCGTGGCCGATGGCGACAATATTACCAGCTCCACCAAAGCTGCAGGTACATGGACGCTTACCGGCAATGTGTTTAAAGCAACTTACACTTATACAGGCTGCAACACGTTTACCATACAGGCCAACTGGAGCAATGATGGAAAAATGACCAACGGCACCTGGGGAAGTGGCAGCAGCCCAACAGGCAGCGGTACCTGGTATATGGACAGGAAGAATTAATAAAAAATATTATTCCGGATGATAATAGGAGCTGCCTTTATGGTGGCTCTTAGTATATTGGTACCTGATGAGTATAAAGCAGCCTGCCCGTTCCCTGTTTGGTGAAATATCTGTCTTGCTTTTTCTGCCGCTTGCTACTGCTTTTTTACCAGCCCTGCATTACCAGATGCTGATGAGGCAGCACTAAAGTCAGCTTTGCCGTTATTGATAACACTGCTGTTGCCCTGTGCCCTGGCAGTAATGCTTACTGCCGCATTTACATATACATTGCCATTGCCCCGGCAGTTTACGGTTACCTGCTGTGCTACCAGCTCCTGGGCTTTTACATTGCCATTGCCGGTATTTTTTATTTCCAGTTCCTCAACGCTGCCGTTTAACCGGGCTGTACCGTTACCGCCGTTGCGCAGGTAAAAGCGTTGCCCCGAAAGTCCATTCACAGTAAGCCCGGTATTGCCATCATGCTCCAATGCTGCTAACTGTGGCAGGGTAATCATCACTTTAATATGCGTGTCTTCAATGTACATCCGGTTGTTGTTGTTGCCGGCCAGCGATACGCTCAGTTTGCCATTATTGTCGCTTACCCGCAGCAGACTTTCCAGGTTATCATCTATAGCAACAGTAATGGAAAAATCTTTGCCGGCTTCTATCTCAATAGTACCATCAAGGTCCTGCAACGATATTCGGTCAAAACCGGTATAATCAAATACTTTGTTTATAACCTTACCTGAGCCCTTCAGCGGGCCACGCTGTGCGGCTGCATTGATACAAAAAAAAGCGAATGCGATGGTGAGTAACTGCTTCATAAAAAATGATTTTCACAAAGATGGGGGTACTGTACGGGCGCATCCGCCTCAAAAGATATGTTGAGCCCCGCCGGGAGTATTGAATAATGTGACAGGGTATCAAATAATGAGTTTTGGGCTGGCCACAGTTGTTTTCTCTTTTATTTTAACCGCCAGATCAATTTAACCCCCAGCGCTGTACTGGGCAGGCCGCCTTCCCGCCAGTGGGTATTAAAAAAACGTCCCTGGAAAAAACTGCGGTCGAAGCTGCCGCCGGGTGGCAGGTCACGCAGGGCAAAGTTTTTTTGCCTGGCACCAAAGCCGCCGTAAAACTCCATACCAATTTTTCTTTCGGGGCTAAAATAAAAGCGGTAACCTAATTTAATGTTAAACCCAACTACATCTTTGATGATGCGGTAGCCACCAAAATAGGTATAGGCAAGGTTACCCAGGTTGTCAAAAACAGGCAGGCCATCAAAGCGCTGGTAGTTTACATGTTTGTACAAACCTTCAATACTTACAAAGCCGCCGTTCAGCATTTTTTTATCGCCAAAATAAAAGCGCAACTCCGGTTTTAATTTATAGCCCAAAATGCCATCCCGGCTGTTGTCATTAGTGTTTTCACCAGGGGAGTAAAAGATGATGCCTGCATCGCTGAGCACACTCCACCTGTTGCTCAGCCCGTATTCCACGCCGGCAGTAAACCCTGCATCGGGTTCAATGGATGCAGTGGGCAACCAGGTTATTATAATGGAATTTTTTTGCGCCATTGCGGGCACAATACATACAAGCAGTAAAGCACCGATAAAACTTTTCAGTATCAGCATCAGGGTATCAGTTTTTTAGTTTGGCCATAATCACGGGACTGAACCGGTTGCTGATATCCAGTAAACAGATACCTCCCTGTATGTAACAAAGCAGGATATTGCCCTGCGGGATGATATCGTATATGATTTCTGGTAAACTAAAACTGCCCCGGATTGACGGCTGATAGGGGTTATTGATATTGTACATTTTTAACCCCGCCGCACCATCGCATACGTACAGGGCCGAATCTTTTACACCAAGGCCATAAGGATTGGTCATAATTTCTCTTGTAACCAAAACGGGCTGGCTGATATTTTTGATGTTGAACACATTGAGTACGCCGTTGCCAATGCCAAAGCTGCGTACGGTGGAATAAGCTACCGAGTCAAATGCCACGATGGGGTCCCTGCCACGGAGAAAATAAATGGTTTCTGACAATTTTTGCGGCTGCTCAGGATTGCTTATGCTGTAAATAAACATGGCATTGGCGGAGCCGATGAACAGTTTATCCTGGTAAGAAAAAATGGTTTCGATTGAAAAGCCTACGGGGGTACTTGATTTAAAAACGGGCGTTGAGGGGGTGATGATGCTATAGGTTTTGAGGCTGCTGTTGTCGACCACATACAGGTAATTGCCCACGGTAATAAAGCGGGTAAGTGAGCCATTGGCGGAGCCGGAAGTAGCAACATCGGATGACTTTTTGCAACCTGCGGCAATCAGCAGGATAATAGCGGTATAGAGTATTTGTATTGTTTTCATTATCTGCGGCATTTGGGGTTAGTAATTTTTTTCAGTTCCCAGCGTATGACCACCCCTTTGGCAGCATCGGCACATTCAAAATAAGTACCAGTGACAGCATCGGGTGGAAACTGCACTCCCAGGTCGGGAAAGGCATTGCTGATGCGGGCTGTAACGGGGGTATTGGCGGGGTTGCTGATGTCCAGCACTACCAGGTCGGCCATATTGTTGGTGTACAGGTAATTGCCCTTGAGTGTGAGCTCACGGCACAATGCAATATTGATAAAGCCTGTTTTTACCGGTGCAGCGGGGTTGCTGATATTAATAATGTGGATGCCCTTATCCTGCTCTACCTGGAAAAGCGTGTTGCCCAGTGTGGCAATTTTTCCGCCGTTTACAAATGGCTGGGGGCTGGCATTGCTGATGCGCTCTGCATCTGCCTTGGGGCTGTACACGGGTACCCAGGCATCTACCTCTCCTACTTCGGCGGGTTTGCCCTTGCAGGCAAAAAGCAGCAGGGCAGCTACCGGAATTAAAAAAGTTTTCATATACAATGTTTTGGTTGTGTATATGACTACCTGTGTGGCTGAGCTGCTGCTTGCTGCAAAATTGAAAGTTTAAAAATGACTGGGGAATGACAAAATTGATGTGCTGATTTAACGATACCGCTTTGGCGGCACAAGTTATGCTAATGTGCTGATTGTGTGGTTTGGGTATAAAAATCACCCGGCTCAGGGAGTAAGTCCGGGTGAAATGACTGAATAATGCACCGTTTTACGCATGGTACTGTGCACCGGCCACCACACGCAGATTATTGCAAATGGCCCAAATGTTCATCGTTTTGTTTACCGATATGTATAGTGTTTGGTTTTCAAACGGCATATTGTGCGGCTCTTTTGAGTTGCCATGCTGGTTACAATCACAATAATTCCTGTTTACTGCATAGCGAAGCTGATTTACCACATCGTTGTACCTGGAAAGAGGGTAGTAAATGACCGCCATTCCATCAGGGCCGGTAGTACTGTTAGCCGGGTCAATACGATTGTGCTGGTCAAGTGGCGGAGTAATGCCATCGTATGTAAAAACAATACGGCCCACCTGCTTTTCGTTTTCGTTAAAGCAGTTGATATAAGCCGCCTCCCAGGGGTTACTACTGGCACTATAATAAAAACAAGTGTACTGACAAAAATAGAAATCCTGTGTTCTGTCCTTTTTTGTTTGCATGCTATTTTGTTTTTTATGATTAGCTGTAAAGCTATGGCTCCGGTTACTGATGAGCAGGAGTGAATGAACGGTTTTTGGAGCCGTTGTTTAACGGTTATTACCCTTGTAGTTGTTTGTACCGAATGGAATGTGAGTTACGGTAGGTTTTTGTTGCTAAACAAATGCCCCCTATGTCTGTACGTAGCCGCAGGTGCGTCAGCACATGGGGCTTCGCTCAGAAGGTAATGTGCAGGAGCTAGATTTTTTGTTGTGGAGGGTGGTTGGCTGCGGTCTGACCGACCCAAGCTGCGCAAGGCCAGGTGCCGACCGGTACTAACCGGCTTTTTCCTACACCCTGGTCGGTGTCCTCACCGACCGGAATGTGTGTGGGGTGTAGGTTTAGCTGTTTTTGGGCGGCGCTTATTTTGAGGCACAGGCGAGACGCCTCGGCGAACAACTGTTAAGTAGGGCGGAACTCATCTTCCGGAACTCATCGAATTTTCAAGCCTTTTAAAAATATCTAATAAGCTCTGATAATCACTAAAGAAAAGTTTTTTATTAAACAATAATCCAATTAAGGGCAGAAAAAGCAGTAAAAAAGCAGATGTTAAAGAATTTATTAAGCACTCAATTATTGCTAAAGGCCCAACAGTGAGATACAACTCTAAATGATTGGAAAAATTCCCACAACACTCATATCTTTTAATATATTTAGGAGTAAATCCATTTGCAAGTGCAGTTTGCCAAAAAATGAATTTCTTAGAATCAGCTCCTTCATTAAAATTTTCGCTTAATTCAAGTATCTCTTTTTTGTACCTGTCATCAGTTATATTAAAAACAAAAGTTTTTTTATGAGCAGTAATAGTCCCTTCACCAGAGCTGCTACTTTCCTCCGAAACACCATAAGTCCCTATGTAATTTCGTGTAATAATTTCTAATTTATCAAATCTTGTTATAAATGATAAGATGACAGTAATAAAATAAGCAATTAAACCAAATGCGACTAAATAGGTCAAAAAAACAATCGGATTAATACCCTTCCTTTTTATGAAAACCACTACAATACAAATGACGCCTAAAAACCAGACTGAGTCTAAATAGATTTGGCTTTGCTTTGCACTACCTATTGAATCCCAAAGAAAAGTTAGTATTTTGATACAAAAAAATGTCAAATAAGATAAAAAGAAAAAAAGAAATAAGTAAGTAAAATTTGTTTTTATTTTCTCTTTCATACCGCCATTTTATGTAAGTGGTTTAACTATCATTTCATTATAGTAGCACTAGCAAAACTACCGACTCTTTATTCTAATATAAGGAATCAAAAAAGAATATTTTTTCAGTTCTAAAATATTGGGTTGATGAATCCCTTAGAATAATCTTCTATTAGCTTATAGATTCTATTTTTACCATTTATCATCAAACTCAGCTAATAATGATTTTCGAATCACAGGCTCTTCAATTTTTGAGAACATAAATCCTTTATTACCTGCATCCTTTAATGAGGCGCCAAAATGATAGAAATCAATTCTGTCGATAATTACAAATCTATCATGGAAATCGCCTGATACTTTTAACTCTATTACTTTACTATTTTTTGCAAATTGCTTATTGAACATAATAATCCCTGTATCTACTGAAACGGTACTTGATTTCGTTAGAATTTTAATTCTTACATTATCACTGACTGTAGTAAAGATGCTAAGAAATTGTTCATTAATATACCCATCGATTAAAATTATTTCTGATTTAGCTTTAGTTAAAATCTCTGCAATTTTTATAAATGCATCAAAATATTGCCCGGCAAAAAAAATCCCTTCCGTGGTAATATTAAATTCTTTTTCTGTTATTATTGACTCTTCCGGAGAAATATCTATAAGGTATTGAATATTTTCAGACAAGATTGATAGACCCCAAACATAATAGTAATTATCATTGGTATAAGCCGAACCATAAGGCTTTGGTTTAAAATCGCCATAAAGGTCAGGGTTAACCAAAACAAGCTCTTTCCTGTATTTTTCAAATGGCTCTACAAAATCATCGAATTCAATAGCATGTATACTAAGATTTGGTATCATTCTTGCTTTATTACTATCAACAAAATTCTTATGTGCCTTTAGTTTTATTAATATCTGCTTCTCATCCATTTATATTATTTCATTGTTTAGGAGCTGTCTATTCTGGTTTTAATAAATTAGTTACGCCTCATAAATGTCAAATCATTTTACTTAATATTTTATCCTCACCCCTTCCCGGCCAGCGCCTATGTAAGCACTTTCACCTGCTCCCGTAAAAAAACAATCTCCTGCTTTTGAGTTTCTATCGCTACTAAATATCCCTCAGCACTCACTGTTTGATGCTCAACAACACCTGTAGCACTTGATTGGTCGTAAAAATGCTATTGCTATATAAACCTCGCCAAATCCAAATCAATAATTTTTACTAATGGTACTTCCAGCACATCGCTCAGTTTTATCAACTCGGGCAGGGTAAAATCGTTTTCGCCGGTTTCTTTTTTGCTGTAGGCGGGCTGGCTTATGCCCGGGTGCGTGGCCAAAAATTCGGCTTTCAGGTTTTTACTTTCCCTGATGGTTTTAATGTTGGCTATTACTTTTTCCTTCATGTTCACAATGTAGTATTTTATGCTTAAAGGTATAAAAATACCGTCAACTTATACCATATAACCACTGGTTATATTACATGCCCGTTTATTGGCCGCTTATAACGGTACAACCATTCTCTTTGTGGTAAATAGAAATAATAATTATGGTAAACGAAACAATCCCCAACCGCTGGAAAACTTCGGCGATAGTCTGGAAAATGGCATTGCTAAAAGGTACAAAGAGCAGGTAGAGAAAGTACTGGGCTGCAGCCAGTCGGCTTTTTCCCGCAAAATAAAGCAGCCCGAAAAGTTTTTGAGCATCGCAGAAAAGCAAGCGATTTCGAGGGTGTATAATCTTAATGAGGTGTATCTTTTTCTTGAATTGGCTGCGGAGCAGCAGGGTATTGGGTACTAGGTAGTTTACTTCACCGACGGGTTTCCCCGTTGGTTAAAAACCAGATCGGGGGCATTCGGAATCCGTAATCACCTGTTTGCCGCCGACCATGTCTGACTATCGGCACCAAAAATAATTCCGTTCGGTGAGGACACCGACCAGTGGATATTGTTTTTGGAAAATTTCTTTAAAAACTCCACTTTCATCAGGCAGACAGTTTCTTCATTATTGAAGCCCGTGTTACTTTTTGAGATTTATCAGTATCCCTTAATAGCTTTGACATACCAATGTCTTCCAGCTCCTCGGAGCTTATTGAAGAAGCACCTACCCCCAGTTTTTTTAACAGATCAGCAATGAACTTGTATTCGCTGCTATTTTTAGGTTGAATTACAATTGCTTTCATAACGTAAATATAACGTGAGTTTTGTGTCTTATAGGTTGATTATCAACACCTGTAGATAAAAAGTTCTTTGAAATAACCATGACATGGGTAAAAATTGTAGTGACCAAACTACCCCCATGCCATGATTATTAATGAGTATAAAGTTATACA